>CAJMQT010000039.1 GCA_905215655.1 uncultured bacterium | reverse complement strand
ACAAACTAATAATAACAAGGCATATTTTCTTAATTCTTAACTCTTAATTTTTAATTTTCAATTATGCCGGCTTCCAACCAGCTTTCAATAAGTCCTGCCGCGTCTTTTGTCGCGGTTTCCTTATCTACTTCATATTCTTTGAAAAGCAATTCGGCAAGAGTAGTCTCATCAAAGAAATCTTTTCCTTGTATCTGTTCCCACAGATAAGCAGATGTTTCATTCATGCTTATTATGTTGGTAAAGTCGATATTCTCTTTACCTTCTGCCACAATTATCTGTTCTCCACAAATATTACGTAGATTAAAACCTGTTTTTGCTTTCATCCTAAGTTATTTTTATTGAGAATATTTTTAACCATAAATGTCTGTAAATATATAAAAGGTATCGACGGATAGGAAACAGACGCGTCCAAAGAAATGAGTAAACGCGCCACTTTCTGCCGCTTATCATGTCGAGCTTGTCATGCCCTTTTCTGTAAAAACCTATCACGGCACCTTTTATATCCTGTCGCTTGCATGTCTCTATGTTGAGATTACCATCGCCTCTTAACGTCACCACTTCTTCTGATATATCAATAATCCGATGAAGAACATATTGTCCGGGGGCTATCTCTGCCAACACCGGATCGCCGACCCTTATCTCCGAAGGCTTTACAAGAAGAGCCTTGTCCCTTCCGTTTTCAAGAAACGGGCGCATGCTGTACCCTTTCAAACGTAGCGTGACCGTATGTCCCGCATCAAGCATCTTGACTATTTCAGGAAGGATAAGACTGTTGGCAAACTGCTTCTCTTTTACTTTGAGATTTCCTTGTTGCATAGTACGGCAGCTTCTTTGTCGGGAAGACAATGCAAAGTGTAAATATTTGCGGTCTCAACCAACTTTGTTATGATTTTACATGTCGAGTCATGTATGTCTTTGTCCCACTTCATTGACGAGCAACTTGGCAGCAACGATGCGAACGCCGCGACAGGTCTCATCTTCTCGATACTGTTTTTTCCGGCTCTGTCAATGCGTGTTATTGCCCCAAGTTTTGCCTTGATCGGTCTGTAACAGGGCGTCTTTCCGCTCCACGGACTGCCATAAATATATGGTTGTCCGTTGATTATACGGATTATCGGTGTATCGTCGTTCATCAAATCACATCCGTCTATGTGCTTGACCCATAATCCGGTATGTGTACTTTTTCCTGTTCCGCTTTTTGCGATAAACGCATATCCGTAACCATTCTGCCTGACAACGGAGGCGTGCATGAGCAATGTTTCAAATCTGCTCGCCGCAAAGGCGAAGACAAGCATCAGCGCATTGTTAAGTCCGAAATATCTAAGGTTTCTGTCACCGTTTAACATACATCTGCAATGCGAGAAGTCTTTGTCTGTTATCAGCATGCAACATTGCCGTCCGCTGATATCTTTCATTACAAACCTATATCCGCCGTCAGCATATTTATCAACGATGGTATCGCCATTGCCGGTATCGAACGTCCCTATGTTTTCTGCTGTCATCAAATCGCATCTGAGGTCTTCTTCGATTGTCAGGATAAAAAGAAAATCGTCGTTGTCCAATGCCTTTGATCTGAAATTACGGAAAGACGGAAGAATATTCATGCCATCTTCAACAATGTCTTTGAAGATAATTCTTACTTTAAAGTCTGCAATGGTAAAGTCGTGAACGCCGTTAGTGTTAGTTCTTTCCGTATCGCAAGTCATCATTAAAGATTTTTCAAGAATGTGATATTCTACAACAAAGAATGTGATTGATAATCAAACGTTCGGACAGAAACATTTATTCGTCGATGTCGACATGAACGAATTTGAAGTCTTTGCTATCTATATCTCTAAGGTCAAAGGCTCCTCTCTTCACATATTTATTTCTCATCTTCGTGTATTTCTTCTCTGCTGCTTTACGTTTAAGAGCGTAGCTGACAATACATGTACGACGGCTCAGACCCTGACTTTCAAGATAATTTTTCAACTGATACGAATAATCGCTTCGGTTTAGAAGGAAATCGCTCTTATCGTTAATCCAAACGCTGTCAACCTCTTGCACATTGGTGAAATAAACTATCGAGTCATTGAAGGATGCCGCAACGCCGAAAATATAAGCCTTCGGCAATCTCTTATTTTTTGCTGAGGTGTTTATGCTCCATGCCGTTGCCAACGTTAAGAATAAAACTACGATAAGATATTTTGACGATTTCATTATTTTATTGACCTAAATATGATTTTAACAATTTGTTCTTTGTATTCTGGCGCAATCTTCTTATTGCCTTTTCTTTAATCTGTCTTACGCGTTCGCGTGTCAGACCGTATCTCTCTCCTATTTCCTCGAGCGTCATTTCAGATTGGTTTATGCCGAAAAAGGCTTCTATGATATGACGTTCGCGCTCGTTGAGAGTTTGCAGGGCACGGTTGATTTCTTCCCTTAACGACTCCAAGACCAGCGTCTTGTCAGCCATCGGAGAGTCGTCGTTGGGCAGCACGTCAAGCAAGCTGTTCTCCTCGCCGTCGGCAAACGGGGCGTCAACCGACACATGACGGCTGTTCACCTTCATCGCCTCTTCAATCTTGTCATGGGGAATATCCACCTTGTCGGCTATCTCGTCAATGCTCGGGCGACGCTCGTTCTCCTGCTCAAACTTATTCAATATCCGATTGATTTTGTTTACCGAACCGACCTGATTTAGCGGAAGTCTTACGATACGACTTTGTTCCGCTATCGCTTGCAGAATACTTTGACGTATCCACCATACGGCGTATGAGATGAACTTAAAGCCTCTCGTCTCGTCAAATTTCTCTGCCGCCTTTATCAGTCCGACATTGCCTTCGTTGATAAGATCAGGCAGACTGAGCCCCTGATTTTGATATTGTTTTGCCACAGAGACTACAAATCTAAGATTTGCTTTTGTCAGTTTCTCGAGCGCTTTACGATCTCCTTGTCTGATACGTTGAGCCAACTCAACCTCTTCTTCCACGCTTATTAGCTCTTCATGTCCTATCTCTTGTAGGTATTTGTCCAAAGAGTCACTCTCTCTGTTTGTTATGGATTTAGTGATTTTAAGTTGTCTCATGTATTTTTAGATTAAAGTATGTGCAAATGTAACAAAATTCTTATTCAGGAACAAACATTTTATTCTTTTTATTCGTAAAAACAACGATTTGTCATTAAATACAAAGAAACTCATTCCGCATTATATACAAAATGTAAGAATGCTGCGGAATGAGTTTCTTTATGTTGTCTTGTCACTCTGATCAGTTCTCCTGCAAAGGTACGGCAAAGTAGCCCTTCTTACCCGTAGGATAAATTCCTCTTATCACAAGCACGGGGTCTTTGCTTACAGATGCCTCTTTTACCGCCTTCTGAAGGTCGTCGATTGTCTTCATCGGCTGGTCGTTTACCACCTGTATGATAAAGCCTTTGTTTATGCCGGCGTTCTTGAAGGCACCGTTGTTTACCTTGATTACATTCAGTCCGTAGGTGATGTTGAGCTGCTGTTTCTCCGATGCGTTGATTTCGCGGAAGTTTGCGCCGAGAACATCAAGGTCTGCGTTCTTTACAACGTTGGTGTTGCCCTGCTGGTTTTTCAGCGTTACGACAGCGGTCTTGCTCTTCTTGTTACGCAGATATGCGACGGTAACCTTGTCGCCCGGGCGCTTGTTGGCAAGATATTCTTGAAGTTCGGCCATCTTCTTAACCTTCTTTCCATCTACTGATGTTATCACGTCGCCGCTTTCAAGACCGGCTTCCGCACCTGCTCCACCCTCGGAAACTTTTGCCACGTAAATGCCTTCCATCGTTCCGAGGTCGGTCTCTTTGCCTTGTTCTTTCTGCGAGTCAACATATTTGTTCACGTCAATGCCTTCAATTCCGATAAGGGCGCGCTGAACGGTACCGTATTTTTTAAGGTCGGCAACGACCTTATTCATAATCGTTGTAGGGATGGCAAAACCGTAACCGCTGTAACTTCCGGTTCTTGAATAAAGCATTGCGTTAATACCGACGAGCTCGCCTTTTACATTAACCAAGGCTCCGCCCGAATTACCGGCATTAATCGCAGCGTCTGTCTGGATGAATGACTCGACGGCATTTGCACCGTTTGCTCCGAGCGAACGTGCCTTTGCGCTGACAATACCTGCCGTTACCGTTGAATTGAGGTTGAACGGATTGCCCACGGCGAGCACCCACTCGCCCACTTTCAGCTTGTCGCTGTCACCGATGGTAAGTGTCGGCAGGTTCTTACCGTCTACCTTTATCAGCGCGAGGTCGGTGTTTTTGTCTGTTCCGATGATGCGTGCCGAGAACTCGCGGTTGTCGTCAAGCGTTACGGTCAGCTCGTCGGCGTCCTCAACAACGTGGTTGTTGGTCACGATGTAACCGTCTGCCGAGATAATCACTCCCGAGCCGGCGCCCTCTCTCTTAGGTGTCTGCACCTGTCTCTTCTTAGTTCCGCCTTGATTTCCTGGGTTGCCGAAGAAGCCGAACGGACCGAAGAAATCATCAAACGGGTCTGCCTGTACGTCGACCGTCTGGATCTTACTGTTTTGAAGATATTTGATATGTACGACCGCCGGCAGAGCCTTCTCGGCGGCATACGTCAAGTCAACCGGTTGTCCCGGGGCTGCGTTATTAGCGTTAACCTTTATAAAAGTTCCTGCTGAAAATGCAACTGCCATAATGCAGATTGCATAAACGAAATAGTTTGATAACTTTCTCATCTCTTTTATTTTTGATTTAAAACATTTATATCTTATTTTTTTCAGGAATGCAAATTTAGACGCAAAATTTGTTAAACAGTTAAATCCGCGTGTATATTTGTCCTCTTTTAACACAAGAAATAAGGCTGTTAACGGCTCTTAGTGAGATTTGGCGGCTTTTTTACATTCGTTTAAACGACGCCGGAAACGGTATCGTTGAAAAAACGGAGATTTGACGTTTTCACGACAGATATACAGGTCTGATGAATAAATATTCATGTCATTATATCAACCGAGATAACGAATTTTCACGTTTTTTGTATTCAACTGTAAGACAGGCACTTATCCGTAAGAAAACAGTATACGGTGAACGGCTTTGCAAAAGGCGGTCTTTCAGCTCCTGAAAGCTTGCCTTTTACACGCTAAAAGGCGGTCTTTTACAATGCAAAAGACCGCCTTTTGGAAAACGGGTGGTAAAACCCGGGATTTCAAGTTGCTGCAAGCGTAGTTTTATACGGTTTTCCTTTACGCTTCCGTATAAATATTCACATCTGAAAATCCGTGGTTTTACAATGAATTTAATATTTCGTCACGCGGAACCAGTCGGCATCGATCCATCCGCGGTTGGTCTTGCCAGCCGGTTCGGTGGCAACAAAGCCGATCTTTGCTCCGATCCATTTGCCTTCCTTCATTTTCAGCTCTTCGCCCACTTCCTTGAAGCTCTTGCCGTTCATGCTGTAATAGAAACGGCATTTGCCGTCGGCAACTTTCATGCGAAGATAAATGTCTTCGTGGATAGCCGGCTGATAGTCGATTTTGTCTTTATAGGTAGGTTTCAGCGTGGCAAGCACCTTTACTGTCTCTGCCTGACCGCGATCGGAGTTGTGACACATTATCTGTTGCAACTGGAACTCCTCTCCCACTCTCTTCACGACGAGAGCCGAATAGCTGTGACCCATCACAAGGAGTCCTCCGCGCTGGTTGTCGGCTTTTGCCGTGAAGCGTATTTTTGTTGTGGCGGTAAACTTCTCCGTCGGTGTCTTTTGCAGCAAGAGGTTAGGCACCTCCCATAAATTCTTATAATTCTCGCTCACCTTATGAGTGTAAATTCTGAATGTTCCGAGCGTCGTCGGCATGCCGAAAGTCTGCTGATAGTTAGCGTGCCACTGCCATTGAAGTCCCATCTTAGGCTCGTTGAACTCATCACTCTCGACGGGATTGACGATTGATACGGGGGCTGCGGTCTTAGGTTTGCGGAACGTAGTGACGGGTTCACCGCAATAACCCTTAGCCGGCACCTTACCCATAACGGGCCAGTTGTCTTTCCATGTCACAGGTTGCAGATGAATGACGCGTCCATAGCACTCTTTATCTTGGAAGTGGATAAACCAGTCTTCACCCTGTGACGTGTGTATCCACGCACCCTGATGAGGACCGTTAATGTTTGTCTTGCCTTGTGCCAGAACCTTCATCACCTCATAAGGACCGTAGGGCGTCTTTGAACGCATGGCGAGCTGAAAGCCCGTGGGAACACCACCGGCGGGACACATTATCCAATACCAGCCGTCACGTTTGTAGAATTTGGGACCTTCGGCGGTACGGTTCTCCGTGCCGTTGCCGTCGAACACTATCACAGGATTGCTTATCGCTCTGTTTCCGAACTTATCAAGTTCGCGGACGGTAAGCACGGACGCAAACTTTGAACGACTGTTTGCCCAGCCGTTTACAAGGTAGCAACGACCGTCCTCGTCCCACAGCGGAGTGGTATCGATCATGCCCTTGCCCTTGATAACGCAATGAGGTTTTGTCCAAGGTCCCTTCGGGTCTTTCGCCGTAACCTTGAACACGCCGTAGTCAGGGTCGCCCCAATATATTTGGAACAAGCCGTTGTGGTAGCGGATACTGGGCGCCCAGACGCCGTTTCCGTGTGAAGGCTTGTCAAATTCTTCTTTCGGAGTAAGTTCTTTTATGGCATATCCGATTATTTCCCAGTTCACGAGATCCTTTGAATGGAGGATAGGCAGACCGGGAATGCAGTTGAACGAACTTGCCGTCATGTAATAATCGTCACCGACCACGCAAACATCAGGATCACTGTAATCGGCATCAATGACCGGATTGGTGTACGTTCCGTTACCATTGTCAGGGCACCAGACCTCCGAACGATACTGGGCTTGCGCTACCAGCGGCAGCAAAGCGAATACGAATAATAAGATTTGTTTCATGTTAAATTAGATTTATATTAATGAATTTCATGTTCAGATTACTTTTACAAAGTTGTTTTCCGTAGGTTCGGATTTAAGTTGGTAATTCACGTCATGAACAATCCGCATGACTTCTTCGGGACCGTCGGGCAATGTATGCAGAGCGTTTGCAACATGCCCCATCGTCATTCTGAGGTTTACTTCCACGCAAGGATGCAGTAGGAAGCCCTTGCCGTCGTTGCCTTGAACAATCATCATGTCAACGCCGAACGGTCCGCGATAAACATTTTTAAGTTGTATGGAGAAATAATTTATGATACGTTCTTTTATAACAGTCAACGTTTCATCCGAAATATAACGGGAGATGATTTCCCGTTTTCTGCTATCCGATGCGATCAGATTGCCCGTATAGCTGCCTTTTTCAGTATTGAAGACTGACAGACCGCGGTAATCCACCGTGCCGTCGCCATACGAATAAAACTCCATGGCGAAGTCTCTTAACTTATTATAATATGGCTCCGCCATTATTCCACCTTGACTTTTGATGACATTCCGTATCCATCCCAAGGTTGAAACGTCCGTATTACCTTTTTCAATATATCGCACGCCGCGACCGCTGCTGCTCCAAGGTGCCTTTACAACAATATGATTATAACGTTCGAGAGCTAATTGAAGATCCTGCAAATCTACAATAAAGAAGCTCTCGCCGCATGTCAGCGCCTCGATATTCTCACGAAGGATTTTAAGTAAAGAAACGGTTTGTTGCCTACCGGATAATTCTCTGATATTCAACAACAAATCATCTGTTGGTAAAAGACTTGCATCAACGCCGCAGGCAATCAGTTGCATCTTGACACTCTTATCCCAACCCCACGGACATATTTCATCAAAACATACATCTTTGATTTCCATCGGTGCAAGAAACAAGACGTCCGCATGAGGTTTGCGGACCCGGCTCAATGCTTTCAGCGCGAACGGTATATCATCCGTCAGCACACAGTCGCCATCGTCAGCCCAAAGCGCCGGGATAAAGCTCAAATTATTCTTGAATTCCTGTATCGCATGAGGAAGCGTTATGTTGCATTTATCATATGCCAGCGCCATTTCATGCTCGGGATTGAATATATGTAATTTCACTTGAATAGACAGATTAATTATTCGTGGTGCAAAAATAATAAAAAAAAACGAGTTTTTGTAATGTATGGTTTGCAAATAAAGAATAAAATATTATCTTTGCAGTTGGAATTAATCTGAAAAACAAATGGAAGCTTTCTTTCGAACTCATACATATTTGGTGGAACATACAAATGCTCCCGTCCGTCGCATGCTGATGGACGAAATAGACTGGAACGAAAGAATGATTGGCATTAAGGGGACAAGAGGTGTGGGTAAGACCACATTTCTTTTACAATATGCCAAGGAACATTTTGACTCGGGAGACCGTCGCTGCCTTTATGTCAACATGAACAACTTTTATTTCCAAGGCAGGGGCATCGCCGATTTTGCAGGAGAATTCTATAAAAACGGAGGTAAGGTACTGCTTATAGACCAAGTTTTCAAAGAGAAAAATTGGAGTAAGGAGTTACGCTTGTGTTACGACAAATACCCAGGATTGAAGATTGTTTTCACCGGAAGCAGCGTGATGAGGCTTAAAGAGGATAACCCCGAGCTGAGCGGCATTGTCAAAAGCTATAATCTGAGAGGATTTTCATTCCGTGAATATATCAATCTTGTCACGGGAAAGAACTTCAAGCCTTATACCTTGGACGAGATATTAAACGGGCACGAACATATAACAAGAAGTATTCTGCCGGAAGTTTCGCCAAACAAATACTTTCAAGAATACCTGCATCACGGCTTCTATCCGTTCTTCCTCGAACATAGGAACTTTTCTGAAAATCTGCTTAAAACAATGAATATGATGACGGAAGTCGACATACTGTTAATAAAGCAGATCGAACTTAAATATCTTACAAAGATAAAGAAACTGTTTTATCAGATTGCCGTTGAGGGACCAAAAGCTCCGAACATCAGCAAACTGGCGAACAGCATAGAAACATCCCGCGCCACAGTAATGAACTATATCAAATATTTGGCTGACGCACGCTTGATAAACATCATTTATCCAGTTGGGCAAAAGTTTCCTAAAAAGCCTACTAAAATAATGATGCACAACTCAAATCTGCTTTACGCCATATATCCGATAAAGGTGGACGAACAGGATAAGATGGAGACCTTCTTCGTCAACTCGCTGTGGAAAGACCATAAAGTAAACCAAAGCGGGAAAGACAACTACTACATTTTAGACGGTGACAAGAAGTTCAGAATTTGCAACGCCGACAGTAAAAGCAAAATACGGATGAACCCGGATACAATTTACGCTCGGTATAACACGGAGGTGGGCAAAGACAACCGCATTCCGTTATGGCTGTTTGGATTTTTGTATTAATAAAAAACTTAGATACATTAACATTAATATTTTATTAAAAATGGCTAAAGAAAAAAAGTTTATCACTTGTGATGGTAACGAGGCTGCTGCACATATCAGCTATATGTTTAGCGAAGTAGCGGCTATTTATCCTATCACGCCGTCATCTCCGATGGCAGAACACGTTGACGAGTGGGCTGCAAAAGGTCGCAAGAACCTTTTCGGACAGACCGTTTCCGTACAGGAAATGCAGTCTGAGGCAGGTGCCGCAGGTGCTGTTCACGGCTCTTTGCAAGCCGGCGCACTGACGACAACATTTACTGCATCGCAGGGTCTGTTGCTGATGATTCCTAACATGTACAAGATTGCAGGTGAATTGCTGCCTTGTGTATTCGACGTTTCCGCTCGTACACTTGCTTCACACTCACTCTGTATCTTCGGTGACCATCAGGACGTTATGGCTTGCCGTCAGACAGGTTTCGCTATGCTTTGCGAAGGCTCTGTTCAGGAAGTTATGGATATGACAGCTGTTGCTCACCTCGCAACATTGAAGACTCATGTTCCGTTCGTAAACTTCTTCGACGGTTTCCGCACATCTCACGAGTATCACAAGATTGAGCTGCTCGACATGGAAGATATCCGTCCCCTCGTTCCGATGGATGAGGTTGAGAACTTCCGCAACCGTGCTCTCTCTCCCGAGCGTCCTATGACACGCGGTACAGCAGAGAACCCCGAGACATTCTTCACACACCGCGAGGCATGCAACGATTACTATGATAAAGTACCTGAGGTTGTTGAAGAATACCTTGGTGAAATCAGCAAAATCACCGGTCGTGAATATCACCTCTTCTCATATTACGGAGCAGAGGATGCAGAGCGCATGATTATCCTTATGGGATCGGCAACAGAGGCTGCTCGCGAGGCTATCGACTACCTGAACCAGAATGGCGAAAAGGTTGGTATGATTTCTGTTCACCTCTATCGTCCGTTCTCTGTTAAGCACTTGCTCGCAGCTGTTCCCAAGACTGTTAAGCGCATCGCTGTACTTGACCGCACAAAGGAACCGGGAGCAGAAGGCGAACCTCTGTATCTCGATGTTAAGAGCGCATTCTATGATGTTGAGAACAAGCCGCTCATCGTTGGCGGTCGTTACGGTCTCGGATCAAGCGACACAACACCGGCTAAGATTATCGCCGTATTCAACAACCTCGCATTGCCGGAGCCTAAGAACCACTTTACCGTTGGTATCGTAGACGACGTTACATTCACATCTCTGCCGCAGGTTGAGGAAATGGCACTCGGCGGAAAAGGCATGTTCGAGGCTAAATTCTACGGACTCGGTGCAGACGGTACCGTTGGTGCAAACAAGAACTCGGTGAAGATTATCGGTGACAACACAGACAAACACTGCCAGGCTTACTTCTCTTATGACTCAAAGAAGTCAGGCGGTTTCACATGTTCTCACCTTCGTTTCGGCGATACTCCTATCCGTTCGACATATCTGGTTAACACTCCTAACTTCGTAGCTTGCCACGTTCAGGCTTACTTGAACATGTACGACGTTACACGCGGTTTGCAGAAGAACGGTACGTTCCTTTTGAACACCATCTTCGACGGTGAAGAGCTGGTTAACTTCATTCCGAACAAAGTTAAGCGTTACTTCGCTCAAAACAATATCACCGTTTATTATATCAACGCAACTAAGATTGCACAGGAGATTGGTCTTGGCAACCGTACCAATACCATCCTCCAAAGCGCATTCTTCCGTATTACGGGCGTTATCCCGGTAGACCTCGCAGTTGAGCAGATGAAGAAGTTCATCGTTAAGTCTTACGGCAAGAAGGGTCAGGACGTTGTCGACAAGAACTATGCAGCCGTTGACCGCGGTGGCGAATACAAGCAGCTTGCTATCGACGCAGCTTGGGCTAACCTCGCTGACGATGTTAAGGCAGAAGATGATGCTCCCGCATTCGTTAAAGAACTTGTACGTCCTATCAACTCACAGGCAGGTGACCTTCTGAAGGTTTCTGACTTCGTTAAGCATGACACAGTTGACGGTTCTTGGCAGAACGGTACCGCTGCTTACGAGAAGCGTGGTGTTGAAGCATTCGTTCCTTCATGGAACGCAGAAAACTGTATCCAGTGTAACAAGTGTGCTTACGTTTGTCCTCACGCTGCAATCCGTCCGTTCGTCCTTACCGACGAAGAACTTAAAGGCTTTGACGGCGTAACTCTCGAAATGAAGGCTCCCGCTGCAATGAAAGGCATGCACTTCGTTATCGAGCCGTCAGTTCTCGACTGTCTTGGTTGCGGTAACTGTGCCGACGTTTGTCCGGGCAACCCGAAGAAGGGCAAGGCTCTTACCATGGTTCCGTTCAACCCGGATGCAGAGGATATGAAGAAAGAGGCTGCACATTGGGAGTACCTCGTTAAGGAAGTTAAGAGCAAACAGGACTTGGTTGACATCAAGTCTAACGTGAAGAACTCTCAGTTCGCTCAGCCTCTGTTCGAGTTCTCTGGCGCATGCTCTGGTTGCGGTGAGACTCCGTACGTTAAGTTGATTTCTCAACTCTTCGGTGACCGTCAGATGGTTGCTAACGCAACAGGTTGTTCTTCAATCTATTCAGCATCTATCCCGTCAACTCCTTATACAACCAACGAAAAGGGTCAGGGTCCTGCATTCGACAACTCTCTGTTCGAGGACTTCTGCGAGTTCGGTATGGGTATGGCACTCGGAAACAAGAAGATGAAAGAGCGCATCACAATCCTTCTCAACGACGCTTGCGCATCTGAGACAACTCCCGCAGAGTTCAAAGAGGCTGCACAAGAGTGGATCGCAGGTCAGAATGACGCTGACGCATCTAAGGCAGCTGCCGCTAAGCTGAAACCGCTGATTGCAGCAGGTGCTGAGGCAGGTTGCGAGATTTGCAAGGAGTTGAAGACATTGGATCACTATCTCGTTAAACGCAGCCAGTGGATAATCGGTGGTGACGGTGCTTCTTACGATATTGGTTACGGCGGTCTCGACCACGTTATCGCATCTGGTGAAGACGTTAACATCTTCGTTATCGATACTGAGGTTTACTCAAACACTGGTGGTCAGGCTTCTAAGGCTACTCCGCTCGGCGCTATCGCACAGTTCGCTGCTCAGGGTAAGCGCATCCGCAAGAAGGATCTTGGTATGATTGCAACGACCTACGGATATGTTTACGTTGCTCAGATTGCAATGGGTGCAGACCAAGCACAGTGCTTGAAGGCATTCCGTGAGGCTGAGGCTTATCCCGGACCGTCACTCGTTATCGCATACGCTCCGTGCATCAACCACGGTTTGAAAGCAAAAGGCGGTATGGGTAAGAGCCAGGCTGAGGAGGCTAAGGCTGTTGAGTGCGGTTACTGGCACTTGTGGCGTTACAACCCGCTGCTTGCAGAAGAAGGCAAGAACCCGTTCTCTCTCGACTCTAAGGAGCCGGATTGGAGCAAGTTCCAAGACTTCCTCATGGGCGAGGTTCGTTACCTCTCTGTAAAGAAGGCTTATCCCAACGAGGCAGAAGAGCTCTTCGCTGAGGCAGAGCGTATGGCTAAGAAACGTTATCAGAGCTACATCCGTAAGTCTAAGGAAGATTGGACAGACGAAATCTAATCAGATAAACGGTTAAATAAAAGAAAGAGGCAATCACCTTTATGGCGATTGCCTCTTTTTATGTAAGGACAAAAATAACAAATATAGTGGTTGCTATAACTCTTAACTCATAATTCTTAATTCTTAATTTTCATAACCGATTACAGTTTGCCCGAACCATGTTTCACAGTAACAAGCTGTCTACAAGCGCTTTACCGTGAAGGATGAAAAACACTATTCATAAACGTTCGCGCGGCGGAGTTTGTATCATTCACCATATCACGCTTGTAATTTGATACAGAAAAAAAATTGGATTGAATTCATCTTTTTGCTGTTTAGGGTGTGTAAAAGTATTGGATAATAGCATTCCATATATTCTTATGACAGATGTTAAGACGTTTAGCGTCATTTCTCCTGTTTTTCGAGGTTATTCCGGTATTTTTCCGTAATTTTGCATAACAAAGCGTCGTTATCAATCATGCTTTGAGACAATACAAACCTTGAATTTATTAAAACAAAGAATATTTATGAAAAGGAAAACATTGGTATGCTTGGCGGCAATGACGTTCGCTCTATCGTCATTCGCCCAAAAATCATTCGACATCACTGTAACAAACGATTTGAAAAAGGCACGCAAAGACGCTCCCATCGTGCTTAACCTGAAAGATTTTGCCAAAGACGTAAAGTCGGCGTTGGTAAGACACAACAATCAAGAAATTCCCTGTCAGCTCGACGACATTGATCAAGACGGCATTGCAGACGAGCTTTGTTTTATCACGGACATTGACGGTAAGTCTTCCGAAAAGTTCAATATCACTCTTTATAACGAAGGAAAACCGAGAGTGTATGAACCGAAAGTGTACGTTGAAATGTTGCTGAGCAACAAGAAAATAAAAGAGAGCAACAAGCAAAACCTTTACATATCCCAGCTCACCGTGGACAATGGCGTCAATCCGTATTGGATGATTCACCACCATGGTGCAGCCTTCGAGAATGACATGGTTGCCTATCGCATCTACTTCGACCATCGCCAGACTGTCGACATTTACGGAAAATACAACAAGGGTCTCGAACTAAGACAGACTCAGTTTTACCCTGATGAAGAACAGAAGAAAGCCGGTTTCGGTGACGATGTGTTATGGGTCGGCTCGACATTGGGACTCGGCACGCTACGTGGTTGGGACGGCAAGCAGCCTGTAATGCTCACCGACGTTGACAAGCGGAGCCAGCGTATAATATCAAGAGGTCCGTTACGCACGATTGTAGAAGTGAAAGACAAGGGCTGGACAATCCTCCACGGCGACGAGCCGGTCGACATGACGGCGCTTTACACCCTATACGCAGGACAAAGGAACTGCGATATTGACGTAACGTTCAGTCCGCAATCATCAAGCCGTCTGCTGTCAACAGGCTTCATAAACGTAAAAAACTCCACGGAGTATAGCGACGGAAAAGGTCTGAGAGGATGCTGGGGCACCGACTGGCCGGTATCGGCAAAGGACAGCGTAGGCCACAAACGCGAGACGGTAGGACTCGGAATTTACATTCCGGAGGAATACATTGTAAGTGAAGAGCCTGCAAACAAGGACAATTACGCTTATGTTGTTAAAACTAACAACGACCGCTTAAAATACTCGATCACATTTTGCAGCGATAACGAAACGTTCGGTTTTCACAGCGACAAAGACTGGTATAAATACTTGAAAGAGTGGAAAGAAGTGATGGAAAAGCCGCTGAGGATAGTAATTAAGAATTAAAAGTTAAGAATTAAGAATTAAAAAATAAGAATTAAGAATTATGATTTGCCTTTTTATTGTATGCAATAATCAGCAACAATGCAAATCATAATTCTTAATTCTTAACTTTTAATTCTTAATTCAAAAAGGCTTATTCGTTTGGCAGATGAAGCTCGTATGAGCGGTCAAACACATCTTTCACCTTATTTATTTCAAGGAATGTGGTGCCTCCACCCTTGCCAAAGCTGCCGCTGAGATAAGCGATTTTATCTTCCATAGACAAATAACCTTTCTGACGGAGCATTCGAAGAGCGGCGAGGAACTGCTCCTGCGCGCCGATCTGCTCATGCTGTGCCACCGGTATCACGCCGTAACTGAGCGCCAGCAGACGTTGAACCTTCTCCTTATAACATATCGCCAACACCGGGTTCGGACCTCTGAATGCTGCAAGGTTGCGGGCGGTCAGACCTGTCTTGCTGTCGGTAATAATTCCTTTTACGCCGAGACGCTCTGTCGCCTCAATGGCGTTGCGTGCCAGGAACTCTGTAATGTCACAGTTTTCGCTAAGCGGGAAGTCGAAGTCATGGTCGTACATCTTGTCCTGTTCAGCCTGTTCAGCTATTGCCGCCATTGTCTTCACCGCCTCGACAGGATATTTTCCCGACGCCGTCTCACCGCTAAGCATCAGCGCGTCGGTGCGGTAATAAATGGCGTTGGCGATGTCTGTCACCTCGGCACGCGTCGGGCGCGGATTGTCAATCATCGTGTGCAACATCTGTGTCGCCACGATTACCGGCTTTTTGGCAAGCATACATTTACGGATAATCATTCGCTGAATGCCCGGAATTTTCTCAATCGGCACCTCGATACCGAGGTCTCCGCGGGCAATCATTATGCCGTAAGACGCTTCGATGATTTCGTCGATGTTGTCTACGCCCTCTTGGTTTTCTATCTTCGAGATTATTTTTATGTCGCTGTTGTGCTCATCAAGAATTTTCTGTACGGCGAGCACGTCTTCTCTGTTTCTTACAAAAGAGTGTGCGATGAAGTCGATGTCTTCCTCGATTGCCAGAAGGATGTTGCGCTTATCTTTCTCCGTAAGAGCCGGCAGGTCGATATGTATGCCGGGCACGTTAACGCTTTTGTGCGAGCCGAGCTTTCCGTCGTTCTGCACCTGTGCTATGACGGCGGGACCATTGATACCGATCACCTTCATGTCTATCGCTCCGTCGTCGAAGAGGATGTCGTCTCCCACCTTCACATCATTGACAAAATTTTCGTATGAAAGGTTCACGATGTCATGCTCGGTATCCATCTCCGGGCGTCCGAAAATCTTGACCACGTCACCCGTTTTATATTCGATGGGCGCGTTGCAGCCCGTCGTTCTCACCTCCGGACCTTTCGTATCTATCAATATTCCGAGGTGTTTGCTTACGGCGCGGGTGTTTCTGATTATTGTCTTGATACCTTCCGGGGTGGCGTGTGCCGTGTTCATTCTGACCACATTGATACCTGCGTCAAACAGTTGGCGAATGAAAGCGACGTCGCATCTGCGGTCACTTATCGAAGCTACAATCTTTGTTTGTTTCATCGTTTCCTTGGATAATTTATGTTTTAAGTAGAAGAATTTCGATAAAGGGAATTTACGTCAGTCTTGATGAAGATATTGGTTTAAAGCATGTAAACCGGGCATCGCCATTTTGTTGATTTACATTTTCACCTTTATTATCTCTCACCTGTTACCTTTTTACCTATTTGTCTGTTTACCTTTAAAATTCTCTTTACCTTTTCGCTAATTGTCTGCAAAAATACGAAACAAATTCAATAAATGCAAATTTTAAAGAGACAAGTAGATTAAGAGACGTGCATACAATTATGTCCGACTATCCTCCGGCTATGCAAAAGACCGCACTTACGATTTCAAACGACGGTCTTTTAGCTCCTGAAAGCTTACCTTTTACACGCTAAAAGGCGGTCTTTTGCATTGTAAAAGACCGCCTTTTGGAAAACAGGAGTTTGCTTATAAAAATC
>CAJMQT010000038.1 GCA_905215655.1 uncultured bacterium | reverse complement strand
AATTCCCCATTCTAAAATATTATACGATAAAGTAGTAATTAACGTGAGTTCGGCTGCAGTATATTTCGTCGAACTCACGTTATTATATGTCATTTGAATTCTGCACTCTTCACTTTTCACTCTTCACTTTTCACTCTTCACTTAATAAAGAAGTATGAGTCCGGCAACGCCGCAATAGCAAATCATTCGTATCGGATTGATTTTGAAATGCCATGTTCCGACAAGCGTGGCGACAAAGAGGAAACAGCTGATCCAGAACTGCCAAGGGTTTAATTCGGGAGTGCTGAAATTCTCAGGGGTCATCAGCAGCAGCGTGGCGGCCCCGAGCAGACCGACAACAGCCGGTCGCAAACCTAAGAAAACGCTTTGAACGGTGGGCGTGTTCATGTACTTCATGAACATCTTTGCAATCAAAATCATAAGTATCAGAGAAGGAAGAATGAGGGCAAAGGTTGCCGTCAGGCTGCCCAAAACGGACATTCCGTAGCCGTAACCGGCGTTATGTACGGCGGCATAGCCGCAGTATGTCGCCGAATTTATGCCTATCGGACCTGGTGTCATCTGGCTTATCGCGACAATATCGGTAAACTCTGAGACTGTAAGCCAGCCGTAATGATGCACCACTTCGCCCTGAATGAGCGACAACATGCCGTAACCGCCGCCGAAACCGAACAGTCCTATCTGGAAGAATGTTATGAAAAGAAGTAAAAATATCATAATTATCAGCCCCCTCCTGACCTCCCCGAGGGGAGGCATTGGATTTGTTTTGTTATTAAACCGGTAATCTTTTGATTGCTTGTTTCCAAGCAGATAAGATTTAAAAATATTATTTTCTTGTTTAAATAGATTTTGTCTTAGTCTCTCATATCAGCCATACCCTCTATCTTCTCCTCCCCTCGGGGAGGTCGGGAGGGGACTTATCCCACTTCTATTCCGTCGGTCTGACATACTTGCCGTAGACATATCCGCCAACGGCGGCAAGCAAAATAATGAGTATCGGAGAGACGCCGAGAGCCCAGATTGCAAGTGCTCCGGCAATAGGAATCCAGCAGTTGGTCCACGTAATGCGGGCGCTGCGACCGAGTTTGAACGTCGGCACGGCTATCAGAGCCACCACGGCGGGACGTATGCCGCGGAAGATGGCGGCAACGACCTTGTTGTCTTCAAAGCTGTGAAAGAACATTGCGATTGCAAGAATGATGAGAAATGACGGAAGAGCCGTGCCCAGGCAGGTGCAGAGAGCACCGCGGAGCTTGCGCAACTTGTAACCGACAAAGACGCTGACGTTTATCGCCAGCACGCCGGGACAGCTCTGGGCGAGGGCTATTATGTCGAGGAATTCCTCGCGCCGGAGCCACTGTTTCTTGTCAACTACTTCCGTCTCGATGATTGGAATCATGGCGTAGCCGCCGCCAAGGGTGAACAGTCCTATCTTGAAAAACGTCTTGAAACTGTCTGAATATATGTTTTGTTTCGACATTTTACTTTATTCTTGAACAATTAATATCTTATGCAAAAGTACTGAAAAATAGGAAAAGAAGAAAGAATAAGAATGAAAACGCTGAGAATAAAAAAGTAAAAAGGGTGAAAAAGGACAGCATGATATCCTCTCTCACCCTTTCAATTATCGGGTCATTCAATTTATTTCATTGAATTCCAACGTTCCTATTATTCAATTTTTCAACGTTTCAATTTTGCCTCAATCCACTTTCTTGCGTTGACGAAAGCCTCCATCCACGGAGTTATGTCGTCCGTGCGACGGTCTGCCGGGTACCATGCGTTCTGCCAGGGGAATATCGCACGCTCCAAGTGGGGCATCATTGCGAGGTGGCGACCGTCGGCTGAGCAGATGCCGGCTACGTCGTAATCAGAGCCGTTCGGGTTGCCCGGATAGCCTGAGTAGTTGTATTTCGCCACAACGTTGTACTTCTCTTCCGCCTCTGACAGCGAGAACTTGCCTTCTCCGTGAGCCACCCAGATACCGAGTTTGCTGCCTCCGAGCGAGCCGAACATCACGCTCTTGTTCTGCGGAATGGCGAGAGTGAGGAAACTGCTCTCAAACTTATGAGAGTTGTTGTGGAGCATACGGGCAGCCCCCTCCTGACCTCCCCGAGGGGAGGCAACGGCATATGAGCAGCTCTCTCCTCCCCTCGGGGAGGTCGGGAGGGGGCTACTATTAATCAGATCAAGCTCCACCATGAGCTGGCAACCGTTGCAGATGCCGAGCGAGAGGGTGTCTTCGCGGGCATAGAACTTGTCCAACGCCTCCTTAGCCTTGGGGTTGAAGAGGAACGCTCCCGCCCATCCTTTGGCGCTGCCGAGCACGTCTGAGTTGGAGAAACCGCCGCAGAAGACAATCATATTGATGTCTTCCAGCGTCTCGCGACCCGTGATAAGGTCGGTCATCATAACGTCCTTGACGTCAAATCCGGCAAGATACAGCGAGTAAGCCATCTCTCTTTCGCCGTTGGTTCCTTTCTCGCGGATTATCGCCGCCTTGACTCCCGTGCGCTCACGGCGGTCTGCCGATATGCCGAATTGCGAGAGTTTACCGGTGAAGTTGTCGTTAAACTTGAATTCCAGAGGCTGTTTCTTGTAGTTGTCGCGGCGCTCTGCGGCACATCCGTTCATGCTCTGTTTGCGGTCGAGCAGGTACGAAGTCTTGTACCACAGGTCGCGCATGGCGTCGATGTCGAACTCGTGTGTGAACGCGCCTTTGCTCACTTTGATGTTGCGCGAGCCTGCCTCGGGCTTGCCGATCATAGCGTAGCAAAGTCCGTTCTCTTCCATCAGAGCCTTGAAGGCGTCAGCGTCCTTGTCGGCAATCTGTACCACTACGCCCGGGTTTTCAGCCATAAGTATCTTCACGATGTCGTCTCCTGCAAATCCGTCGAGGCTTATCGTCATGCCGCCCTTGGTGTTGGCGAAGCACATTTCGAGCAGAGTTGTTATCAGACCACCGGCACTTATGTCGTGACCGGCAATGATCTTGCCGTCCTTTATCAGTTCTTGCAGGGTGTTGAACGCCGTGCGGAAGTATTCGGGATTTTTGACTGTGGGCACGTCGTCGCCTACCTTTCCGAGGCTCTGTGCGAACGCGCTGCCGCCGAGACGCTGCTCGTCAAACGAGAAGTCGATGTGATAGAGGCTTGTGGCTGCGTCGTTCCGAACGACGGGAGATACCACCTTGCGCACGTCAGACACCTCTCCGCCGCTGCTTACTATCACCGTTCCCGGACTGATGATCTTCTGTCCGTCGGGATATTGCTGGCTCATGGAGAGCGAGTCTTTACCCGTAGGCACGTTGACTTTTATCGCGCAACAGAAGTCGGAGAGTGCTTTCACGGCACTATAAAGGCGCGCGTCCTCGCCCTCTTGCGAGCGGCAGGGCCACATCCAGTTTGCCGACAGGCTCACGCTGTCAAGTCCTTGTTCGAGCGGAGCCCACACGATGTTGGTCAGCGACTCTGCCACGGAGAGCACGCTGCCTGCCTCCGGCGACGCCAGACCTGCCTGCGGGGCGTGTCCGAGTGCCGTTGCGATACCTTTCCTGCCGCGATAGTCGAGGGCAACCACGCCGCAATCGCTGAGCGGAAGTTGTATCTCGCCTTGGCATTGCTGGCGTGCTATCTTTCCGGTGACGCTTCGGTCCACCTTGTTTGTCAGCCAGTCTTTACATGCGACAGCCTCTAATTGAAGGACTCTACCAACGTATTGATCAAGAGCTCCCTCCTGACCTCCCCGAGGGGAGGTAACTTGTGCGTCTGCTTCTACGCCTCCCCTCGGGGAGGTTGGGTGGGGGCTGTTATTCATTTCCTTATCGTACTCTACGTCTTCGTAGTGGCGTTCCACGGTCTTGTCGACCATATAAGTTTTCGGAGAGTGACCGAACATCTGGGCAACGTCGAGGTCGAACGGTTTCACACCGTCGCCCTGAACGAACGAGAAGTGTGCGTCGCCCGTCGTCTCGCCGACCACATAGAGCGGAGCGCGCTCTCTTTCGGCTATCTTGCGGACGTGGTCGATATGCTTTTCGTCGATGAGCAGACCCATACGCTCCTGACTTTCGTTGGCTATTATCTCCTTGCTTGACAGCGTCTTGTCACCTACGGGCAGCTTGGTCATGTCGATCTGACCGCCACACTCTTCGACAAGCTCCGACAAACAGTTGACATGTCCTGCCGAACCGTGGTCGTGAATGCTGACAACGGGGTTGACATCTTCCTCGCAGAGGGCGCGTACAAGGTTGTAGGCGCGCTTCTGCATCTCAGGGTTGGCACGCTGAACGGCGTTCAGCTCGATACCGTTGGAGTAGCGACCGGTGTCGACCGATGATACGCTGCCGCCTCCGAGACCGATGCGATAGTTGTCTCCGCCGACGACAACGACCTTGTTTCCCTTCTGCGGCTCTTTCTTCAAGCAGTCGCGCTTGGTGCCGTAACCCACGCCGCCGGCAAGCATTATCACTTTATCATAAGCGTATTTCTCGTCTCCCTCTTTGTGTTCGAAGGTGAGGACGGAGCCTGTGATGAGCGGCTGACCGAACTTGTTACCGAAGTCGGACGCACCGTTGGACGCCTTGACAAGTATCTGTTCGGGCGTCTGATACAGCCATTTGCGCACGGGGAGGATGTCTTCCCAGTCACGGGAACAAGAACAAGCCCCCTCCCGACCTCCCCGAGGGGAGGTGCATTGTGTGCCTGCCTCTTCTCCTCCCCTCGGGGAGGCAGGGAGGGGGCTGTCGTCCAGTCTCGGATAAGAGGTCATGTAAACCGCCGTACCGGCTATCGGCCAGGAGCCCACGCCACCGCCCATACGGTCGCGTATCTCGCCTCCCGTGCCCGTAGCGGCGCCGTTGAAAGGCTCCACGGTGGTGGGGAAGTTGTGCGTTTCGGCTTTCAGCGAGATAACGCTCTCTATGTCTTTGACGCGGAAATAATCGGAGGTCGACTGGTCTTCGGGCGCGAACTGCTCGATGACGGGTCCTTCGGAGAATGCCACGTTGTCTTTGTATGCGCTGAGAATTTTGTGCGGATTTTCCTTTGTTGTCTTCTTTATCATGTTGAAGAGCGAAGACTCCATCTCTTTTCCGTCGATGATGAAGACGCCGCCGAATATCTTGTGACGGCAATGTTCGGAGTTGATCTGGGCGAAGCCGAATATCTCCGAGTCGGTAAGCGGTCGTCCGAGCTGTTTCTCTATGGTGTGGAGATATTCTATCTCTTCGGGCGAGAGGGCGAGACCTTCCTGCTCGTTATACTCTTCGAGGTTGTCGACGTGCTTTATTGGTTCCGGTTCGTGGTCAACGGTGAAGATGTTCTGGTTCAGCCCGTCGTACATACGCTGGAGCATCGGGTCGTGGTCGGCGTCCTTGCTGCTTACGGGGAAGTATTCCTCAATACGCTGAATGCCGCTGAGGTTCATGTTCTGAGTGATTTCGACGGCGTTCGTGCTCCACGGCGTTATCATCTCTCGTCGCGGTCCTACGAAGTATCCTTCGAGTTGTTCCTCGGCTATCGGCGTTGCGTCGCCGTAGAGCCAACACAGTTCTTTGATTTCTTCCGGGTTCAGCGTATGGTCCGCCTGTGTGGCGATAACGCTGTCTGATGGGGTTCTGAAAAAAAGAATCATATTATGATATAAATTTTATTATTGTTCGAGACAGAAAGAAGGAAAGCACATTATCTCCTGAACCTCTCGTCCGCCGCCTCTCCAATAGAGAAAGTCATGATATGCTTTGTCGGTTGAGGAGTGTTCCCACATTATTTAATAAGATGTTGCAAAGATAGTGCAAACCGAGCGAAAAGCAAAATAAAAGGACGTGAAACGAACTTTTATTTTCTTTTCCGAGGTGCCGTCTGTCTTATTAAAAGATAGTGCGAACTTGCCTTACCCGTTTTTCTTACAATCCGAAAGTAAAACAGATGGTTTTCCTTACAGTTTTCATCAACAAACAGACGTTTTCCAAAAGGCGGTCTTTTACCGTGTAAAAGCTTACCTTTTAGCGTGTAAAAGGCGGTCTTTTGCAATGCAAAAGGCAGGCTTTTAAAACTGAAAGAGCGAGAGAATTAAGAATTAGGAATTAAGAATTAAGAAAAATACTCTTGTAGCTCTAAACAACAATACTATTTTTCTTAATTCTTAATTCCTAATTCTTAATTCTAAAAAACGAAGTTTTTAGTTGAGCATAAGGTTCATTTCCGCCTGTTCGTCCTTGAAGATAAACTCGGCGAGGGCGGCTACCGACAGTTTGAGAGCCTCGGGATGCGGCTCAGACGTGCGTCGCGACGTACCGTCGGCGATGATGTAATAAGCATTGTTTTCAGGGATGTCCGCATCGTCGGTGACACGTATCACGAGACGTTCGTCGGGATGCGCGGCGGCGTAGAGCGCGAGAGCCTTGCGCGCGTCGATTACCCTCAGCATTGCGGGGATGTCTTCCTGCTGCGGCTGATAACGGTCGCCGGCGAGACGGATGTCTTCACGGATGACGTCGTAGCCCTCGGCGTCGTGAAGAAGTACGCACCGACGGTTGCGCTGCATGGCGTCAAACTCATCGAAGGCGGTGGTCCTTACGTCAGCCGGAGGCGGTGTGCAGGTTATCACATAGGCGTATCCGCAACGCGCGTACCACTCGCCCAGACGCTTGTCGGCGGGTATCAGCGTGGCGAAGACGGCACCTTTGTGCGACAGGGCGAAGTGTGCCTGATGCATCAGCGAGGCGCCGATGTTGCGGCGGCGATACTCGGGCAGCACGCTGACGCCGCTGATATATGCCGTGCGCAGCTCGCCGCCGTGGTACAGCATGGGGTAAGGCAGCGTTTGCAGGGCGCCTACCACACGCCCGTCCATCTGGCAACAGACGTTGTGCTCGCCGCGGTAGACGCGCGAGAAGTAGAGTTCGATAAAGTCGTCGGGGTCCTGAAACACTCGTTTCCATATCTCCCGCGTCTCCCGCTTTATGCGGTCTTGGTCCTCAAAGGCGGCAAGCGGATGTTTCTCCATCACGGTGTTCTTTTCCAAAAGGATGTCCGGCTTGTACGAAAGTTTGGCTCGTCTCAGTCCCTCGTCGCCCAGATCTTCCTCACGGTTGACGTAAAAATACTGTTCGGGAAGGCGCTTCGCAAACTCCTGATTTATCATCGTGAAGGCGCCTTCGTAACTTACGTCAGCCTTCTCCACGCATACGTCGAAGGTGGTTTGGTTGATGGGGCAGCCGAAGGTGAAAGCCACCAGCGTGCCGTCGACAAAGAGCGTGCCTCCCGTCAGCCCTAACTCGTCCCAGCGGTTGAATGCCCTCGTCATGGAGCGCAACTCGTCCGTCAGTTCCTCTTCCTGTCCGCTGTCGCCCTCCTCGTTGTTGGCGTGACGCCAGCGGCGCTCCAAGTCGAGGCAGAGAGGTATCAGCTCGGGCGTCAGCGGGCGGTATTCGTAGTCGGGATAGAGGTTCCTGAATTTGTTGATATGGTTGCGCTTGCTCTGCAACTTCTTTCCCGAGAGGTGCACGAGCTTGTCCCTTGTGTAGATATAATCGCTGCGGTCGCGGTCGGGAGTGATGACGAACGTATCGGGAAACTCTTTCTCGATAAGGTCGCGCATGTAGTTACACACGCCCAACATGAGGAACGGATGTCCCATGGCTATCGAGTCGTCGCGTATCGCGCGGATAACGCTTACCGAGCATTCGTCGCACGGCTGCACCTTGAACGTGCCGTCGTCCTGACGCACGGGGCGCGGTATGGGCATCATGTAGGCAAGATGTCTGCCGGCGTAAAAGCGGAAGACGAGATAGTCTTCGACAATGGCGAAGTGGGTGTTATACAAGAATTGCCAACTTATCAGATTGGCAAACGAGAGGTCACAGTTCTGCCGTTCGCCCCAAAGCGTGAAGCTCTGAACGAGCTCTTTGTCGGCAGAGGTAAGTTCTTTGAACTTTATCATAACAACAGGTGATAATGTTTTTGGCGATAATGGGATAATGGAAAAATCTTTGCTGATGACGCCTTTCAGCACAAAGTGTATAGTCGGCGGACGGCAAGATAGGTCTTTTCGGCTATAAGATACGGGCACCTGCCGCGAAACATGGCGTCGAGCATGCGGAAGAGAAGTCCCTTCGGACGGTACGGCAGCAGCCGGTCAGCCTCATCAAAGCCGAAACCGTCGCGACGGACGGTGCGCAGCACGTTGATCATTCCTATTTGCAGGGGCGTCAGAAAGCGCCCTTCGGGGTCGTTGCGGGTGAAGAAGTCGAGCACGAGAGCGTTGGAACGGATAAACGAGCGGATGTGTTTGGGCGAGACGGTATGGGTGTATGACGCGGCGTTCTCGTCGCTGTAAAAGTACACCACGTCGTCAATCCATGCGCGGCGGGCGTAGAACAGCAGCCTCGTCATTATCGAAAAGTCCTCGCAATAGTCTATTCCGGGCACGAGATTGATACCGTTGTCGGTGTAAAGACGGCGCTTGAAGAGTCGTCCCCACATGCGGTTTGACACTACGTTCTGACACAACATCAAGCCGAGATACCTCTTCTCGTTGTCTATCGGGCACGGGCTGACAGGCTCTGAAAGCCCTTCCGCCGTCACCCTCTGCCATCCGCCGTCCACTATGTCGGCACCCGTCTCCTCCATCTTCCGCACCAGCGACTCCACGGCTTGCGGCGCGATGTAGTCGTCGCTGTCGACGTGCATCAGGCAATCGCCCGTCGCCGCATCTATCGCGGCAGCCCTCGCAGCCCCCACCCCACCGTTCGTCTTCTGCCGGATGATGCGCAACCGTGCCTTTCTCCCGGGGTAACGGTCGGCAACGGACAGCAGGATGTCTATGCTGCGGTCGAGAGTGCAGTCGTCAACGAAGATGTATTCCAGGTCGGGATACGTCTGTTCAAATAGCGAGACGGCGCATCTCTCGATGTATTTTTCCACTCCGTAGACCGGGATAAGCAGTGAGACTTTCATTCTTATATGGGGAGTCAGCCCCCGATTTGTTATATTTCTTAATTCAAGAGGTATCCGATAAACAGTTTTCCGTTGTAAACCCACAGCCACGTTGCAAGCCAGATGAGCAGCAGGCGGAGGTTCTTGCCAGTCTTGGTGCCGTCCTTCGCCTTGACAAGAAACGCCATGGCGATGGGCAGAACGAACAGCCAGTGGGCGCCCATGATATACACTTCGTTAATGCCGAAGCCCAGACCCATGTGCAGGAGCATGTCGAAGGCGAAGCCGCCGAGCGCCATCCAGAGGAAGCGGGAGCGCCTGCCGCACCATATTCCCCAGACAAACAGGGCGACGATGACCAGCTCCACGACGTAGTTGATAAACCAACTGTACGGCACGAGCAGCGGACGGTTGCGCAAGACGTCGCGAAGCAGGAAATTCTTGTGCAGCTGTATCGACTCGCCGAACAGGTTTTCTATTGCCGTGGCGGTGCGGGATGTGGTGCCGTCGGTCCAGTTCATGAACTCACCTTTTGCCATCGGCTTGCCCGTATTGCGGTTCCACGGCTCCTTATGGTCTCTCGCATACTTCGCTTTTGCAAGCTCGTTGAGTTTCCGGTCAAAAGCTTTCTTTATTTCAAGAGAGTCTTTCAACGATGTGGTATCGGTGAAAGCTTTATACAACTTCTCCTTTTTCTCGGCGTTCTTCTTGTCCCGCAGCTCGTGACGCGCCTTCTCCTTGGGCAGCACGAAGGTGCGATATTCCCAACGGGCGAAGCCCCACAGCAGGGCGGAAGGCAGCACGACGGCGAGTATAAGGTATTTGGGGCGGAAGAAACGGACGCCGTTCGTGAACAGCGCATCAATGAAAATCTTCACTCCGTTGCTGAGCGTCACGCCGGCGGTGGCAAGGAACAAGAGTACCGTCTGCCAAATTCTGAGCCGCTCCTTGCGCTGTATCTTCAAGCCGCAGATGTAAAGCGAGAAGACAAGAAGGAACATGGAGATGCTGAAATGGTCGGGAACGACGGCTGAAATCATTACGTATGCGAACGAGAATGTCATCGCCGAGAGCAGCGTTGCATCGAAACGACCGAGCTGTATGATGTCTTTGAAGATGCGATACATGAAGACAAACGAGTAAACGGCGCAGAACAGCAGCGGCAGAGCAACCAAAATCTGCACCAAATTCATGCCCGTCAGCTCCGTGAGCCACGTGTTCAGCACGGACAAAGGCCATACCATGAACGCCAGAAGCGGGTGTCGGTAGACGTTGTAGGTGGTGTCCCAGTAGGTAACGACGGAGTAAGTGATCGGGTCGAAGCCCGATATCAGGAAGTTCTTAACGAACACATTCCAATGCCCTTGATTGGTTTTGGAGAACAACTCGAAGTGTCTTGAAATGACAAAGGCGTGCAGCGCAATCTGCACGAGCAGCATACAAAGAACCGGAATGCGTTCTTCGCGCCTTATTTTGAATATTTTTATCAGTTTCATTCGTCCCATTATGCTAATTGAATTCTTCACTCTTAATTGGCTTGATGCCGAACTTCGTTTCTTCACTCTTAATTTTTATCTGAACGGTTTGTAATATCCTTCGTCGGCAAAGTCGAGGAGTTCCATGTCGCCGCGGCTGTCGCCGAAAGCCGTGAGGTGGTATTGCCGACGCTCGGGGTAGAGCTGTAAGAGTCTGTTAACCTTCTCCCGACCGTAGCAGTTCTTGGTCAGGAAGCGTCCGGTAAGCACCCCTTCGCGCTCTTCAACCATCGTTCCGACCACGAAGACATCGCCGAACTCGCTGAAAAACGGCTCGACCCAGTTGTTGATACTTGCGCTGACGACAATCACCTTGCCGCCCTCGGCAAGCACCTCCCTTATCTTCTGCTTGCCTTTCGGGCGCATCAGATGCGCTTTTTCCCCGGCGAAACGACGGCAAAGGGCGTTGAACGCATCCACCGTCATGCCCTTGAAGCAGTATGAGAAGACCTTTTGCTTTGCTTTCCAGTTGGGATAAAGCCCCGCTTTCATTGCAAGAAGGATGGGCAGGAAGCGCAACATGCAGAGCACGAAAGCCTTGTCTCCCTTTGCAAAACGTATGAATTCGACAAGCGTATCACGCTTTGTCAGCGTCCCGTCAAAGTCGAACGCGTATATTTTTCCTAACGTATGTTCCATAATTTTATTATATAATAGCCCCTCCCCGACCCTTTATGCTATATAAATAAGGAAGAGGAAGGTGAACAGCCAAGCTGCCGCGACGCACTGGATGAACCTGTCGCGAAGCATGATTTTGGTCGGGTCGCCGCTCTTTTCGTCAACGACGGTGAGCTGGATGTAACGCAGCAAGCCGAGCAAGACAAACACCGAGGTGAGATAGAGCTTGTCGGTGTGAAAGCGACCGACTATCTCCGGCGAGACGGTATACATGATGTAAGAGACCATCGTGACCGAAGTTGTGATCGTGATAGCCTGATTTATGAAGGTCAGGTTGTATCTTATGGTGTTCTTCCGGGGCGCCTTTCCCGTCTCATTCATGCGCAGAACGTCGTCGCGCCGCTTGGCGAACGAGAGGAAAAGGGTGAGCAGGAAGGTCATCAGAACGAGCCAATGGCTGACCCGTGTGCCGGTTGCGAAGCCTCCCGCAAGCACTCTTAGGACAAATCCGAAAGCTATTATGCAGACGTCGAGGATTGCGTATTGTTTCAGCCGGGCGCAGTAACAGAGGTTCAAGACGTAATAGGCGAGCAGCACAAGAGCCACGTCGCGCATTGTCTCAAAGCTGCCGAGCAGCGGCAGAAGGGCTATCGCCAGAAGTATCATAAGCACCATAAGGACACGTGCCATGCCCACGCTTATCGCTCCGGAGGCTATCGGGCGGTGGCACTTCACGGGGTGACGGCGGTCGTCTTCCACGTCGATGATGTCGTTAAAGCAGTAGACCGACGAGGCGGTCAGACTGAAAGCGAAGAACGCAACGACGGCAGCTGTTATGCCTGAAACATCGAGCAGCGTTCCGCCGAAGAACGCCGGGAGGAGCACAAAGACGTTTTTTATCCATTGATGGGGGCGGATCAGTATGAAAAGAGCTTTCATCATGGTTTTCCGGATTTATTTTTTCTTTTTACGGGATGTATGATACGAACGGAAAATATGTGACTTATGACAGTCTGAACAGCATGCCGTCAATCGAGATTGGCAGGCAGCCGACGGATAAGAAGTCCGACAATGCGGTGGAGTAGCCATGCCAACACGAGCGAGACGGCTATCATAAGGAGAGCCGTGAGGCAGTAACCGAGCTTGTAAGGCGTGATGTGTTTCAGCACAAACTGAATGTGGACGAGGTAAAGTTCGAGGCTTACCGTGCCCACAAAGGCGAGCGCTTTCCTTACCCACCCGGGCGTATGACGCAGCAGGAGGTTGAGAAGCAGAATGCCGCAGACGGTCAGCGGTATGTAGACCATGCGCTCAATGAAGAGCGGGAAGCGTCCGCGCCACGACTGTTCAAGCTCCACGCACATGGCAAGACTCATCAGGAAGAGCAGAGCGATGAGCCATACGGACTGTCCTTCGAGCATGCGCCGCTCCTTGACCCACCGTCCGGCGTTTATCCCGATAAGGAAAATCGGTATGCGACTGAAAAAGATTTCGACGTGCCCCACCGCCTGACTGACAGGCGGATAGTATTTCACCATGACGGCAAGGACCATCGCCACGACGGGCATCCAGCGGTAAGCGGGACAGCGCTCTATGAGTTTCATGTAAGCGGGGGCGAAGGTATACATCATCATAATTGCCGGAATAAACCAGAACGTGAGGTCGTCGATGCGCCAAAAGCTCCAGTTTATCAATATGTTGGCTATCAGATGGGCAATATTCGGGCTGTATCCGCCGCCCGGAGCATTAATATAATTAGGTATGTAAAACAAGCACGCCATTATCAGCCAGGCAGGATATATGCGGATGTAACGGCGCCAATAGAAGTTTTTCAGCGACGGGCGCTTGCTCCACGCGTACCAAAGTCCGACGCCGCTGAGAAACAGGAACATGTCGACACCCACGTTTCCGCAGCGCACAAGACCGTACATGGGGTTGCTCTTGGGCATCCATACGTGGAAGAACATGACGAAAATCATCGCCAGCCCCATAAGTTCGCCGCGATAACGACTGATGTCTGACAGTTCGATAAGAAACTTTTTCATATCTCGAAACACTCCGTTTATTTTTCAGTTGTCAACAGTTAAATTCAAGCATGACCGCCTATCGTTTTCCAAAAGGCGGTCTTTTACCGTCCAAAAGGTTACCTTTTAGCGCCTGAAAGACCGCCTTTTAGGAGCTAAAAGACCGCCTTTTGCAACACGTCTGATTATCAATGAGTTACAGACAGCATTTCTTTTATGACCCGAAAGGTCGGAAACGCTCGTTTTCGGACGCTCTCTCTGCATCGGCGTCAGGGCTTAGGCAGATATCTGAACAGCAGTTTGAACAGCCACGCCAGCGCTATCGAGGCAATCAGGTAGACAATAATGCCGGTATAAACGTCGCCGCGGTAAGACATCGGGATTATTATCTCGCGCGTTATCGGATGGACAACGAACAGGGCGGAAGACACCGCTCCGAACCACACGCAGGGCATGAGGGCACGCTCCGAGAAGAGTTTTATCGTGGCAACGGCGCCCGTAACGACGAACAGAGGCACCCAAAGCCACGCCTGGAACCAGAAACTGCCGGTGAAGACGGCAACAGCCGAGATGACGGCTATCGCCGAGTAAGACGCCCTACTGAGACTTATGCCGTAACGGGCGTAGAGCACTCCGGCGCCGAAGGGCAGCATGCCGCCGATAAAGTTGTAACGTATGCGGTTGAGGATTTCGCCTCCCGGATCGTTCTGCGGCATGAAGACAGCCTGCGCCAGCCAGCACAGGGCGATGAGGATGAGCACGTTCCTTGAACCGCGACGGTAGATAAGAAGGCGGTAAACGATGTAAAGCTGCATCATAAGTCCGAAGAACCAGTATGGTCCGGGCTTGATGATATGGTCGGGATCGGGCAGAAGGTTGATATACATGAGCACCTGCGCCGCAACACGTCCGAACGTATAGCCGTGATATCCGTGGGGATGCAGATAACTGACAACGGCGAAACCGATGTAGCCGAGCAGCATGAGGCGCAGCAGTTTGGCGTAATGCACACCGATGAAGGGCAGCGTCCTGACCCTCGCGGGCGTGCTCTGTTCATACTTCCGGACGAGTCCGAAACCGCTGATGAACAGGAACACGGGCACGCCGTAATGCCCGAAGAACGACAGGACGTGAACGAACAGGTCGTGGTTGAGCGTCAGCAGTCGGTCAAGCAGCATTCTCGGCTTGTCCGGATTGAACGTATATTCGTTCTCCTTGACGGCAAATCCGAGGAAATGACAGTAGTTGTGAAGGATTATTCCGAGTATGGCTATGCCTCTGAGGGCCTTCGACTCGGCAAGTGTAAGCAGTTCTTTGGACATTGGAAAAATGTTTAACGGAGTCCGGAAGTAAGGAAGTCAGGGAGTAAAGCCTTTACTTCTGTACTCCTAATTTATTATAATCGGTCTGATTTTTGAGTATTCTCGGGCGCTCTTTGTCATACTCCGGACTGAGCACATTCAGCTTTTCACGGTAGTACGGGGTGTCTATGCCTCCGAGATAGAGCAGCAGATGCGGCAGCGCGTCGGTCATATAGGGGCGCTTGCGGGCTTTCCTTATGTTGCGGAACACGTCCGGATGAGCGGCTCTGTACGTCCGCGAACACCATATCCAGAAAGGTATGTCAAACTCTTCGTGCGCCAGTCGCGCCGTAATCTCCGTCGAGTGCATGCGCCCGTAGAAGTGAACGTCACCTCCGTAGCACTCCTCTCCGTGGTCGGGGACGTATATCACGACGGCGTCGCGCTTTTCAAAGCGCTTTATTATGGCGTCGACGATCGAGTCGTTGTAAAGCACCGCGTTGTCATAATCGGCAAGAACGCGCAGCTCTTTCTTCTTCAAGTCGGGGCGGTCGTAGTCCTCCGGATTAAAGCGGGAGCGTTCTTTGGGGAACCGTGTGCGGTAGTCGACGTGCTGACCTTTAAGATGGAAGATTATGAGATTGTGCTCCTTGTCCTCGGTCTGCAACCTGTCATACTCCGCGAGCAGTCCGGCGTCGTAACGATAGAGCTGTTCGTTGCGCGTGTCGAACATGGCGCGGCTCAGCTCGGGGTGGTTAAGGAAGAAGCCGCCGCTGAAATCATAGACCGCCTCTTTTGCCTGCGGGAGGAACTGGTTGGTAAGGAACGTGACGTGATAGCCCGCTTTACGGAACAGCTCCGGGAACAAAGGATAGTCGCACCACTCGCCTTTGTCGCCCACGGTGTAAAGCGAAAAGAGGTTTTTAAACACGAAACTGGTGAGATTCCAGGGCGACACAACGTCTGAGAAAGCCGTCAATGTGCCGCGACGGGCGCGTTTCTGCTGTCTCGGAGTGGTCTTTTTGTCGTATCCGTAAAGGCTTGCATGATGGCGGTTGTAGCTCTCTCCGATAATGAGGACTATGTCCTTGCTGCGGAAGGAGCAGCTGTCCACCTGCACACGGTCGATGTTTCTTACTAACTTCTTCACCTGTTTGGCGGTCAGTTCGTTGGCGTAGACGCTGAAAACGAGCCTGTAAAGGGGCTGGTTAAGCACAGCCTTGTCTTTCCGTGTAAGCTCATGCTCCACGTCTCCGATGTTGTCGTAGGACATCAGACGCTTGAAAGCCACCTTATTGTCGTAGCATGTCACGGCGCAGAAGATGAAGAACGCCAGCGTGACTACCGACACGAAAGGCTCGGCATAGCGCCAGACGGTTGTCACACGGCTTATCTTCGGCATCTTGCGTTGCAGCCAAGCGCCGCACTTCTTGCGGTATTTCCACACCAAAGCCCATGACGCATGCAGCGCAAGAACGAGCAGGACGTAGCCTAAACGGCTGAAAATAAGGTCGGCGGAGAGGTATGACGAGAGGAATTCGGTTGCCTCGTCGCTGTTTGTCTCGCCCACGAGCAGGAGCATGGTGGGCGTTATCGTGGTGTCAAACTTCACGAAACAGTAAACGTCGATGAGTGCCACGAGGTAGGCAACGACGTAAAACAATCGTTTCACCCACGGCATGACGCGCTTAGGCAACAGCCAAAGCAGATAGCAGAGCACCGTCACATCGACGAACAAGTCATACGGAGCGTCTGCCCATGCGTGGTATCCGCGCTTGTCGGGCACGGTGGCATAGATGCACACCAAGCCCAGGATGTACATGAAGAAGAGGTATGCGAAGTTGCCTTTTATAGGCTTGAATATTGCCGTCAATATGCGTTTAAGATGCCGTAGGAGCTTCATTACACGTTATTTTTTTGCAAAGATAGTGATAAAAAATGAAGAATGAAGAATGAAGAACTAAGGAAATGAAGAATTAAGAACGAAGAATGAAGAATTAAAGTTTGCTCTGACGCTTGAAAGAGTAACTTTAATTCTTCATTCTTCGTTCTTAATTCTTCATTTAAATGCTTTCTTTTAAAGCGTTTCGAGCATTCGTTTTATCACCACGGTTGCCGATATTTCGCGGTTGGCGGCTTCCGGAATGACGAGCGAGTTGGGACCTTCGATCACGTCGTCGGTGACGATCAGTCCGCGGCGCACGGGCAGACAGTGCATGAACTTACCGTCATTGGTTACGTCCATGTGCGCCTTGTCGATGGTCCAAGACATGTCTTTGCTGAGTATCTTGCCGTAGTCGGCGTGATTGGTGACGCCCGGACAGCTCCAGTTTTTGGCATATACGAAGTCGGCTCCTTGCAAAGCTTTCATCTGGTCGTATTCAACGCGTGCGTTGCCCACAAACTTCGGGTCAAGCTCATAGCCCTCGGGGTGAGTTATGACAAAGTCAACGTCGGCGGCGTTCATCCACTGTGCGAACGAGTTAGGCACCGCCTGGGGCAGCGCGCGGCAGTGGGGCGCCCATGTGAGGACTACCTTGGGACGCTTTTTAAGTGAAGAGTGAAGAGTGAAGAGTGAAGAATTCTCTTGCTGTGAAGGTTCATTTTCATTAGTGAAGAGTGAAGAATTCTCTTGCTGTGAAGGTTCATTTTCGTTTTTGGTATTGAATTCTTCACTCTTCACTCTTACCTCTTCACTTATAGTTATGAGGTCTGCGAACGCCTGCAAAGGATGCACCGTGGCTGTCTCCATGGCGAAGACGGGGCGGCCGCTGTACTTTATAAACTGGTTGAGAACGGTCTCGGCGTAGTCAAACTCGCGGTCGGTGAGCCCGGCAAAGGAGCGCACGCCGATCATGTCGCAGTAGCTTCCCATCACCGGGATAGCCTCGAGCAGGTGCTCGCTCTTGTCTCCGTCCATAATGACTCCGCGCTCCGTCTCGAGCTTCCACGCGCCGGCGTTGACGTCGAGAACTATTACGTTCATGCCGAGGTTCAGCGCAGCTTTCTGTGTCGAGAGGCGTGTGCGCAGACTGTTGTTGA
>CAJMQT010000037.1 GCA_905215655.1 uncultured bacterium | reverse complement strand
TATTTGTAATCCTGAAAATGATTTTTTGTAATCAAGAAAATGATTTTTTTAATCCTGATGATAAGTTTTATTCTTAAAAAAAGACATCTTGTCTGATTTCAAAGGGCATTATATATAATAATGTCAGCACATCTTGAAGCGTTTATTTAAACACTAAAAAGATATGCCGACTTTATTATTAAATAAATTATTGCACAACTTTGAAACGTATTCTGAACGAACGTTTCTCTTCGTCCCAGTTTGTTCCAAGCAGTTCAAAACGTCCGATTTGGGATGTTGAACGCACGTGTCGCCCGATACAGAGGCAAGTATCATAATCCCCTATTCTTACGACGCGCAACGTTTCTGACGCGTTGTCGGGCAATTTGTCCAAAGAAATGTTTTCCGGCAGATGATCCCGGTCAACGAATTCAAACGTCACCGGAAGATCGGCTTCAATGAGTTCGTTCATTCTCCGTTCTATTTCTTTCTCCTCCTGCCGTGTCGGTTTGTGATCAAGAATATAACTTATCTTACTCTTTTTCCTTTCGATGTGAGCGTTATTAGAGCGTTCGCATCCGAACATCCTTATCATCGTCTGGTTAAGAAGGTGCTCCGCTGTATGCGCAGGCGGGAACTCTTCTTTGTTATGTTCGTTCAAAACAATTCCCTGATTCATATCTCGGTTCTTTTGACTGATTTTATACACTCTTCCGGTATATTTTCCGACAGACATCATTATCGTTGACTCAGGCATCATATAGAATGCCGTTGTCTCACCCGTCAGCAAGTCCGTAGCTTCCGCCTCACCCTCTAAAAGTTGCAGACAATCGAAAGCATGCTTCGGGATCCGTATCTTACAATAAGACGTTTCACAGGAGAAATTAACGACTACCAGCAAGAGTTCCTTCTCGTATTTGCGAAAAAAAACATAATGTGTCTTTGCATCGAAATATTCACTTTGCGGATTGGCGTACATCAAATCGAAGAATTGTCCGCACGCCACGGCTTTTTCTTTCTTTGCCGTGTTCAGTATTTGTGAATATGTTTTTTCGAGTTCTTTCTCTTCATGGGTAAGTTTCCGTCTGTTCACATATCCGCGATAAAGCGTGGGCACCGTCCAATAATCAAATATGGTGGTGCGTCCGTCAAGTCCGCTGAAGCCTTCCTTGTCCATGCCTCGCTCTCCGAACTCCTGTCCGGCGTAAAGCATGAAAGGGTTGGTGTTGAGAAATGCGCTGACGATTGCCGCCGGAATGCCTTTTCGTGCATCACCCGCAAGGAAGTCGCTTGCCAAGCGCTGCTCGTCATGATTTTCCAAAAAGTAGAGCATGTGGTCTTTTATGTCGTCGACCGACTGCCACTGATATGTAATATCCGACGCCGGACTCTCGCCCCGCATCACCCGGCAGACACAGTCATACATGCCCACCTTGTCATAAAGATAGTCGAAACCGCTGTTCAGATAATCGCGATAAAGTGAAGGATTGTAAACCTCTCCGACAAAGATTATCTTTGGATGACAGAACTTGACCTTGTCAATGCTCCACGCCCAAAACTCCTTCGGCACCATCTCCGCCATGTCGCACCTAAATCCGTCGACGCCTTTGGACGCCCAAAACATCAGTATGTCGGTCATCTTATCCCATGTGTCTGGTATCGGGTCGAAATGATATGAGCGTCCGCCGGCATCACAATAATCTATGCCGTAATTGAGTTTTACGGTCTCATACCAGTCATTTATGCCCGGATGATTGTCGAAATGGTCATTTCCTGTTGCCTTTGCCGGGAACTCGGAATAGCGTTGTGCCGCCTCGCCCTTCAAATCAAAATATGGTTCGAAAGGAGAGTTCGTGCAATAATAGAAGTTGTTTTTTGCGGAGAAGCCCATGCCTTGATCGTCTGTCTCGCCAAGGTCTTTCACATAACCGGGCTTTTTCACCGATTTATATTGACGCGCCACATGGTTGGGCACGAAGTCGATAATCACTTTCATGCCGGCTTTGTGCGTGCGTTCCACCAGCGCCTCAAACTCAGACATACGGTCGTCCACCGAGTCGGCTATGTCCGGATCGATGTCGTAATAGTCTGAAATGGCGTACGGCGAGCCGGCATTGCCTTTCACGACGGCAGGATGCTGACGCGGAATGCCATATTGCGAATAATCCGTTTTGGTGGCGTGGCGTATCACACCGGTGTACCAGAGATGCGTAACGCCGAGTTTTTTAATACGACGCAGAATGCCATCGTCAAAAAAACTCATTTTTCCACAACCGTTTTCGGCAAGCGTTCCATTCTCCTTGCAGGTTGTGGAACGATTGCCGAAAAGGCGTGTGAAGATTTGATAAATTATTATTTTCTGACTGTCCATCGGCATAAATTATGCGATACCTTGAACAGCAACATTCTTTACAATACGCGGAATCATGCCTTGAAGAGCCTTGCCGGGTCCGCACTCGGTAAAGTCGTCGGCACCGTCGGCAACCATATTCTGAACGCATGATGTCCATCTTACAGAGCTTGTGAGCTGTGCTATGAGGTTAGCCTTGATCTTTGAAGGTTCTGTATAAGGCTTTCCGTCAACATTCTGATATACAGGGCACTTAGGCTCTTTGAATTCAGTGCTTTCTATAGCCACCTGCAACTCGTCTTTCGCAGGCTGCATGAGCGGTGAGTGGAACGCTCCGCCTACCTTCAAGGGCAGCGCACGCTTTGCACCGGCTGTTTTCAGTTTCTCGCAAGCCTCGTTGATTGCCTCGATATTACCGCTGATTACGAGCTGACCGGGACAGTTATAGTTTGCCGGAACACAGACTTGTCCGTCCTTGTTTACCTCGGCGCAGATTTCCTCAACCTTCTCATCGGGCAGTCCGATGATTGCAGCCATTGTAGAAGGTGCTGCCTCGCACGCTTTCTGCATAGCCATGGCGCGGGCATAAACCAGTTTCAAGCCGTCTTCAAAGCTGAGCGCGCCGGCTGCGACAAGTGCGGAGAACTCACCCAAAGAGTGACCTGCCACCATAGCCGGAGCAAACTCTTCGCCTAAGCAAAGCGCTCTGATTACGCTGTGAAGGAACACCGCAGGCTGTGTAACCTTTGTCTGTTTCAACTCTTCGTCCGTTCCTTCGAACATGATGTCGGTTATGCGGTATCCGAGGATATCGTTAGCTTTTTCAAACAACTCTTTTGCCAATGGATAATTGTCGTACAGGTCTTTGCCCATACCTACAAACTGTGCTCCCTGTCCGGGAAATACAAATGCTTTCATTTTTTAATTATATCTTATTGTTTAAAACAAATTCTCTGTCGGCTGCAAAAGTAATAATAAAATGCGAAAAACGAAAAAATATGCAGAAGTTATTGAATATAAGTCGGTTTGAACAACGTCTGCATTCTCTCTAAAACACACCTTATTTTATTTATAATGGCATTTCTCACATTTAAGACTTTAAGCCCTGACCTTCCACCCTATCAAGAACACATCTCGTCATCGTTATAAATCCAACAAAAACTTACGGTTTATAACTTTTGGAACTATTTTCCTTACAGTTTTCACCGGCAAACAACCGTTTTCCAAAAGGCGGTCTTTTACCTTGTAAAAGCTTGCCTTTCAGAGCGTAAAAGGCGGTCTTTGGGAAGACAAAAGCTTACCTTTTAAAATTGAAAGTGCTGTCTTTTGAAAAGCGACGGACTGATGTTTGCATTTTCACGGGCATAAAAACATGCCGTCGCTGATATTTCAATACTTTTTTCGGGGATGTGAATAAATTTATCATTATGGATTGTCCGTTTGGCTTTTTTTTTATAATTTTGCAACCACAAAATCACGACGAGCCCATCAACGTGACAACTGAATATTCATAACGGCGGGCTGTTTAACGCTTGGTTTGATTTTGAAACAAGACATCGCGCGATGAAGCTTATAATAATGACACGACCTACGTTTTTCGTAGAAGAAGACAAAATCCTGACATCTCTTTTCGACGAGGGTATGGAAAGCCTGCACCTCTGCAAGCCGGGAGCGTCGCCGGTGTACTCCGAACGCCTGCTCTCACTACTGCCCGAAGCATCATACGGCAGGATTATCGTTCACGACCATTATTATTTAAAGAACGAATACCGTCTGGCGGGAATACATATCGACAGCGACAATGCTGACCTTCCGAAAGATTATAAAGGCAAATTCAGCCGCACATGCGGTGATATAGAGGCATTGGCAGCAATGAAGAAGAAGGCGGAATACGTCTTCATCGACAACGTTTTCAGTCCGCTTAACGATAATTCGGAGAGCTACGCCGTAAAAGACGACGTGGTCAGAGCCGCCGAACGCGGACTGATTGACAAACATGTCTATGCCCTCGGCAACGTAAGCCTTGATAATATCAAGGAAGCGAAAGAGCTGGGATTTGGCGGCGTGGTGGTATGCGAAGACCTGTGGAACAAGTTTGACATTCACAACGAACTTGACTACAAAGACCTGATAAGTCATTTTGAAAAATTGAGAAAAGCAGTATCATAAGAATAAATCATAAAACAAAACGAGACAGACAATGAGTGAAAAAAACTCTTTCATGGTATTTTCCGGCACAAATACCAGATATCTGGCAGAAAAAATCTGTCAAAGTCTTGATTGTCCGTTAGGCAATCTTCTCATCACCAAATTCTCTGACGGAGAGTTTGCCGTATCTTACGAAGAGTCGATACGCGGACGCGACGTCTTCTTGGTGCAAAGCACATTCCCCAATTCAGACAACCTTATGGAGCTGTTGCTCATGATCGACGCCGCAAAACGCGCCTCGGCAAAAAGCATCAACGCCGTAATACCCTACTTCGGTTGGGCACGTCAGGACAGAAAAGACAAGCCACGCGTCAGCATCGGAGCAAAACTCGTTGCCGACCTTCTTGCCACGGCAGGCATCGACCGACTTATAACGATGGACCTGCACGCCGACCAGATACAGGGATTTTTCAACGTTCCCGTCGATCACCTTTACGCCTCGGGCGTCATCCTGCCGTATCTGCAAAGCCTGAAACTTGAAGACATGGCGATAGCATCTCCCGACGTAGGCGGCAGCAAGCGCGCCAACACATACGCAAAATATCTCGGATGCCCGCTCGTTCTGTGCAACAAGACACGTGCAAAGGCTAACGTCGTTGAAAGTATGCAGATAATCGGCGACGTGAAAGGCAAAAACGTAATCATCGTCGACGACATGGTGGACACGGCAGGCACAATAACAAAAGCGGCAGACATCATGAAACAAGCCGGCGCAAAGAGCGTCAGAGCATGCGCCTCACATTGTGTGATGAGCGGTCCGGCAAGCGAAAGAGTGCAGGAATCGGCTCTTGAAGAAATCGTCTTCACCGACTCAATTCCTTACACAAACCGTTGCGCCAAAGTAAAACAGCTGTCGGTAGCCGACATGTTTGCCGAGACTATACGCCGAGTGCTCAAAAACGAGAGTATCAGTTCACAATACTTGGTATAAAATCCATCGCCATCAAAAGCGCCTGTCAGCCGTTCTTCATACGGGAACACCGTAACACAACGGCTAAAACCTTTTGAAAGCACATCAAGACGGATAACCCAAATTGAGATATTTATGAAGCATTTAAAAATCATCGCAATATGTTTTACCCTTCTTGTTGCCACCGGTTGTGGCGACAAGAAGGGTAAATCGTATGAAGAAACACCCAAAAGAGAAGAGCCGCAGCACGTCAATCAGACAGAAAAAGACGCCGATGTTCCCGTCATCTCCTTTAAAATGACAGACATAAACGGGAGCACCGTTGACGTGAAAAACGAGTTCAAGAAGCACAAAATAACAATTATCGACTTCTGGGCGAGCTGGTGCGGACCGTGCAGACAAGAAATGCCGACACTTGTCAGCCTTTATTCCGACTACAAGGAAAGAGGTCTCGGCATTATCGGAGTGTCCCTCGACAAAGACAAAGACGCTTGGCAGACAGCTGTCAACGAACTTAACATGACGTGGTTACAGCTTTCCGACCTGCAAGGTTGGGACAACCATGCAGCCAAGATGTACGGAATTCAGAGCATTCCGTTCACAATCATCGTCGACAGCGACGGCAAACTAATCAAAGGCGCGTTGCGTGGTGAAGATTTGCAAGCCTTCATCAAGGATTACTTTATGTAAATCCAAGACAACAAAAACCCCGATCTGCCATTATAATTTATAACACCTTATTTATAATTATAATGACCGATCGGGATTTAAACACTCACTTCAAGCTCGGCGTTCATCCTCTTTTCCTTACTCATAGGATGTCCGACAGGGATTGAAATGGCTCATTCAAGATTTTTATTTATGAAGTCAACCATTTCTTCCGGTTCGGTACAACCGAGCATATACTTGTTTCCGCTTTTTAAAGTCACAAGGAAACAGTCGGAAGATTTGCCGTAATAAGCAAAATATTTACCTAAATCCCTCTCTTTGAACCAGCCCCAATAACCGAAGAAACCGCCGCTGCCGCATATCCGCAGAGCACCCATTGTCGGTTGGCAGAGCATTACCGACCTTATTTCCGAATAAGGTATGAACTTCCGAGCCAGCAAACGATTGACAGATACACCATCCGAAGAAGCGGAAACGGATATCGGCGCGTAGCACATCGCAGACACCAAAAGGATTAAAAGCAGGCAAATAGGGATTGATAAAGTCCAAAGAGTATCTGCATCTGAGTTAAAGAAAAAGAACAACGAGGCCCATACAAGGATAATTATTGTAACAGCTGAAATCAAAAGCACATACGAACTTAATACTACTCTCTTTTTCATTGTATTGACGGTTTATATGGGAAGTAATTATAAACGAGGCTAAAAAAACGGCTGCATCAAAACAAGCAAAGGTCTTGATGCAGCCACTTGTCTGATTATATCAATCTGATTAGTCGAGTTTCAGCGACTTCTTGATAGCAGCGAGCTTGGCGTTTGCCGCGTCAAGGCAACGCTCATAACAGCCGGCACACTTCATTGTGTCCTTTATTTCGGTGTAGAACTTGATCTTGGGCTCGGTACCTGACGGACGGACGCTGACCTTCGTGCCGTCTTCGCAGAACCATTGGAGCACGTTGCTGGTGTCAGGCATGTCAATCTTTGTAACGTTTCCTGCCGCATCACGCTGTTCGAGAGTCTTGTAATCCTTCCAAACGACGATCGGACTGCCGCCCAATTCTTTCGGCGGATTGTTTCTGAAATCGGTCATCATCTGCTTGATTTCGTCTGCACCGCTCTTACCCGGCTTAACAACATTTATCGTAACTTCCTTAGAGAAGCCATATTCAAGATAAATATCCATTACCAAGTCGTAAAGCGTCTTGCCGTTGTCTTTTGCCCAAGCGCATATTTCGGCGAGCAAAGCACATGCCGACACAGCGTCCTTATCACGCACGAAGTCTTCTGCGAGGAAGCCATAGCTCTCTTCACCACCGCCGATATACTGCTGCTTTCCTTCCGAAAGGGCTATCTCGCGGGCAATCCATTTGAAACCGGTGTAGCAGTCGCGCATCTCGATATGCTGCTTGTCGGCAATCTTCTTGATTACTTCCGTGGTAACGATGGTCTTCACGATGAAGTCGGTAGGCTGCATCTTACCTGTTGCAATGCGGTTCTTGATGATATAATAAAGGAAAAGCAGGCATGTCTGGTTACCGTTGATGAGTATCCATTCGCCCTTGTCGTTCTTGCAAGCCATACCCACGCGGTCAGCATCGGGGTCGCTTGCCATTACGATGTCGGCGTCAAGTTCCTTGGCATCGCGCAGAGCCAATGTGAGCGCCTCTCCGTTCTCGGGGTTCGGGCTGACAACTGTCGGGAAGTCTCCGCTCTTTACCATCTGCTCTTTAACGCAGTGAACGTTCTCGAAGCCCCATTGTTTCAGGCAGCGCGGGATAAGCGTCATGCCTGTTCCGTGCAACGGAGTATAAACGATTTTGAGGTCTTTCTGACGTTTGATGACCTCGGGATCGATTGAAATGCCCTGTATAAGGTCAAGATAAATCTTGTCGATGTCTTCTCCGATTATCTGGATAAGGTCTTTGTTTCCTTTGAATTTAACATCTTCAACGGTTACTTTGTTAACCTCGTCGATAATGCCCGTGTCATGCGGTGCGAGCACCTGAGCGCCGTCAGCCCAGTAAGCTTTGTAACCATTGTACTCACGCGGGTTATGGCTTGCCGTGATGTTGACACCGCTCTGGCAGCCCAAGTGACGTATGGCGAACGAACATTCAGGTGTGGGACGCATGTCGTCGAAGAGATAAACCTTTATTCCGTTAGCAGAGAAGATGTCGGCAACGGTCTCTGCGAACAGTCGGCTGTTGTTACGACAGTCGTGACATACTACGACGGAGATTTGCTCCATCTCGGCAAAGTTCTTTTTAAGATAGTTTGCCAAGCCCTGAGTCGCCATGCCGACGGTATATATATTCATGCGGTTGCTGCCGGATCCCATGATACCACGGAGACCACCTGTACCGAATTCAAGGTTCTTGTAAAAGCTTTCAATAAGGTCGGTCTTGTCCTCATTATCAAGCATCGCCTTTACAGCGTTTTGCGTTTCAACGTCGAAAACCGGTGAGAGCCACTGTTTAGCCTTGCCCTCACACAATGCAATCAATTCTGAATTATTTTCCATATTATTATATTTAATGATTAATTAATTACTGATTACAAAGATAACAAATAAAATCCAAATATGGCTTTTACACGTAATATTTTTTAATTTTAAGCGTATTTTTCGTTATCGTCGTGGGGTTTTGAATTTCTTCCAACCACAAGAAGGATGACCGAAAACAAGGATTGATATTACGAGAGACAGCAGGCAAAAAACCAGTCTGCAACCAGCCGTGTATCAATCTGATAATCAACGCGTTGCAAAAGGCGGTCTTTTACATTGCAAAAGGTAGCCTTTTACACGCCAAAAGCTTGCCTTTTACAACGTAAAAGACCGCCTTTTACAAAACCGTTTGTTCCGAGCGTTATCATAACGGCATTTTTTTCAAATATAAACAGGCTGACAACGCATATTTCAAAAAGAAATTGTAATTTTGTAGCTGTTTAAAAACAATAACCGATGAAGAAGAAAAATTCTAACGGATTGATGACATCATTGCTCGCCGTAGCAGCCATTGCGGCTCTTTTGATATATTATTTCTTTTTCTCGTCGATGCTCTCCGGCTCGGAAAACAGCATTGTCTGCATCGACGAAGACGACAACATCGACTCGGTGTACGCCAAGCTCGAGCCCGTGACGTCAGGGCACGCGATGATAGGATTTAAGTCTCTTGTCGCATTAAGTTCTTACCCGGACAACATTCGCACAGGTCGTTATGAGATTGAAAAAGGCAACGGTGCGCTGACGGTTTTCAGAAAGATGAAGAACGGATTGCAGGCATCGGTGAAGCTTACGATACCCACGGCACGCACGGTGGACAAGCTCGCCGGAACGATTGCCGACAAACTGATGCTTGACAGCGTTGCCCTTTACAAAGCATTGACCGACACCGCCGTTTGCAGCAAATATGGTTATACGCCCGAAACGATTGTCTGCATGTTCATTCCAAACACTTACGAGGTGTATTGGAACACCACGTTAGACAATTTTCTCGACAAGATGAACAAAGAAAGCACAAAGTTCTGGAGTCTTGAAAAACAACAGAAAGCGAAGGCGATGAACCTTTCAAAAGAGGAAATAATGACACTTGCCAGCATTGTCGATGAGGAGACGGCTAACGACGACGAGAAACCGATGATAGCCGGAATGTATTACAACCGTCTGAAAGCGGGAATGCCCTTGCAGGCAGACCCTACGATAAAGTTTGCTTTAAAGGATTTCAGCATACGGCGCATTTACATCAACATGCTGAACGTAAAAAGTCCTTACAACACTTACAAGAATATCGGACTGCCGCCGGGACCTATCCGCGTACCGTCGGTAGCCGGCATAGACGCCGTTCTCGACCACGTACACCACAAATATCTTTATATGTGTGCGAAAGAGGATTTCAGCGGTACACACAATTTTGCCACAACATACGCTGAACATTTGCAAAATGCGGCAAAATACACGGAAGCGCTAAACAAAAGAGGAATAAAATAATAAAGGTGGAATGTTGAAACGGTGAGATGATGAACGATATGCCTTGACGACAAACCTTTATCATCCCAACCCCTCAACCCCTCAACAAAATAACAGAACAATATGACAAAGAACGAAGAAATCAAGAACGAAGAGAAAAAGAGTCTTAGTTTCGTGGAACAAATGGTTGAAAACGACCTCGCCGAAGGCAAGAACGGGAAGCGCTTGCAGACACGTTTCCCGCCGGAGCCGAACGGCTATCTGCACATAGGACACGCCAAAGCTATCTGCATGGACTTCGGCGTTGCCGAGAAGTACGGTGGCGTATGCAACCTCCGTTTTGATGATACAAACCCCAGCAAAGAGGACACCGAATACGTTGATTCAATACTCAACGACATAAAATGGCTTGGTTTCCGTTGGGGAAACGTCTATTATGCGTCGGATTACTTCCAGAAGTTGTGGGACTTCGCCATCTGGATGATCAAGCAGGGAAAGGCTTACATCGACGAGCAGACAAGCGAGCAGATCGCGGCACAGAAGGGTACGCCCACCCAGCCGGGCACCAACTCACCCTATCGCGACCGTCCGATAGAAGAAAATCTCGAACTCTTCAATAAGATGAACACGCCCGACGTGGAAGAAGGTTCCATGGTGTTACGCGCCAAACTGGATATGGCTAACCCAAACATGCACTTCCGCGACCCGATAATCTACCGCATCATTCACACCCCGCACCATCGTACGGGCACCAAATGGAACGCATACCCGATGTATGACTTCGCCCACGGACAGAGTGACTACTTCGAAGGTGTGACCCACTCCATCTGTACTCTCGAATTCGTTCCTCATCGTCCGTTGTATGACAAGTTCATCGACGAGCTGAAAATATCTAACGGCGAAGGCGACAACCTTAACGACTTCCGTCCGCGACAGATAGAGTTCAACCGTCTGAACCTTACTTACACCGTTATGAGCAAGCGCAAACTGCTCGCTCTTGTCAACGAAGGTCTGGTCAACGGATGGGACGACCCGCGTATGCCCACCGTCTGCGGAATGCGCCGCAGAGGCTATTCGCCCGAGAGCGTACGCAACTTTATAAAGAGCATCGGCTACACCAAGTTTGACGCCCTCAACGATATGGCGCTGCTCGAAGCTGCCGTACGCGATGACCTTAACAAGCGCGCAATCCGTGTTTCGGCTGTAATCAACCCCGTAAAGCTCGTGATAACAAACTACCCCGACGGTCAGACGGAGGAGATGGAGGCGATAAACAATCCCGAGAACGAGGCAGACGGCACACACACTATAACGTTCGGCAAGAACCTTTGGATAGAGCGCGACGACTTTATGGAGGACGCCCCGAAGAAGTTCTTCCGCATGACGCCGGGCAAAGAGGTACGCCTGAAAAATGCTTATATCGTGAAATGCACCGGCTGCACAAAGGATGCAGAGGGCAACATCATCGAAATTCAAGCCGAATACGACCCGCTGAGCAAGAGCGGACTCGAAGGAGCCAACCGCAAGGTAAAAGGAACGCTGCACTGGGTTTGCGTCGACCATTGCAAGAAAGCCGAGGTACGCGTTTACGACCGGCTCTTCAATGTTGAAAATCCGTCGGCAGACGAGCGTGATTTCCGTGAACTGCTTAATCCCGAATCGCTTACGGTCATTAACGAATGTTACGTCGAGAACTATGCCGCCGAGCGCAAACCGGGCGAATACTTACAGTTCCAGCGCATCGGATATTTCATGGCTGACCTCGATTCTTCCGACGAACGGCTCATTTATAACAAGACCGTCGGTCTGAAAGACACATGGTCTAAGATTAACAAAGCATAAGTTAATGTCATTCAACTCAGACGAATATTTCCATTCAAGCAAGTTTAAGAAAATCTTAAAGTTGTACGAAGATACTTTATACACAGACTCGCCGGCGCTCCTTACGCCCGACGAGTTTGTTGATATTGCCGAATTTTACTACAATAACGGGCTGATGGAAAAGGCTGAAAATCTGTTGAATACGACAATGGAGATTTATCCCGGCGCCGCCCCACCGCTGCTGTTCAAGGCACGTATAGAGCTTCTTGACAACAACAATGCCGACAAAGCGATGGAGTATGTCGAACAGATAGAAGACAAGACAGACCTCGAATTTTATTATATCAAAGCCGAAATAATGGTGGTGTTAGGTCACCCGGATAAAGCTGACGATTATCTGGAGGGTTGTTTTGACTTCATCGACGATGAAGACCGTGATTATTTCGCCATCGACGTGGCGGCTATTTTTCTTGATTATGCCTTGCCTGACAAGGGTGAGAAGTGGCTGGCGCGCGTTGAAGATACAGACATCGAGGAATATAAGGAACAATACGCAAGGATAACTTTCGAGAAAGGAAACTACGACAAGACCCAGAAGTTGTATAACGAGCTTATCGACAAAGATCCATATTCCGTCCAATATTGGAATGCGTTGGCATCGGCACAGTTCCTGAGCGAAGATTATGAAGGCTCGATACGCAGCAGCGAGTATGCCCTCGCCATTAATCCTGACAACCCTGCGGCTCTTATCAACAAGGCAAACAGCCTGTATTACTTGGGCAGCTACAAAGAGGCAATCAAGTATTACATCAAATACAACAAACTAAATCCTGACGACATTAACAGTGTAATGCTTTTGGGCTACTGTTATATCACAGTCGCCAATTTTGCAAAAGCTGCCGAAATGTTGGCTAAGGCGGCGTCCGTCATTGAAGACAATGATCCCAATCTAACAGAGATTTACAAGGAATGGGCATACGCTTTGTTTCAGTGTGGCAATAAAAAGGCATGTTTCGACGTCATCGATAGAGCCGAGGCAAGGGGTGCTGACCCTATCATAATGTTGCTGGCACGCGGCAACATGCTTTATTGGAATGGTGAAGATGAAAAGGGTAACGCCTGTTTTGTCGAAGCGGTGAAGAAATCCAACAATTCAAAAGAAGTTCTGGCACAGGTCGCAGGCACTCTTTACACGTGCAAAGAGTTCGCCTCTGCATATAACATTTACCATTTTTTGGAACTCTCCGGTTACGAGTTGCGCGATGATTATGTAAATCTCACAATCTGTTGTTTCGTATTGAACAAGATTGACGAATTCTTATCCAATCTCAAAAAATCCGCGACGGTTGCGTCTGAGTACACAAAGGAGCAGATGGGGCACCTCTTCCCAAAAGGAATGCCGGTGGAGAATTACTACAAATACATGCTCGACAAAATCGAGAAAGGCAGTTCGCTAAAATAGAAGTACAGAAGTTTAGGAGTATAGAAGTATAGAATTTAAGGAGTTTAGAAGTACAGAAGTTCAGGAGTACAGACAATAGTTTTTTAGGATAAAAATAAAAAACAAAGGTAATGTCTGTACTCCTGAACTTCTGAACTTCTGTACTTCTAAACTCCTTAAATTCTATACTCCTTAAATTCTATACTCCTAAAATTCTTAAATTCATTTCTTCTTAAACCCTTTATATATCAGCACTCCGACGACAACAAGAGCAGCGGCAAGGAGAATGTAACCAATCTCATGGCTGTACTTTGTGGCAAGTATATAAACGTCTTCCGTCGTTTTCAATTCGGTAAAACGGTATATAAGGTAACCAAGGAGAGCGAGCACCGAGTTCCACACGCCGGCTCCCAACGTAGTATAAACAAGGAAGTGACGAACATTCATCCCTGCAAGTCCGGCAGGAATGCTTATCAGCTGGCGCACAGCGGGTATCAACCGTCCGAAGAACGTGGAAGCCGCACCATGCTCACGGAAATATCTCTCGGCATTCTCCACTTTCTCCCTGTCTATCAGGCACAAATGTCCGAAGCGGCTGTCGGCGAACTTATAAACAATCGGGCGTCCCAACCAGCGTGCCAGATAATAGTTTACCAACGCTCCTACATCGGCTCCCGCCGTGGCGAAGACAACAACTAAGAATATATTCATTGCATCGTCTGTCATCGCTTTCCATGCGGCAGGTGGCACAACAACCTCCGAGGGAAAAGGTATAAACGAACTTTCTATCGCCATAAACAGGGTTACCACCCAATAATTCAGATTTTCAAGCACCCATCTGAACAATTCTGCTGTATCCATTTTTTTAATTAAGAATGAAGAATTAAGAATTAAGAATGAGGAATAATCAATCTGCTATTCTTATTATAAATCGTTAATTAACTTCTTGATTTCCGCATAAATACGTTGTACCGGCAGCCCCATTACATTAAAGTAACTGCCTTTTATAGATGTTACGCCGACATGACCTATCCATTCCTGAATGCCGTAAGCTCCCGCCTTATCAAGAGGTTTGTAATGCTCCACATAATAATTTATCTCGTCCTCAGAAAGATTATCGAACGTAACGTCGGTTGTCACCGAGAAGTGACGCTGATTGTCTTTTGTTGTCAGACAGACACCCGTTATCACTTGATGCGTCTGTCCGCTGAGCATGCGCAACATCGCCTTAGCGTCGTCGAGGTCCGCTGGTTTTCCCAGAACCTTATCACCAAGTATTACCACCGTGTCGGCTGTCAGCACGAGATCGTTGTCCTGCATCACGGCTCTGTAAGCCTCGGCTTTCTTCACCGCGATATATTCCGCCGTCTCCTTAACGGGCAGTTCCTCCGGATACGACTCGTCGATGTCGGGTATCACACGCACCTCAAACCGGAGGTCAAGCCCGGCAAGCAACTCTTTTCGTCGCGGACTGTTGCTGCTCAGGATTATGTTATAATCTCTTTTCATCACTTTTATATAACGTTGGTACGTTTAAAATATTTTATTTCAGTCAAGATTTAGATGCCTGACTCCGGACATGAAATCACCATCCGAAAGCCTTTGCGTCGCTAAGCCATTTGCCTTGCGCCCGGAGCACCTGTTCTATAACGTCGCGTCCACAACCGCATCCGCCGTTACGCCGACTGACATATCTGCTTATCGCCTTGATGTCCGGACAAGCGTCGGCAGGACAGCAAGGACAGCCCACGCGCCGCATTATCTCATAATCGGGGATGTCGTCGCCCATATACATCACTTCTTCGTCGGCAAGTCCGTACTTATCTTTCAGTTCCTCGTAAGTCTTTATCTTCACGCTGCAACCCATGAATACGTCCTTCACGCCCAGTCCCTCATAACGCAGACGGACGCTCTGCGTCTTGCCGCCGGTAAGGATTACGATGCGCAGCCCCGATTTCATGGCCAGCTGTATGGCATATCCGTCTTTGATGTTTACGGTACGCATCGGTTCGCCCGACGGATGCAGCGGTATCGTTTCGGCGCTGAGCACTCCGTCGACGTCAAATATTATGACCTTGATTTTTGTCAGATCGTAGTTTATCATGTCACTTTCCTTTTATTGTAGCCGTGCGGTGAATACTCAGACTCATGCTTTCGTAGATCTGTTTGAACATCGGGTTATCGCGCAGCAGTTCAGATTGAGCGCGTATTATATTTTGGTCGTAGCGCACGGCGGGACCCGTCTGGGCGTCCTTCGGCGCCATCCCATGCACCTTGTGCGCCGTTTCCTCTATCAGCGGCAGCATTATCTCGAACGGCAGACCGTGTTTTTCCAATATCTCGGAAGATATCTCATAACAATGGTTCACAAAGTTGCATGCAAATACTGCGGCAAGATGCAGGTGCTTACGTTCGGCAGAGCCGAGCAGGTAGACATGTTCCGAAATCCGGTCGGCAAGCCCGCGCGCCATCTCGAACGCCTGTTCGTCGTTACCTTCAACAAAGCACGGTATATAACTGAAATCCAATATCTTGCTCTTAGAGAATGTCTGCATGGGATAAAGCACGCCGTAGTGTCTCGCCATACCCTTGAACACATCCATCGGCACGCTGCCGGCGGTATGCAGGAAGACCTTCTCCTCCCTACCCTTGCACAGCATTGGTATGATGTCTGCGAGCACGTTATCCTTCACCGAGAGGATATATACGTCGGCTTCCTTATTTACATCTTCAAGATTTGTTGTCGGCGAGCCGCCCACCATTGCGGCAAGCGTCGATGCAGCCTCCTGCGTTCTGCTGAACACTTGCACTATATCGTTACCGGCGTCAAACAATGCTTTTCCGAGATTGGTGGCAAGGTTGCCGGCACCTATCATTACTATTTTCATTTCTTCTTTGTTGAAACAATCAAGCAAGCAGTCCGCCTCTGTTAAGCGTTACGTCCGCAAAGTGTAGGGGCGCTAATTTATTACGCCAGCACGCCCCAACGGGGGTATCGCAATAGAATAGCGCAAGCGTTTTAATGCAAAATCATAAACAACGTTCTTTCTGAACGTGCGGACGTAATAAATTAACGCCCCAACGACGGGTTGGCAGGATTGCGTTACTTAATTTGACAGATTATTAAATTTCGTCGAACTCATGTTAAATCAAAACTGTTGATATGTACGTTTTCCCATTTCAGGGCGTCCTCGTTTTGCGGTTTGCGTTCATCCTTTTTGTGTCCGAAACCTATCACGCACAGCGTTTTCAGATTTTCCGGAGCGTTGACAATGCCGCGTATCACGTCGTCTGCCGATGTGCCGTCAGACAGTCCGCGCCCTCTCATCTGCGCCCAGCAAGAACCTATGCCGAGATCTTCCGCCTGATACTGCATCGACACGGCGGCTATCGAGCAGTCCTCTATCCAGCAGTCGTTTGCCGTGGCGTCGCCGAGTACGACGATTGCCAGCGACGCCTTTTTCAAGAACGCGCCGCCGAGATCTTTCGCGTCGGCGAGCTTTTCCATTGTCAACTTGTCATCAACCACAACAAACTGCCATGACCGTTGGCTTTTTGAAGTCGGCGACATCAGTGCCGCGCGCAATATCATTTTCACGTCTTCGGCACTTATTTCCTTTTCGTCGAAGCTCCTATGACTTCTCCGTATTTTTACCAGTTCTTTAAAATCACACATAATTTCAAGTTGAAATATTGAAAAATTTAAATATTGAAAAGTTGAGATGTTAAGATGTTGAGAATTACTCTCTGTTTCTCAACGGTTCACCCTTTCACCTTTACAAAGGTAGTGTTTTTACCTCACAACTCGGCACACTTCTTCATTTTTTGAAAAACATTTAAGTTAATTAGGAATTAGCTGTGACGCGGTGTGTCGCGTCGAAGGAAGTCCGCCCATAAATCATGGCTCCTGACTCCAAACTCATTTAACTTATTTTAAGGTAAAAATTCAGGACAAACAAAATTCTCAATCCGGAAAATAAAATGTATTTTAAAGTTAACAAAACAAAGATTTTGGCGCCAATAATTAACCTTTATTTGCGTTTAATCGCAAAAATAGAGCGATTTTTACCTGAAAAATGACACTTTCCGATTGTAAAAGTGGCACTTTTACGATGTAACGGAGGCACTTTTACATTGTAAAAGTGCCTCTTTTACAAATCAAGACTGCCTCCG
>CAJMQT010000036.1 GCA_905215655.1 uncultured bacterium | reverse complement strand
TAAATTTGTTTCGGATTGTAAGTAAAATGCCGTTATCCGCCGTTCTCATTGTCATCCGAACATCGGCACCATATATTTGGCAAGACAATAACCTCCGCCAAGCAGCCAGATGAACAGGATAAATGCCAGTATGAACGGCTTGAAGCCCGCCTTCTTAAACTTGTCAATGCTTGTCTCTGCGCCGAGAGCGGTCATAGCCATAGTAAGAAGGAAGGTGTCGAACGTGTTGATAAAGTCGACTACTGCCGCCGGCAGAAGATTGAACGAGTTGAAACCGATAACGACGAGGAAGAGTATCGCGAACCAAGGCATTGATATTTTGCCGCGGCTGCCCGCATCGCCGCTCTTCATTGCGGCACGCATAACGCTGTAACTGATAATCAGAAGCACCGGAACGAGCATCATCACACGTATCATCTTAACGATAATCGCCGTATCCGAAACGTCTTTCCCCATTGCGTTGCCGGCGCCTACGACGTGAGCCACCTCATGAACCGTAGAGCCTGTGAAGACGCCCATCTCCTTTGGTGTCAGGTCTACAATGCCGTTATGATAGAGCACGGGATAAAGAAACATTGCAAGCGTACCGAAAATGACGACCGTAGATACGGCCACCGCCGTCTTGTAAGGCTTTACCTTTATAGCCGACTCCGTGCCGAGCACCGCCGCCGCGCCGCATATTGCGCTACCGACTGAAGTCAGCAGAGTTATTCCGCGATCCATTTTCATCAGTCGCCCAAGCAGTATTCCTCCGCAAATCGTTACTGCAACAATTATCGCATCGATACAGATTGCAGGCAGACCGACGTCAAGCACATTCTGGAAAGTCAGTCTGAAACCATACAGAATAATGCCCGTGCGAAGCACTCTCTTCGAACAGAACTGTATGCCCGGCACCCATGTCTCGGGCAGATTGTTACGCAGGCTGTTGGCATAAAGCATTCCGAGAATAATGCCCACAATCATCGGACTGAGCGACAGGCTCTTCACAAACCCCATGTCGCCGATGTAAAAGGCGGCGCATGAGAACAAAGTAATGAGCAGAACGCCGTGAAGCATGCTGCTCCGCTTTTCACTTAACATCATAATTTATATTTTTTGATTACTGTTCTTTCAACTTATCTTGATTAAAAGGTAATGCCAACCGGGTGCAAAGTTACTCTTTTATCGGTAAATACATCGCCTTAACGGATTTTTTTTGACGGCAAAAGATATTGATTTTTAGCTTGGCTGCTTATACATCGGCATATTTTTGAACGGCGAGAGTCACGTTTCTTAATGTTTTTTCGTAATTTTGCAACATGACAACAAGCGTCTGAAACAATGGCTGACAACGTTCTGATAATAGCCCTTGGCAGCAATTTCTGTCAAAAAGAGTCAATGGCGAGAGCAAAAGATATGCTCCGCCCACTCTTCGGCGGCAACATCTCATTCACCAAAGAGATGTGGACGCAGCCGATAGGAATTGTCTCCGACAAGTTTTTGAACTGTCTCGCCGTCACACACACAAGCCTCGGACATGCCCGGATAGAAGAAGCGCTGAAAAAGGTCGAGACCGAATGCGGGAACACAAGTCAGGACCGCGCAAACAATATTGTAAAGATGGACATCGACATACTGCTGCTCGGAGCTGTGAAATATCACCTCAAAGACTGGCAGAGAGGGTATGTCAAAGAACTGTTGACCGAATTTGAAGATTTAAACCAAAATCGGTCATTAGAGTTCTGATGTTTTTTGTATTATCTCTTCTCAGATTACGACCAAGTTCTCGAAAACGTAGCGGGCTACGGTGAGAGATACTTGGGAAGTAAGATGAAAGAGAGAATGCAAAAAAGACAGAACAGAGCGTGTAATAAAGAGAAAAGGTACTTTCCTCGGTCTAATGACCGATTTGGGTTAAATATTGGCTGATAATATGAACACGAAGACATTATCATGGTTTATAAAATGCCTCTTGACGGTTACGCTAACGCTCGGCGCCACGCCGTATATTAGCGCGCAAGATTTTGATGAATATTTCGACGGACAGACGTTGCGAGTCGATTATATTTTCTCGGGCGATGTAAAATCACAGGAAATAAGTGTTGACAAACTGAACATCATGCCGGGTTGGTACGGCAAGAGACAACGGCTTGCCGACGTTCCGGTAGAAGGCAACGGACAGATTATAGTCCGGGCGCAAGGCACAGGCAAAATCATATACCGCAATTCTTTCTCGACGCTGTTTCAAGAGTGGCTGTCTTACGATGAGGCAAAGACAGTAAGAAAGTCTTTCGAGAACGTTTTTCTTGTTCCAATGCCGAAAGATACCGCCGAGATAACGGTCGAGCTATATAACAACCGCCGCGAGAAAACGGTCTCGATGACGCACACCGTCGTGCCGAACGACATTCTGATACGTCGCACAGGATTTAAGGACGTGACGCCCTACTCCACCCTGCAACAAGCCGCCGACACCTCGCGCTGCATACACATCGCCTTTGTTGCCGAAGGATATAAGTCTGACGAGATGAACGCTTACATCGCCCGTGCCAACGAAGCGGTGGAAGCTCTCTTCGCTCACGAGCCGTTTAAGTCGGCACGGAGCAGATTTAACATCGTTGCCGTAAAGTCGCCATCGGCGGAAAGCGGAACAAGCACACCGTCAAAGGGCGTCTGGAAGAATACGGCATTAGGCTCACACTTCGACACTTTTTACAGCAACAGATATCTGACAACGCTCAATCTGAAAAAGTTACACGACGTGTTGGCTGGCGTTCCTTACGAACACATTATAATATTAGTCAACACCGATGAATACGGAGGTGGCGGAATTCTCAATTCTTACGTGCTCTCGATGACAGGGCACAGGCTGTTTAAACCGGTCGTGGTTCATGAGTTCGGGCACAGCTTCGGCGGACTTGGCGACGAATATGCCTACGAGCAGGAACAAATTCCGATGTATCCTGCCGACGTCGAGCCATGGGAGCCGAACATAACAACGCTCCGCGACTTTCACGGGAAGTGGGAAAACCTTATAAAAAAAGGTACACCTATACCGACGCCGACAAGCAACAAGCCCGAGACGATACGTACACGGGTGGGCGTCTTCGAAGGTGCCGGTTACAGTTTGAAAGGCGTTTACCGCGGCACACAAGACTGCCGGATGCGTACAAACGAAAATCCCGAGTTTTGTCCCGTCTGCCGTCAGGCTCTCACACGTTTGATTGATTTCTACACAAAGTGAAACGTCTGCTCACATTTTTATTGTTGTTCCTGTCTGTAAGCATGCCTGCGGTATGTCAGAAGAGCGGCAGTCCTGATACAAGAAAACTCGGGAAAGCGCTCGACTATTTCACCGGCGGCAAGTATCACGAGGCATTGTTGCTGTTTAAAGAACTCGACACGAAGTACAAACTCAATCCCCGGTTCAAGGCTTACATCGGCATTTGTTATTATAGCGAATGGGAGTATGCCGCCGCCTTCAAGTATCTGGACAGCGCGTTGCCAAGTCTCGAAGTCTACTCTCCTGCCGAACGCAACGTCTATTACAACGCTGCCGCCGAAAGCCATTTCTTGCTTGAAGAATATTCAAAGGCTGTACCGCTCTACGAAAAGCAACTTCTCGTTTGCCGGGACGATGAGAAAGGCGACGTATTTTACCGTCTCGGGTTCTGTCATTTATTTCAAAATAATTTTCAAGACGCCGCCGACTATTTCCGGTCGGCTGTGACTTTTTACGAAAGACACGACCGGACGGCTCACTCTTCACGCGCAATTCAGGCTAAAAAGATGATTAAAGGATGTGAGGAAAAAATCAAAAAGAGCATCGACGAAACGCCGAAAGACGCAGAATAGACGTATTTCAAAATACGGATAAGTTCCATTTACGCCAACGTCTAAATGTAAATAACAATAAAAGCCGCTGCCGGGAGCAATGTTATCACTCAACCGATAGCGGCTTGTTTTATTATATTCGTTGTATTAATAAGCAAACAACGGATAGTTCTTCATCGTCTCATTGACCTTTGAACGTACTTTTGCGATTACTTCTTCGTTCTCCGGGTCATTGAGAACTTCCTCGATAAGTTCGGCGATAAGCACCATAAGGTCTTCTTTCGCACCGCGGGTTGTTATTGCAGGCGTGCCGAGACGTATTCCGGAAGTCTGGAATGCGCTGCGCGAGTCGAACGGTACCATGTTCTTGTTTACCGTAATGTCGGCTGCGACGAGAGCGTTCTCTGCAACTTTTCCGGTAAGTTCGGGATACTTCGAGCGCAGGTCTACCAGCATTGAATGGTTGTCCGTGCCACCGCTTACGATGGTAAATCCTCTCTTGACAAGCTCGTCTGCAAGTACGGCTGCGTTCTTCTTAACCTGCATTGCCCATTCTTTGAATTCGGGTTTCAACGCTTCTCCGAACGCAACAGCCTTGGCTGCGATTACGTGTTCGAGCGGTCCGCCCTGCTGTCCGGGGAATACCGCGCTGTTCAAGAGCTGACTCATCTTCTTTATCTCACCCTTCGGTGTCTTCTTTCCCCACGGGTTGTCAAAGTCTTTACCCATAAGGATGATACCTCCGCGCGGACCTCTGAGAGTCTTATGTGTTGTCGATGTTACGATATGAGCATATTTAACGGGGTTATCGAGCAATCCAGCTGCGATAAGTCCGGCAGGATGCGCCATGTCAATCATTAAGATTGCGCCGACCTTGTCAGCTATTTCACGCATGCGCTTGTAGTCCCATTCACGACTGTAAGCCGAACCACCACCGATGATCAGCTTCGGTTTGTTCTCCAAAGCGAGCTGTTCCATCTGGTCATAATCCACGCGTCCGGTCTCTTTGTCAAGGTCATAACCTATTGCTTTATAAAGGATGCCGGAGGTATTGACCAACGAACCGTGTGAGAGGTGACCGCCATGAGCGAGGTTCAGTCCCATAAATGTGTCGCCGGGATTTAACACTGCAAGCAGCACGGCTGCGTTAGCTTGTGCTCCGGAGTGAGGTTGCACGTTGGCATATTCGGCATCGAATAGTTTGCAAACACGTTCTATCGCGAGCGTTTCCACTTCGTCTACCACCTGACAACCGCCGTAATAACGTTTACCGGGATATCCTTCGGCGTATTTGTTCGTAAGATATGAACCCATAGCCTCCATTACTTCGTCGCTGACGAAATTCTCTGACGCGATCAACTCCATTCCTTTGAGCTGGCGTTGATGTTCTTTCTCAATGAGATCGAAGATAACTTGGTCTCTTTCCATTTTGTAATCCTTATTTTGAAATGTAAATCTTTTTATCTTTTATGGGGTGCAAAGTTACAACATAAAGTCGTAACGAGCGAATAAATAATGAAGAAATGACCTACTGAACGTCAAGTGTCATTTGACTGAGACTCACGTCTGTAAGGCAACTTGACCGCTTGACGTTTAAACAAGTTGCACCTTATTCAATTCTTGTTCTTTATCGCAGTAGTGGCATTTCAGTACGCCTTTGTCCTTGTCGATGACATTAAAGACCGTATCCATCGGCTCGTTGTTGGTGATACACTTCGGGTTGTTGCATTTCACGATGCCTCTCAATTCGTCGGGGGTTTCCACTGTTTTCTTCTCAACTACCTCATAATCTTTTATTATGCTGAGAACGACGTTTGGCGCAACAACCGACAAGCGTGAGATTTCTTCATCGGTGAAGAACTTCTTTTCAACTTTTATTATGCCTTTGCGCCCTATTTTCTTTGAAATATAGTTGTAACCGATTGTCACCGTGGTCGTAAGATCTTGCAAACCGAGGATGTTTGCCACCTGATAAGTTTTCTCCGAAGGAATATGGTCTATTACCGTACCGCTCTCGATTGCGGCAACGAGTCTTTCTTTCTTGCTCATAAGAAATGTGTTTGTCAGATTATTGTTTTATCAGCTTTAATTTGTTCGAGCGTAATTCCCAGCACGTCGCAGATTATCGCCTCACGCGCATAAAGTCCGTTTTGTGCCTGCTGGATGTAGTAAGCATGCGGATTTGAGTCTACGTCGTAAGCGATTTCGTTTACACGTGGCAGCGGATGAAGTATTTTCAGGTTCTCACGAGCCGAGCCGAGCATATCGTTGCGCAGGATATAGACATTCTTCACTTTCTCATATTCCATCAAGTCAGAAAAACGTTCCTTCTGAACACGGGTCATGTATAAGATGTCCGCTTCGCTGATTATCTTTTCATTGAACGCCGTATGTTCCACATATTTTATATTGTTTTCCTTGCAATATAGTTTGTATTCGTTTGGCATTGCGAGCTCTTTCGGCGCGATAAAGTGGAATGTCGGATTGAAATGACGCATAGCCATGATAAGGGAATGAACCGTGCGACCGTATTTCAAGTCACCGACAAGACATATATCCAGATTTTCCAAAGTGCCCTGAGTCTTATAAATAGAATAAAGATCAAGCATGCACTGCGAGGGATGCTGATGCGCTCCGTCGCCGGCGTTGATTATAGGTACGGGCGCTATTTCGCTGGCATACTGTGCTGCTCCCTCTATGTAATGGCGCATTACTATCACGTCAGCATAGTTTGACACCATGAGAATGGTGTCCTTCAACGTCTCTCCTTTCGTTGCGCTCGTCACCTTTGCATCGGTGAAACCTATTACTTTGGCACCCAGACGGTTGGCGGCAGTCTCAAAGCTGAGTCTTGTACGTGTAGACGGTTCAAAGAAGAGTGTCGCTACGATTTTGCCTTTAAGGATTTCCCGGTCCGGATGTTTTTCAAATTCCTCTGCCGATTTGATCAGATAGAGTATTTTCTCTTTCGACAAATCCGCTATTGTTACAAAGTTTTGCGTTCCCATTAATTATTGTGATTTCTAATTCGAGTGCTAAGTTACGCATTATTTTTAATTTATAATTGATATTTCGGAAGAAAATCGTATTTTTGCATTCAAGTAACAAGAGACCGGTTTACAACCTGACGGGTTTATTTGTCTGTTTATTCGACAGCTCGTCTCTTGTCAACTTAAAAAGTTTGTTTACTCGTCTATTTGCCAACTTTTTAAAATGAGAAAACTTTTTGTACGCATACTATGGGGAACGCTTGCAACGATTGTTGTACTCCTGATTGTTTGTTTCACGGCTATTTGGTTCGGCAAAATAGGTTATATGCCGGATATCGCCGATTTGCAAAATCCTATCAGCAGATACGCCTCGCAGGTATATTCCGTTGACGGAAAGATACTTGGCACGTATAACATGAACCGTGAAAACCGTGTACACGTCGATTACGAAAATCTTTCACCTTATTTGGTAAAAGCTCTTGTCGCTACGGAAGACGAGCGTTTTTACGAACACTCGGGCATTGACTTCATTGCGCTAACACGTGCCGTGGTGAAACGTGGCATATTGGGACAGAAAAGCGCGGGAGGCGGTTCGACCATCACACAGCAGCTTGCCAAGCAACTATACTCGGCAACGGCAGGAAGTACGCTCGAACGAGTGCTGCAAAAGCCGATCGAATGGGTTATTGCGGTAAAGCTGGAACGCTTTTATACCAAGGAAGAGATCATCACGATGTATCTCAACTACTTCGACTTTCTGCATAACGCCGTAGGAATAAAGACGGCGGCCGACGTATATTTCCGTAAAGAACCCCGTGAACTTAACCTTACCGAGGCGGCAACGCTCATCGGATTATGCAAAAACCCGTCATACTTCAACCCCGTAAGATATTCGGACCGCTGCAAGGAAAGACGAAACGTCGTGCTCGGACAGATGCTCAAAGCAGGCTACATTACGGAAGCCGAATACAGGAAAGCGCACGACGAGCCGCTTGCCCTGAACTTCCACCGCATCGACCACAAAGACGGTATTGCGACATATTTCCGCGAATTCCTGCGCAGATACGTTATGGCTGAAAAGCCACGATTGGAGGATTATCCTTCATGGAACCACGTGCAATTCTCCATTGACTCGCTGGCATGGGAGACAGACCCGCTTTATGGCTGGTGTAACAAAAACCATAAGAAGAACGGTGAGAAATACAACGTCTACACCGACGGACTGAAAATCTTCACTACGATAGATTCGCGCATGCAAAGATACGCCGAAGAAGCTGTGTTAAAGCATGTCGGCGGATATCTACAACCGGCGTTTACAAAGGAGAACCGCACAAAGCCGAACGCGCCGTTCACCTCGGCTCTGAAACCTTCGGAAGTGAAGAACATCCTGCAACGCTCCATACGCCAGAGCGAAAGATACCGTGCAATGAAAGCCGCGGGAGCCACGGAGGAGGAAATCCAGCGCGCGTTCCGCACTCCGATAGAAATGTCGGTGTTCACTTACCACGGCGATGTGGATACCGTCATGACGCCGTTGGACTCAATCCGTTACATAAAGTCTTATCTCCGCTCCGGTTTTGTCAGCATGGATGCCACGACGGGAGCTGTCAAGGCATACGTAGGCGGTCCGGATTTCACTCACTTTACATACGATATGGCGACACAAGGCAGGCGCCAGATAGGTTCTACGACAAAGCCGTTCTTATATGCTTTAAGCATGTCGAACGGCATGTCGCCATGCGACGTCGCCCCCAACGTACAACGTTCTTACGGCAACTGGACGCCGCGTAACGGCAGCCGGTCAAGATACGGACAGATGGTAACGCTGAAATGGGCGCTGGCACAGTCGAACAACTGGATATCGGCTTACCTGATGAGCCGCGTCAACCCTCAGGATTATCTCAGTCTTTTGCGCGACTTCGGTATCAACACATACGGCGTTTATCCGTCCATCGTGCTCTGTCTCGGTCCTAACGAGGTGTCTGTATGCGAAATGGTAAGCGCCTACACCACCTTCGCCAACGGCGGTATTCATTGCTCGCCGATGTTTGTAACAAAGATTGAAGACTCTGACGGCAACGTCATCGCCAACTTCCAGCCGCGCATGAACGAAGTAATCAGCGAAGAGAGTGCTTATAAAATGCTCGAAATGCTCCGCGGAGTGATGAACGGCGGAACGGGAAGCAGGATGAGATACAGATATGAAGTAAACTGTGACATGGGCGGAAAGACTGGCACAACCAATCGTAATGCCGACGCATGGTTTATGGGCTTCACGCCGTCGTTGGTCAGCGGTTGCTGGGTGGGCGGCGAAGACCGTGACATTCACTTCGACTCTACCCGCATGGGACAGGGAGCCAACATGGCGCTGCCTATTTGGGCTTACTTCATGAAGAAAGTTTTTGCCGACCGTTCCTTAGGGTATGACCCGGAAGAGAAATTCTCCATACCCGAAGGTTTTAACTCTTGTGACACCGAACAGGAAAGTTTCGGCTCGGAAGGTATTGAAGAAGTATTTGAATAAGATGTCGTTTTGGAAATGGATTTCCTGTATTCAAGAAGTCTGCTTATAATCCGTAACATTCTGAAAGATTATTCTTACAGTTTTCATCGCGAACCCACGGTTTTACAAAAGGCGGTCTTTTAGCATATAAAAGACCGCCTTTTGCATTGTAAAAGCTTACCTTTCAGGATGCAAAAGGCGGTAGTTTGAAATCGTAACTACGGTCTTTTGTAAATTAACGGTTAAGGATTGAAGATTTTATATGTCCAGGACCATACCGTCGTAAGCAAGTCTTACCGACGGCGGGAGTATCTTGTTAACGCTTTCATGCAAGCCCACGTCATGGTTAAGATGCGTCAGGAAAGTCCTTTCCGCCCCTACCCTCGCGGCAAAAGCTATGGCATCAGCGACCGTCTGGTGGGCATGGTGCTCGGGCGAAAAGCGCAGAGCGTTGACAATCAGCGTCTTCACACCATCAAAATAGCTGTATTCGTCATCGTCGATTGTCTTCATATCGGTAATATAGAGCAAGTCTCCTATCTGGTAACCGAGTATCGGGAGCTTACCATGCATCACCTCGACAGGCACGACGGACAAGTCGCCAACAGTTATTGTGTCGTGGGGCTTTATAACGTTCAGATTGATTTTAGGAGCACCGGGGTATCTATGACCTTCAAGACAGTAAGGCATAGTTCGCGTAAGACCGTTAACGGTCGGTTTGCCGGCGTAAATATTGACCTCGCCAAACTTGCAAAAAGGTCGCAAATCGTCAAGTCCGCCGACATGGTCGTAATGGATATGTGTCAGGAAAACGGCGTCAATTCTGCGAAACTCACGGTCGAGCATCTGCAAACGGAAATCCGGTCCGCAGTCGATAAGTATCCGCGTGGAGTCTGTCTCGACCAAAGCCGACGCACGAAAGCGCTTGTCATGCGGATCATTACTTTTACAGACTTCACACTCGCAGCCTATTGTCGGCACACCGACCGACGTGCCCGAACCGAGAATTGTAAGCCTCATAATCAGATGATGTTAACCTCAGGCGTTATATCAATGCCGAACTCGGCTTTCACATCCTTCTTTATTGCCTCGCAAAGGCGTATCACGTCGCTACCCGAGGCACCTCCGCGATTGACAAGCACCAGCGCCTGTCGCGAATGAACGCCAACCGTTCCGAGCGTCTTGCCCTTCCAGCCGCAACGGTCAATCATCCATCCGGCGGGTATCTTTACGTGCTCCGGGTCGACCGGATAATGCGGAACGGTGTCAAACCGGCGTGTAAGTTCTTCGTATTTAGCCGTCGGCACTACCGGATTCATAAAGAAGCTGCCGGCATTTCCTTCAACTTTCGGGTCGGGAAGTTTCTCGTTTCGTATGTCGATTATCACATTTCTGAGTTGTCGGGCATCGGGATTTTTGATGTCTCTCTTGTCAAGTTCGGCAAGAATGTTGCCGTAATCAAGGCGCGGGCGGAACGTTTCGGACAGTTTGTATGTGACGTATGTTATGACAAAACGCCCCTTCCATTCCGTCTTGAACTTGCTGTGACGGTAGGAATAATCGCAGTCTTCGTTCAGAAACTCACACGTTTTGCCGGTCTCCAAGTCGACAGCCTCAACCTTGAATATCAAGTCCTTTGCCTCGGCTCCGTATGCACCGATGTTCTGAACGGCGCTTGCTCCCACTTCGCCGGGTATGAGCGAGAGGTTCTCCGCACCATACCAGCCTTGCTCCACACAAAGGTTTACCACGTCGTCCCATGTCTCGCCGCTGCCGCAACGCAGGTAAACACCGTCGTTTTCAATCCGGGCCTCGCAACCTTTGATTGCCGAATGCAGCACGGTGCCTTTATAATCGCCAGTAAAAAGGAGATTACTGCCGCCACCGATGACAAGCAACGGGCGGTCTGCCGCGGTTAAAGAAGATACTGTTTGTTGCAGTTCGCCGACCGTTTCAAATTCGACGAACCGTCTGCACACGGCGTCAATGCCGAATGTATTGTGCCCTTTAAGACTGTAATCAAATAAATCTACCACCTTGGAAAAGACTTTTCGGTTTATATCGTGCCACATCCTGCCCCGCATTTCCTACGGGAACGATGTGACATAATTTATCTTTCAAATAATCACCGCTACTCTGACAGCGCCGTAAGTTTCCACTTTCCGCCGATACGATTAAACGTAAGTTGCATCTCCTGACCGTTGGATATGCCTCGTAACATGAAGATTTTCTTGTTTCCTCCCGTCCGTTTCTGTCCGTAAATGATGTTGTAAATCAGTCCGGAAGGCAGTTCCGGAGCGAAGGCAGGCCACGTCTCGGGCATTATCTCGCCGGACATCGTGCTGAAATCATCGTCCGGATCGGGACCGGTGAACATCACCGGATCGTTAAGACTGCTTACTTGGAAAGTAGAATCGCTGACGAAATGTTGGTAAAAGGAAAGAAATGACGCCTCGACATTCTGCGAAATCGGAGTCTTTACAATAGATGTCAGCATCCATTGACCTTTCAGACGCTCAAAAACATACCTCTTTATCTTGTCTTTGTTGAGATATATTTTCTCTACGACGACATTGTTTATCGAGGTATCTTTTACCGATCTAAGTTGTTTGGCATTGTCAAGAATAAGCGTGTAATAACCTTGTTCCATGAAGAAATGCTCCATCTTCCACTCCTGTTTCTTCAAATAAGAAACCTCATCGCCGGCGACCAGTTTCAATGGAAACTTAATTCGCTTCAGCTGCAACTTATGATTTGCCGCGAAGTTAAAGATAAAGTCGTCAAACAATTCATCTGCCGCCTTAGGCATCTGCTGCTCGGTGATAAGCTTGTCGAGCGTGTCAACGGCAAACGTATCCACCGTTGAAGAGTCTACCGACGTGCTGTCTTCCGCCACAATTTTCTTATCCGTGCATCCAGTTGTCCAAAACATGATAGACAATAATGCCATAAAGACAGGCACAACCCAATTTCTCATAACTCAGAAATACTTTTAGTAAACCGTTATTTCTCTAAATTTGGACAAAAGTACAACTTTATTTTGATTTATTATATTATTCTAAGGTAAAAATATTACCTTTGCATCAAGTTTTTAATAAGCATCAAATTTTTCTTAAAATGATACTCGAAAAAATAGAGAAACTTCTTGAAGAGGTTAAGGGTCTTAATGCTTCAAACGCAGAAGAAATAGAGAATTTAAGACTGAAATACCTCAGCAAGAAAGGAGAAATCAACGCTTTGATGGCTGACTTCCGCAACGTTCCGGCAGAACAGAAGAAGGAAGTGGGCATAAAAATCAATGAGCTGAAACAGACAGCGTTGGAGCGTATCAACTCGCTCAGAGAACAATATGAGGCAAAAGACGCACAAGATGACAACATAGACCTCACAAGAACGGCTTACCCGATAAAGCTCGGAACACGCCATCCGCTTACAATCGTAAGAAACGAGATTATCGACATATTCTCACGAATGGGCTTCACGCTTGCCGATGGTCCCGAAGTTGAAGACGACCTGCACGTGTTTACGAAGATGAACTTTGCCGCAGACCACCCGGCACGCGACATGCAGGACACCTTCTTCGTAGAGTCAAACCCTAACGACGTAACAAAAAACATCCTGTTACGCAGCCATACAAGTTCCGTTCAGGCACGCGTCATGGAAACGACACAGCCCCCTATACGCATAATCTGCCCGGGACGTGTTTATCGTAACGAGGCTATTACGGCACGAGCTCACTGCTTCTTCCACCAGATAGAAGGTCTCTACATCGACAAGAACGTATCTTTCACCGATTTAAAGCAAGTGTTACTGACGTTCTCCCGCGAACTTTTCGGTGCTGATACAAAGATACGCTTGCGCCCGAGCTACTTCCCCTTCACCGAACCGAGCGCCGAAATGGACATCTCTTGCCACATCTGCGGCGGTAAAGGATGTGGATTTTGCAAACATACCGGCTGGGTTGAAATCCTCGGATGCGGTATGGTGGATCCTAACGTGCTCGAACTTTGCGGCATAGACAGCTCCGTTTACAGCGGCTACGCTTTCGGACTGGGCGTGGAAAGAATAACGAACCTGAAATATCAGGTGTCCGACCTCCGCATGTTCTCGGAAAACGACATTCGTTTCCTGCATGAGTTTGAATCAGCAAACTAAATTACAAGGACAACAGTTACATTATATCCTAACAAAAGGAAATCAAACAATAACGGTGCGAAGACAACTCTCCGCACCGTTATTGTTTGATCAAAGACCGGCATCTTATTCTAAATCGAGCCTTTATACCACTCGAAGAGTTGATGTATTCCGTCCTCAATTTCTATCTTGTGATGCCAACCGAGATTATGTAATTTGGTCACATCAGTCAGTTTTCTCGGTGTTCCGTCAGGCTTGGAGCTGTCCCAAAGGAGCTTGCCCTTGAAGTCTATCTCTTTGATTACCATCTCGGCAACCTCGCGGATGCTTACTTCCTTACCCGTTCCGACGTTTACATGGCAGTTTCTTATTTCTTTCGCACCTTGCTCGTAAGTGTCTTTGAAGTCAACATTCAACAGCACATGCACGCTGGCATCTGCCATGTCTTCGCTCCAAAGGAACTCACGCATCGGACTTCCGGTGCCCCAAAGGGTTACGACTTCGGATGTAATGCCAAACTTTTCAAGTTCCGCAACTATCTCGTCGTCGGAATTTCCGCCGTTCACTCCGTTTACGGGACGTGCGTTCAGGTCGCGTCTTACAGCGTCCCAATTACCTTCATTCAAACATTTTGCAAGGTAAACCTTACGCAACATCGCAGGAAGGACATGGCTGTTTTCAAGGTGGAAGTTGTCATTCGGACCATATAGATTGGTCGGCATGACGGCAATGTAATTGCAACCGTACTGAATGCTGAAACTCTCGCACATCTTCAAGCCGGCTATTTTAGCAATGGCGTAAGGCTCGTTGGTATATTCCAGTTCCGAAGTCAGCAGCGCGTCTTCCGTCATCGGCTGGCGTGCCATGCGCGGATAGATACATGTGCTGCCAAGAAAAAGGAGTTTCTTTACACCGTGACGATAGCTTTCTCCAATTACGTTCTGCTGTATCTGAAGGTTCTGATAGATAAAATCGGCACGATAATTAAGGTTGGCAAAAATACCGCCGACATGCGCGGCGGCAAGCACAACGGCGTCGGGGCGCTCGTCATCGAAGAACTTTTTCACCGCAACGGGATCAAGCAGGTCAAGTTCTTTATGCGTTCTGCCCACCAGATTGTTATATCCTCGCTGTTTAAGATTATTCCAAATTGCCGATCCTACCAAACCTCTGTGACCGGCAACGTATATCTTTGAATTTGTATCCAACATTTTCTTTATTTATAATAAAATTGAAAATCAAGAGCCGGGAACGATGAATTATGATTTTAATACTTACGTCAGGAATGCAATCGAACGACATGAGAAATCGTAAATTCACATTTCCTGCTCTTAATTTTCAACCGTCATATCTGTTCACATTGATTATTATTCAGCCATTTGAGCTTTTATATAAAGTTTCTTTACAAACTTCATATCATGCTCAACCATGATTTTTATCAGTTCGTTGAATGATGTTTTCGTAGGATTCCAGCCGAGTACTTTCTTTGCTTTTGCCGGATTTCCGAGCAGCTGTTCCACCTCGCATGGACGAAAATACTTTGGATCAACCTCTACAAGGACTTTTCCGGTCTTTACGTCGATACCTTTTTCGTTAACGCCCTCGCCTTCCCAGCGCAGTTCTATACCAACTTCCTTGAATGTAAGCGTGCAGAACTCTCTCACCGTGTGCATCTCGCCTGTTGCGATGACGAAATCTTCGGGCTGTTCCTGTTGCAGTATAAGCCACATACATTCAACGTAATCGCGGGCATAACCCCAGTCGCGCAAAGCGTCAAGATTACCGAGATAAAGCTTGTCTTGAAATCCCTGTGCTATGCGACAGGCGGCAAGCGTGATCTTACGTGTCACGAAGTTTTCGCCTCTTCGCTCGCTCTCATGATTGAACAATATTCCGTTGCAGCAGTACATTCCATAGCTTTCACGATAATTCTTCATTATCCAAAAGCCGTAGAGCTTGGCTACCGAGTACGGAGAGCGGGGATAGAACGGTGTTGTCTCGCTCTGCGGAACCTCCTGCACCTTGCCGTAAAGCTCGGAAGTGGACGCCTGATAGATACGGCATTTTTTATCCAGACCGCAGATGCGTACTGCTTCAAGAAGTCGCAACACACCTACGGCATCGGTGTCTGCCGTATATTCGGGCACGTCGAATGACACTTTAACGTGGCTTTGCGCCGCAAGATTATATATTTCTGTCGGCTTCACCTCGCCAATGATACGTATCAACGAAGAAGAGTCGGTCATGTCTGCCCAATGAAGGTTTACCAAACGAGACTTTTTCATGTCTCTAACCCACTCGTCCAAATAAAGATGCTCGATACGTCCGGTATTAAATGATGAAGAACGGCGCAACAGTCCATGCACCTCATATCCTTTATCAATCAGAAACTCGGCAAGGAACGAACCGTCCTGACCGGTAATTCCGGTTATTAACGCAATGTTTTTATCCATTTTTCAGCTTTTAAATTTTAAATTAAGTCTTTCAATTATTACTCTATTTATATATTTCTGTCATTCCCGTTATTTTCCTTCTCCTGAAAAAATCTTTATTCTTTGTTCTTCCGAAAGTTTGCAGATAAGCAGTCGGTCATCCTCTTCGGCGACGATATATCCGTCGAGTCCTTGCACCACCACTTTCTTTTTGTTCAGGGTGTGAATGATGCTGTTGTGCGTCTCGAACAAAGATACGTTGTCTCCTATCACGCTGTTGCCGTAAAGATCTCTCGATGTTTGAACCAACAGCGAACCCCATGTACCGAGGTCGCTCCATCCGAAGTCGGCGGGACATACAAATATTTCCTCCGCATTCTCCATTATCGCATAGTCGACGGAGATATTTTCGCATTCGGGGAATACCCGATTGATTTCTTCCTGTTCGCGTTCCGTACCGTAAACGTCGGTGAGTTTCTCAAAAACTTTGCTTATTGCAGGCTGATATACGCGGAAAGCATTGACAATTGTGCTTACGCTCCAGATAAAGATACCTGCGTTCCAGAAGTAGCTCTTGTTGCGTATGTATTTTTTAGCCGTCTCCAAATCGGGTTTCTCACGGAACGAGTCGACACGGAAAATCTCCTTGTTGCGCGGAGAACTTGATGACAAATCTGCCTGAATATATCCGTATCCGGTCTCCGGACGCGACGGTTTCATGCCCAAAGTAACGATAGCGTCTGTCTCACTTGTAAATTTAAGACATTGGTTTATGACACGTCTGAACTCCTCGCCGTTTACCACTACGTGGTCGCTCGGCGTCACAACGATGTTGGCATTACGGTCTTTCGACTTTATCCGCCAGCTCACGTATGCGATGCAAGGCGCCGTGTTACGTCGGCAGGGCTCGCAGAGTATGTTTTTTTCGGGTATTTCCGGCAGTTGTTCTTTTACTATATCTTTATAATTCTGATTTGTAACGACCCATACGTTCTCGGGTTCGCAAACTCCTTTGAACCTGTCGAACGTAAGCTGTATAAGCGAACGACCGACACCAAGGACGTCAATAAACTGTTTGGGTTTCTCCGTCGTACTCATCGGCCAGAAGCGGCTACCTACACCGCCTGCCATTATCACCAAATGGTTGCTCTTGTTAGCCATAATTTTATTATATTAATTAATGTGGCAAAATTAATAAAAAAAAGAAAAGAAATAAAGGAATATAATAAAAAAGGTGTAGATGGAATAAAAAAGCCCGCTCAGAACAAGAAATTGTTTTGAGGTGACATTACTTATGAGCAGTTATCAAACAATCGTTATCCGAGCAGCGGCAAGAGACCTGTCAGACCTTACCGTACCTATAAAAACAAAAATTGATTGTCTCACGACAACCAATCTTTTTAATTAACCTTAATAATCTAATACCATGAAAAACACGGTGCAAAGGTATTGTTTTTTGTCGAGAATGACAATTTTATGCGTGAATTATATGCTATTTCTAACATTTTTTAAACCTGTCCCCGTTCCATTTAAAAGTATTTTGTTTAATTATCGCATTTACTTTCGTCTTGACATCGTTGTCGACGAAAGGCAGACTGAGATTGTATTTCAAGATATTTTCCGTCTCGGAGACTTCAATATTGATCATTACGGGGTCGATATAAGAAGTTAATTCGGCATAAGTCTTTTCGCTCATGTCGGCAGGTCGTTGCGTAAAAAGGGCGAGAAGGGCGCCGGCGTCTTCTGCTTGCGGCAGGTCAAAGTCTTTCTTTATCTCATCCCATTCTTCCGTATAAAAGTTTACGGTGCTTTCTTTTACGGGTCTGTTGATGGTTTTCACGATGCATATTATTGATGTCGAGTCGTTTACGGGCAGGAGCTTTATATGCAAATCCGTTATTTTATTCAGTCGGATCAGAGCGTAATCGTTGCCGGTCACTTCTACCGACGTG
>CAJMQT010000035.1 GCA_905215655.1 uncultured bacterium | reverse complement strand
GTCTGAACTTCTGCACTTCTACACTTCTTAATTCTTAACTCTTAATTCTTAACTCATAACTCTTAATTTAAAATGTCATTCCCTGCTGTTTCCGAATATCCGGAGCAGATAAATGAAGAGGTTGATGAAATCAAGATATAGGGTCAAAGAGCCGAGAAGTGCTATCTTCTGAGCCTCTTCGTCTACATCGTCCGCCATCACAAGCATTTTTTTAATCTTCTGACTGTCATACGCCGTAAGTCCAACGAAGATGAGAACGCCGACATAACTCAGTATCAGATGAAAGCTTCCGCTCTTTACAAGGAATACGTTTACCAGCGTTGCGATGATAAGTCCTATAAGAGCCATGAAGAGCAGCTTGCCCAGCGGCGTCAGGTCGGTCTTTGTAAAGTAACCTATCGCAGCCATTGCGGCAAACGTTCCGGCGGTAATAAAGAACACGCTGGCTATCGAGCCCATTGAGTAAACAAGAAAAATGGACGAGAGCATCGCTCCGTTTAGCACCGAATAGAGCACGAAGAGCATTGTCGCCGTGGTCAAGGACATGCGGTTGATGCGTGCCGAAATACTCCAAACGAGTGCGAACTCGGCAATTATCAGTCCGATAAACAACATCCGGTTTGTCATCAAAGCCGTGATAATGCCGGGGCTTGCGGCTACTCCGTAGGCGGTGAAACCCGTCAGGATGAGCGCCAAAGTCATCCAGACATACACTTTCCGCATAAGAGCGGGAAAAGCTATCGACGCGATATTCTCTTTCTCGCGTATCAGTTCATACAATCTGTCTTCTCTCATTTTACAATTCTTTTTATTTTTGTTTTCAACAAAGAATAAACGCTGCGCCTCGGCATAGCTCAAGCAAGCTTGGCTCTGCTCTCGGCTTGCGGTTTTATTCTTATGAGTATCAAAAACCGTGCCATCGGATGTGGCGTGGCATTTTGTCATATCTCTTAGACCCAAATCGGTCATTAGACCTGTTTGGATTAAAGCGGACGGACAGCGGCTCATTGATTGTCGTTCAAGCCGCTGTCCGTAAACGTTCAAGCTGCCTTTACCGTCTCTTTCATGTTTTCAAGTGCCACGGTGCCGGCAGATGTCTTATGTCGGATTAGTCGTCCTCTTCAGGTGAAAATTCGTCTTTTCCGACTCCGCAGAGGGGGCATACCCAATCTTCCGGAATGTCCTCGAATGCTGTTCCTGCCGGTATTCCATTCTCGGGGTCACCTACTTCGGGATCATAAACATAGCCACAAGTGTCACAAACGTACTTTTTCATAATGCTAATTTTTGAAGATTAATAATATGTTTTTTAATGATAATTCATGTTGTATGCCTTGAAGAATGCTTTACAGCGCATTGTTACGTTGTCTCCGGCTTTCCGGTGTCTTGTCATCAGAGCTTCGCGGCGTCGTTTTTTCTCATTACGGACTCGGCTTTTTCCACTATCTGTTCAGGCGAAATGTTTTTCAGACAGAAGTAGTCGCCGCGCAGACAGGGCTTGTTTCCGTAAATGCTGCATGGCCGGCAGTGCAGGTCTATCTGCACGGCGTTGTCCGGACTCTGTCCCCAGCCCATAAATCCGGCGAGGGGGTGCGTTGCTCCCCACACGCTTACTACGGGCGTTCCAACCACCGACGCCATGTGCATGTTGGCGCTGTCCATCGAGATCATAAGGTCGAGCCGGCTCATCAGGACAAGTTCTTTCTTTATCGTGCCGAGCTTTGCCGAGGCATTGACGCATCCGGGCAGTCGCGACTCCCAGTCGTCGAGTATCTCCCGCTCCGTCTTTCCGCCTCCGAAGAGGAAGATACGGTTGTCGGGATGATGTTCCGTTAGCTGCTTTATCACCTGCTCCATCAGTCTTGCCGGATACACCTTGCCGGCGTGTGCGGCGAAGGGTGCAATGCCAATCCAACGTTCTCCCGCCTTTTTCGGCACGCTCATCTCCGGCGGCAGCAGGCTCATATCGCCTCCGCCATCGGGGAATATCGACTTGAAGTCGAGCTTTACGGGGTAGCCGAGGCGCTCGAGCACGTCGGCATAGTTGCGGAACGGCGTAGGCTGTTGCACCAGTTTTTTGTCTGTGGCGTTAACCAGTTGCCGCCGTCCGTTACGGTGTTTGTCGATGCGCGCCACCTTATAGCGGTCTATCTTGAACCGCATGTATAGATATTCCGACCTCAATACGCCGTGAAAGTCGGCAATGGCGGTAAAGTTTTTCGCCACCAAGCGCCGGTACAGTGCGTTGAGTCCTTTTACTCCGTGGTATTCGTTGCTGATGTCCGCTTCCATAAATCCCACATTCGGGGGCATGTGCTCGAAGAACGGCCGGGCGAAGGCACGACTGAGCATGGTTATCCTCAAATCGGGGTATTGCCTTGCCAGAGAGTCTATTACGGGCACGGTCATAACGACATCACCCAAAGCGGAAAATCTTATTATCAGCAGATGTTCAGTCATATTCATTTGAATTAAGAGTTAAGAGTTAAGAATTAAGAAAAATACTCTTGCTGTTATTTATCGGCAACGGTTATTTTCTTAATTCTTAATTCTTAATTCTTAATTTTACAAATTCTACTTCTTAATTTATAATTTTATTTTTTGGCGTTGTAGAGAACCGGGTTTGTTGCAGGGTCGTTATACATTTTCATCTGTCGGTACACCTTCATGTACTTTGTTCCTGCCTCGATGTCTTCGAGCAGCTGGTCGATAGCCGTGCCGAGGTCTACCTGCTGTTGCAGCAGCACGTCGAGCTTTGCGGCGCATTTTGCGCGGTGATCGTCGGCGGCGTCGGTGCGTTCCGCCTGCTCTTTCATGTGGTAAATCTTCAATGCGAGGATTGAAAGACGGTCGATAGCCCATGCCGGACTCTCGGTATTGATGCGTGCGTCAGACTTCACTTCCACATCTTTATATTTGTCGCGGAGCCATGAGTCAATCTGTTCCACAAGGTCGGTGCGGTCCTGATTGCTGTGATCGATGCGTCGCTTGATGAGCAGCGCCTCGGCAGGATCGATCTGCGGGTCGCGTATGATGTCTTCAAGGTGCCACTGCACGGTGTCAATCCAGCATTTCAGGTAGAGGCTGTTTTCTATCGTGCCTCCGTCAAACGGGTTGTTAATCGGCGCGTCCACATTGTCTGTAAGGTGGTATTCGTTTATCGCACGATTGAAGATTTGGTTGCAAAGTTGTGTAAATGACATATCTTTTCGTTTTTATTGTTGTTATCAAATATATCCGGACCGCCCCTTAACAATGCCCCGTCGCCTCCCGGTGCGTGAGGTTCAGGTATAACGCTCCTTTATGCAAAACTAATAATTTATTTTCAATCAGCCAATAAAAACACAATATTTTCAGATAGTTAGAGTTTTTTTGATAAAAGGGGAAGTCACCGACCGGACCTTCCACAGACCCTTTACGCCCGCCCCGGCACCATCAATGAGAGTGAGACAAAATCAGTTTAGCGGGTAACACGGCACCCAAAAAATAAATATGAAAACAAGGAACAGATTATGAACAACGACAATAAGCATCAAGACGTTTTCTTTCCGGACAACCGGAACGAGTCTTCCGCAAGCGTCACGGTTCCCTCGCTCAGCGAGGGCAGGGATAATAAAAAGGGCTTACGCATCGTCATCGACGACAAGATACCTTACATCCGCGACGCCGTAAGCCGGATTACTGACCGCGCGGTGTACCTGCCCGGCAGCGAAATAAGCACCGAAGACGTGCGCCACGCCGACGCTCTGATAGTGCGGACGAGGACGCGTTGCGACGAGAAACTGCTGCGGGAAAGCAGCGTGCGCTTTGTTGCCACGGCGACGATAGGTTTCGACCACATCGACACGGATTACATGCGGCGGGCGGGTATCACGTGGATGAACTGTCCGGGATGCAACTCGGCGTCAGTAGCACAATATCTGCGGTCGGTTATGATACTGCTGCGGCGCGACAAGGACATACGCCCCAAAGAGTCGACCGTGGGCGTCGTGGGCTGCGGACATGTAGGCTCGAAGGTGGCGCAAGCCGCACGCGACGAGGGCTTCCGTGTGTTGGTGTGCGACCCTCCGCTTGCCGAAAAGGGTCAGGACGCCGACTTTGTCACGATGGACGTAATCGAGCGTGAGTGTGACATCATAACTTTTCACGTTCCGCTGACGCGCGACGGCGCACACCCTACCTTCCATCTTGCCGACAGAGCCTTCTTCGACCGGCTCGCACGTCGTCCTGTCATAATCAACACCAGCCGCGGCGCCGTGGTTGACAACGACGCCCTGCTCGACGCCCTTATATATAATAAGGTGAAAGACGCCGTCGTCGACACATGGGAGCACGAGCCGCAAATAAACCTCCGGCTGCTCGACAGGGTATGGATAGCAACGCCACACATAGCCGGATACAGCGCCGACGGCAAGGTGAACGCCGACAACATGGTGCTGGAAGGGCTTTGCCGACACTTCCACCTGACGCCGCCGGAGCCTGTCATGCCACCCGCGCTGCCGCAGGATATGGCACTTCCCAAAGGCGCCGACGACCTGCGTCTCACTCTTTACAATCCTCTCGAAGACAGCCAAAGGCTGAAATCCGCGCCGGAACAGTTTGAATGGCTGCGGGGCAATTATCCTTTAAGGCGTGAAGAGACCGTACTTTCAAATTTTAACGGCTAACATTTAGCCTGCATTATTCATAGGCGTTTCTACTGCGAGTCCCAACTGCCTGTACGTCAGCAAAGTGCTCGCTCTTCCTCTTTGGAAGTAGGATTTACTACATCCGGCATCGTCATCGCTGTGCTTTCACTGACGCACAGACATTTGGAACTCTCGTAACGAAAGCCTATGAATAATGCAGGTTAAAAAACGTGAGTTCGAGGAAATCAAGCAAGCTGACTTCCTCTTGCATAAATATACCTGCCTCTGTTCAAACGTTAAGTCAGCAAAGTAAGGGCGGGTAAGTCGGGTTGCGTGACTTAATCTTACAGCTTGTTTTATTTCGTCGAACTGACGTTAAATTATTCACCACTCCTGAGGTATGAGCAATATTTGGCAAGCAAGTTCTCTAATGAAAGGTCACCATCTTCAAACCGCTTGGCATCCAATGGTAGAATTCTCTCACATACGTGTGTCCTGCCCTTGTAGAGTGCCTTGATGTATGAGTTTTCGTTTTTCTCTTCAATGCAGACTTCAGAAAAGAATGCGGTGATGTCCTCCGGGTCATATATGATGGAATAACTCGGACGCTTTGCTCCCGGCATGTCTTCTCGCAAGATGTCTTTCTCTATCAAATCCTGAATATCCCGTATTGCCGTATCTTTGGAACATTTAGCCAATGTGGCCCAAGTCTTGGAAGTTATCTTGGCCTCATAGCCATCAAGGAACAGGTTCAGCATTTCGGTTTGTCTTTTGCTCAGAGGCACAGAGGAAACCTTTTGCCAAAAGAAACTTTTATTCAGGATAATACTAACGATGTTGTTTGCTTCATCAAGCGCGGCAGACAGCGTACCAGCATACCAACAAATCCATTCCGTGATGTCACCATCGCCATGTTGCGTCTTTTCAAGAATATCGTAATAGTGCTTTTTATCTTTATTGATTTGCGAGGAGATATTATAAAATCGGAACTGGCTCTTATCCGCGCGAGCTAAGAGCATATCTGAAAGTATGCGTGCCAAACGTCCGTTTCCATCCTCAAAAGGATGAATACTTATAAACCAGAAATGTGCGATTGCCGACCGAATAATCGAATTTACGTTTTCCTGACTATTAAACCAGTCAAGAAACGATGCCATTTCTGCCTCCACACGCTCTGGTGAGGGCGCAATATAATGAATTCTCTCGCGTCCAAACATACCGGAAACGATATGTTCTTCGTTAATCCGATACCTACCCACTTCAATCTGCGAACCTTCACTAAAACCAGATGGAAAAAACGCAGCTTGCCATGCGCAAAGTTTCTCTTTCGTCAGTGGCTGATCATAATGGCTCACGGCATCAAGCATGACAGCCACGACAGAATCAACATAATGGGACGGTGCTGTATGCTTAACATTCTCAATGCCCAATTTTCGGGCAATGGACGAGCGCACTTCATCCACATTCAAGCGTATACCCTCAATCTCAGAAGAATAAACGACATCATAAGTCAAATTCTCAGCCATTGCTTTTAACTTACTGTCAAAGCCGAGTGAGGCAAGTCTACCGTACAACAATCCCTGTTTACGGTTTACCTCTTCTTGAAGTACTGCCAGTTCATTAGCGTCCCATCGAAAGGTTGTCCAATTTTCTCTTTCATGTATATACATATCCTTAAATCCATTTATGCGACATTAGCCTCTAATAACGTCGCAATATTTGCGACAAAATTAGCGATTTTATGTCGTATTACCAAATGAAGACAAAATATTGTCGCAAAAATTGCGACAATATAAACACAAAAACGTCTGATTATAATACTTGCAATTGGGTCTGTGCTGCAAAGATAGTGCAAGCTGAGAGAAGAATAAAGCAAATAAGCTTGCTTTTTCTTCCGAGGCGCCGCCTATCTTCGCTTTATCCATAATGCAAAGATATGGATAAAAATAGAATCTGTACCAACATAATTCCCCGCTATATAAAGCCAAGTTGCAAACGGGTCGATGTGGCTCATCTGGCATCTTGTTTTATTTCGTCGAACTGACGTTAAATACAAAAAAAGACGGAAGACAACCCGAAGATTGTCTTCCGTCGCAAACTTAACAACCAATATAAGAAACGGATTGTCTGTGCGGAGACAGACCAATCCTGTATTTTTCTACCGATTGACGGCAAGCGGCCGTTATCTGATGAACAGCAGCTCGCGATACTTAGGCAGCGTCCAAAGCTCGTCGGCTACAATCAGTTCGAGCTTGTCGATGTGGTAGCGTATCTCCTCTATCTTCGGCGCCACGGTGTCGTGGTAGGCTATCGCCTTCTCGCGTTCGCTCTCGATCTTGTTCGCCACCTTGCGGGCGTTGACCAATTCGTCCACGCCTTTCTCGATAATCTGTGTGCGCTCGGCTATCTCTTCGATAATCTTCATGTTGCGTGCGCACAGTTTGTCAGCCTTCTCGACAGGGAAAATCTGCCGCATGTTGTGTACGTTCTTTGCAAGACGGCTCTGATAATGCGTTGCAACGGGGATGATATGATTCATCGAGAGGTCGCCCATCACGCGCGCTTCAATCTGTATGCGCTTGGTGTAAGTGTCCCACTTTACCTCGTTGCGTGCCGCAAGCTCTTTCTCGTTCATGACGTTCATGCTTTCAAACATCTTGATCGAGTCGTCAGAGAGATAGTTGTCGAAGATTACGGGGCAGCTTGTCTCACAGTCGAGACCGCGCTTCTTAGCCTCTTCTACCCACTCGTCCGAATATCCGTTACCGTCGAAACGGATCGGTTTACATGTCTTGATGTCTTCGCGGAGCACGTCGATTATAGCGGCGGTTCTGTCCTGTCCCTTTGCTATAAGCGCGTCAACACGCTTCTTGAAGTCGGTCAATGCCTCGGCAACGGCGGTGTTCAGAGCTATCATTGCCGACGCGCAGTTAGCCTCGCTGCCTGCCGCGCGGAACTCAAAACGGTTGCCGGTGAAGGCGAAAGGCGATGTACGGTTGCGGTCGGTGTTGTCGATGAGCAGTTCGGGGATTTCCGGAATGTCAAGCTCAAAGCCCTGTTTGCCCGCCATATTGAACAAATCGTCCTTGTCGCTCTTCTCGATATGGTCGAGCAGTTCGGACAGCTGCGTGCCGAGGAACGACGAGATGATAGCCGGCGGAGCCTCGTTGGCGCCCAGACGGTGGGCGTTGGTGGCGCTCATTATCGACGCTTTGATCAGTCCGTTGTGGCGATACAGACCCATAAGTGTCTCTACCACGAAGGTGACGAAGCGCAGGTTGTCTTCCTGTGTCTTGCCCGGCGCATGCAGCAGGACGCCCGTGTCGGTCGAGAGGCTCCAGTTGTTGTGCTTGCCTGAGCCGTTGATGCCGGCGAAAGGTTTTTCGTGTAGCAGCACACGGAAGCCGTGTTTGCGTGCAACCTTCTTCATCAGCGACATAAGGAGCATGTTATGGTCTACGGCGAGGTTGGTTTCCTCGTAAATGGGGGCTATCTCAAACTGGTTGGGTGCCACCTCGTTGTGTCGTGTCTTGCAGGGGATTGACAGTTCGAGAGCCTGAATTTCGAGGTCTTTCATGAACGACTGTACGCGGTCGGGAATGGTTCCGAAGTAGTGGTCGTCCATCTGCTGGTTCTTCGCAGAGTCGTGTCCCATCAGCGTTCTGCCTGTGAGCATGAGGTCGGGACGTGCCGAATAGAGTCCCTCGTCAACGAGGAAGTACTCCTGTTCCCAGCCCAAGTTGGTGGTGACTTTCTTCACTCTCTCGTCAAAATAATGACAAACTTCGGTTGCCGCCACGTTGACGGCATGCAGCGCGCGCAGCAACGGTGCCTTGTAATCGAGCGACTCGCCCGTGTAAGATATGAAGATTGTGGGTATGCAGAGGGTGTCGTCCATGATGAACACGGGCGATGTGGGGTCCCAAGCCGAGTATCCGCGCGCCTCAAAGGTGTTGCGTATGCCTCCGTTGGGGAAAGAGCTGGCGTCAGGTTCCTGCTGTACGAGCAGTTTTCCGGAGAACTCTTCTATCATTCCTCCTTTGCCGTCGTGCTCTATGAAGGCGTCATGCTTCTCGGCGGTGCCTTCCGTCAGCGGCTGGAACCAGTGGGTGTAGTGTGTCACGCCGTTTTCTTCCGCCCACTGCTTGATGCCTTTTGCCACGGCGTCGGCTATTGAGCGGTCAAGGCGCACGCCGTTGTCTATTACGTCGATGAGCTTGTCGTAAACGTCGGCGGGCAGATATTTATACATCTTGGCGCGGTTGAACACATACTTGCCGAAGTATTCCGACGGGCGTTCAACAGGTGCCATAACTTCAAGAGGTTTCTTCTTGAATGCCTCTTCTACAACCTGAAATCGTAAGTTTGCCATTTCTTTATAATGTTTGTTATTGTTTGTTTGCGTCTGCAAAGATAGTGCAAACCGAGAGAAGAATTAAACAAACTTGTTTGTTTTTTATTCCGAGGTGCCGCCTATCTTGGCTATATTTATAATGCAAAGATACATCTAAAATTCTCATTTTGTGCTTTTTGTCGCGCCTTTAACGATGTTTTGCCACCGCAAAGGCGTTTTTTGTGGCAAAAAAGGCGCGTTCGCGAGCAAGACAATGACTGTTTCCGTATCGTCGCGAGGCGTTTTTTGTCTTGCCGTGTCTCATCTTCCGGTGCGTCAGGATGCGGCGTCTTCACCTCATCCATGCAGCGATGCGGCGTATCGCCTCTTCGCTGTCTTCGCGCCTGCCGAACGCCGTGAGGCGGACAAAGCCCTCGCCGCTCGGTCCGAAACCGGAGCCGGGGGTGCATACCACCTGCGCTCCGTAAAGCATCTGTTCGAAGAACTGCCGGCTGTCGGTGCCTTCGGGGGTCTTCATCCAGAGGTATGGAGCGTTCTCGCCGCCGTAGACTTTAAATCCGAGACGTGTCAGTCCGTCGCGCATGATGCGGGCGTTGCCCATGTAATAATCTATCGTCTCCTTCACCTGAGCCTTGCCTTCGGGCGTGTAGATTGCCTCGGCGGCGCGCTGGCTGATATAGCTTGTTCCGTTGAACTTGGTGCTCTGACGGCGCAGCCACATCCGGTTCAGCGGGAAGCGTTCCGTGCCTGCCATATTGGCGGCAGAAAGTTCTTTCGGTATTACGGTGTATCCGCATCTCACGCCGGTAAATCCTGCCGTCTTGGAATAGCTGCGGAACTCTATCGCCACCTTGCGGGCGCCCTTTATTTCGTATATCGAGTGCGGTATGTCGGGGTCTTGGATGTAAGCCTCATAGGCTGCGTCGTATAGTATTATGGCGTCGTTTTTCAGGGCGTAGTTCACCCATTTGCGCAGCTCGTCGCGGCTGATGACGGTTCCCGTGGGGTTGTTGGGATAGCAGAGGTAAATCATATCCACGCGGTGGTCGGGCTGCGCGGGCACGAAGTTGTTTTCTTCCAGACAGGGCATATACAGCACGTTGCTCCACTTGCCGTTATCGAGCTGCCCGGCACGACCGCACATCACGTTCGAGTCGACATACACGGGATAGATCGGATCGGTGACGCACATGCTGTTGTCCCAGCGCAACAGCTCGCCGATGTTGCCCGTGTCGCTCTTGGCACCGTCGTTGATGAACACTTCCGAGGGGTCGAGACGTATGCCGCGCGGCAGGAAGTCGTGCTTAACTATCGCCTCGCGCAGGAACATATAGCCCTGCTCCGGACCGTAGCCGTGGAAGGTCTCGCCGCATGCCAGCTCGTCGACCGCCCTGTGCATAGCCTCGATCACCGCCGGACAGAGCGGACGGGTGACGTCGCCTATGCCGAGACTTATCACGTCGGCCTTGGGATGCGACAGTTTGAAAGCGTTGACTTTCTTTGCTATGTCGGCAAAGAGATAGTTCTCGGAGAGCTTCAGATAGTGTTCGTTGATTAAAGCCATAATTCGTTATTTCGCAGTTAGTTTTGTAATGTTTCTTTACTCCTGAGGCGGCCGCCCGCAAGCTGTTGGAAAACGGGAGGCAGGCTTTTGACTTCCAAAAGACCGTCTTTTACCGTCCGAAAGCTTGCCTTTCAGCGTGTAAAAGACCGCCTTTTGCGCGCTGAAAGACCGCCTTTTGCAACACCGTTGATTATCAGCGGGTTACAAAGAGATTTTCAGTTATCCTGTAACAATGCTTTTTTGCCTCGGCAAACCAATATCCATTGTTGTTTTATTTATCATAACCTTGCCGCTATTCTCATATCGGGAAGAGCGCCTCTGAACTGCTATCGGATTTCGGGGAGCGGTATCTCTCCTTCAAAAACGAACTCGGCGCCGCCCGTCATATAGACGTGTCCGTCAGCCTCCGACCACTTTATGTCGAGCGCACCACCGTCCATGACGATGGTGCAGCACCTGCCCGAGCGCCCTGTCAGCGCCGCCGCCACCGCCGTGGCACAGGCTCCGGTGCCGCAGGCCATCGTTATTCCGCTGCCACGCTCCCACACCCGCGTGCGTATCGTGCCGTCGGCACAGACTTGGGCGAACTCGATGTTGCATCTCGAAGGGAAGGCGTCATGGCATTCGAGACGGGCTCCCACGGCGGCGACATCGGTTTTCGTTACGTCGTCGACGAAGATCACGAAGTGTGGATTGCCCATCGAGATGAACGTGCCTTTATAGTCCGTGCCGTCAACGGACAGGGTGTCTTCCCGCCCGCCGCATAACGTCGGCGCGTATTGGTCGGCAACGTCAAAGCGCGGTTCGAGCATGTCGACCGTCACGCTCGCCACCTTTCCGAGGTCAGTATGCAGTTTGAGGGTCTTTATTCCCGAACGTGTTTCAAGGCGTATGACGGTCTTGTCGGTCATGCCTTTCTCATAAAGATATTTTCCGATGCAGCGTGACGCGTTGCCGCACATCATCGCCTCAGAGCCGTCGGCGTTGAAAATACGCATCGAGAAGTCGGCGGCTGCCGTGGCGGCGGCACCGATCAGCACCAGTCCGTCGCTCCCCACGCCCGTATGACAGGCACTCCACGCCTTGGCGGCGGCTGACGGATCGGGAATATTATACAGAGAGGTGTCGACATAAATGTAGTCGTTGCCGATGCCGTGCATCTTCGTAAACTTAACGGTTGGTTGTGTCATTTTGCGCCGTTTTTATCTTTTATGGTTTCTTTTTGTCTTAGTTCCGATGCAAAATTACAACAATTTGTTTATTAAACAATTAAATTCGAGACTTTATTATAGTAAAAATCGCGCTTTGCTTTCTTTATGAATAAAAACAGACATGTTTACTTTTAATTTGAAAGAAAAAATCTTCCGAAAACTTACAAAACATCATTCAACTTTCAATCCACCTCATAACAGCACACAATCAAGGGTTAGTCATCAAATCATTTTTTCTTAATTCTTAATTCATAATTCTTAATTTAATCTATATCTTTGCACTCTATGACAACCTGTAAAGACATTATCGACGAGCTGAAAGCGCTCGGCAAAGAAGAGAAAAGACTGGTTTTGCAACGTTTCTTCAAGACCGGCGAGGGGCAGTATGGCTACGGCGACAAGTTCTTGGGCATACCGGTCCCGCTAACAAGAGGCGTGGCGAAAGAGCATAAGGACGCGACAGACGACACCATCAAGAGCCTGTTACGCTCGGAATGGCATGAGGTGAGGCTCTGCGCGCTACTTATAATGGTGGAAAAGGTGCGCCGCGCCGATGAAGACGTGCGCCGACGGATGTTTGATTTGTACTTGGCGAACACCGGACGGATAAACAACTGGGACTTGGTGGATCTTAGTGCGCCGCAGATAGTAGGCTGTTTCCTGAAACAAAAGCCGCGCGACATATTATACAACCTTGCCGACAGCCCGCTGCTTTGGGACAACCGGATAGCGATAGTGTCAACCTTCGCCTTCATCAAAGACCACGACCTTGACGATACTTTCCGGCTTGCGCTGCGACTGATGAACCACCCTCACGAGCTTATTCACAAAGCGGTGGGCTGGATGTTGCGTGAGGCTGGCAAGCGCGACATGCTCCGTCTGCGCCTGTTCGTCGACGACCATTACGCCGACATGCCGCGCACCATGCTCAGATACGCCATCGAGAAGTATCCGGAAGAAGAGCGGAAAGAGGTGATAGGAAGGAAATTGAAAGATTGAAAGATTGAAAAATTGAAAGATTGAAGGGATTAAATTTTTCTTCATTTACTTGATTTTTCAATCTTTCAATTTTTCAATCTTTCAATATTATAGCGCTTTTTTAATGATGTCATAGCCGAACCCGCGGCTCATTGCGAAACGTATGAGTTTCTGATTAAGCTCATATTCGCTCGCCGCCTTTACCGACTTTCGCTTGCTTTGGAGCAGAGGGCGCAGCACGGCGACATACTCCTCGTCGTCGATTTCATCCAGTACGGCTGTCGAGATGTCTCTCGGTATGCGCTTAACGGCAAGCGCCTGTTCTATCTTTAGCTGTCCCCATTTGTTGTAACGTATCTTGTCGGCGACGAAAGAGCGGCAGTAACGCTCCTCGTCGACATACTTCTCGTCGGTGAGACGCCGCAACACACGCTCCCGAACGTCATCGGGCAGCTCCCAACGGCGCATCTTCTCCGACATCTCATGCAGGCAATGCTCCGCCGACGCGCACAATGCGGAGAGTTTGAAAAAAGCTTCTTGTTCTGTCATAATAATGTGGTCTGCCTCTCATCCCTCTCCGCAGAGGGGAATGAAACTGGCATTAGTGATGTTTGCTTGTTATTATTTCATTGTCAATCACCCGCTGTCTTTAATCACAACGCTCCGTAAACAATCCGCTCTTTGCCGTAAACGTCCGTCTTTATAGCTACGTCCTTAAATCCGAACGACGACATAAGCTGCGCCGTTTCGCGGGCAAACGCCTCGTTAACCTCGAAATACAGGCGACCGCCGGGGCGCAACGAGACGGCTGCATAACGGCTTATGGCGCGGTAAAAGAGCAGCGGGTCGGCGTCGGGAACGAACAAAGCGGTGTGCGGTTCGTAGTCCAAGACATTACGGTTCATCGCCTCCCGCTCTTTCATTCGTATGTAAGGCGGGTTGCTTACGATGACGTCCCACGCGCCGGCAGACGGCTCTACGGCGAGTATGTCCTGCTCTTTTATCGTGACGCTGACGCCGTTCAACGCGGCGTTTTCACGCGCAACGGCGAGCGCCTCGGGCGATATGTCCCACGCGGAGACCGCCGACCGGGGCATGTCGGCGGCAAGAGTGACGGCTATGCAGCCGCTGCCCGTGCCCACGTCGAGCACCTTCAAGCCTGTCATATCTTTGTTCTCAGCTGTTATCAGGGCGCAAAGCTCCTCCGTTTCGGGGCGCGGTATGAGTACGCCGGGGCGCACCTTGAACCGTCGTCCGCAAAACATCGTCTCGCCGAGGACGTACTGCAACGGTTCCGCCTGTTCCAGACGGCACATTATCCGGTCAAGTTCCGCCCGCCCGTCTGCCGTCATCCGCTCCACGGCACCGCACAAAACGTCGGCTCTCGACATGCCGAAACGCACGTCGAGCACGGCATACATTATCGCCCGCGCCTCTCTCTCGCCATACAGAGGGACAAGTCCGGTTATATAATCTCGAAGTAAACTCATCATAATTCTTTTTAAATTAAGAATTAAGAGGTAAGAATTAAGAAAGTTAAGAATTAAGAATGAAGAATTAAGAAAAATGGCTTTGTCGTTTAAAACCACAAGAGTTATTTTCTTAATTCTTAATTCTTCACTCTTAATTCTTCACTCTTAACTCTCTTGCTTCTTCCCGCCTTGCGCAGCGCTTCGCTGATAATCCATTGCAACTGACCGTTGGTGGAGCGGAACTCGTCAGCCGCCCACTTCTCGATTGCCGCCATCGTGTCGGCGTCAACGCGGAGAACAAAACTCTTTATGTTTGACTCTTTCTTTGGCATCGGTTACAATTTGGATGAATAAATGTCGCTCCCGGAACGTCCGGACGCCGTCTCCGCCGCCGTATCTTCCAGCCATTTGTAGTACAAATAGTAAGAAAAATACTCCTGAACGAAGTGATAAACGACGTAACCGAAGATGATAAAGCCGTGTTGGGAGAGATCTTGTAGAATATCAATCGTACCGTCCGAGAACAAACCGGGCAGCGAGGGGAGCAGCGTCAGAACGCCCATTATCAGCACGGCATAAAGCGTTTCAAGGGCGATAAACAGCGGTTTGCTGCGCAGGTAGAGGTCGCTGAAATACGTACCGAGCACCACCTCACGCTTCAAAGGCTTTTTACGGAAATACAAGAGGTAAACGCCGAAAGCGGCAAGAGCCACCGTAACGACGACAAATACCAAGAAAGGAATAAGGCTGAAATCATCTTCGAGAAACATTCCGCCGCCGAATATTACTATTGTAAGCACCGCGAAGAAGACGTAAAGTCTGCCTTCTATCTTCGGGTTGCATTCGTATTTTTGAAGTGTTAACTGTCTTTTGTTTCCTAATCCGAACATTTTTATCTTATTATAAACAAGAAAAGGGAAGATGGGAAACGGGAAAGTCCCGTTTCCCATCATTCATTTAATGTGTTTAGTGGTTGAGCGTTCCGGTGTTGATGACGGGCTGCGCCGTGTCGTCTCCGCAGAGAACGACGAGCAGGTTGCTCACCATTGCCGCCTTCTTCTCCTCGTCCAGCTCGACAATCTCTTCGCTTCCAAGCTTGTCGATAGCCATCTTGACCATTGAGACGGCACCTTCGACAATCTTCTCGCGCGCCGCTATCACCGCCGTTGCCTGCTGACGGCGCAACATTACTGCCGCTATCTCGGGAGCGTAGGCAAGGTAATTTATTCTCGCCTCAATCACTTCGATGCCTGCCATCGCCAGTCTTTCATCGATTGTAGCCTCGAGCTGCTTGTTGATTTCATCGCTTCCGTCGCGCAGAGTCAGTTCGTTTGTCCCGTGCTCGCCGTTGTCGTAGGCGTATTGTCCTGCCACCTGACGCAGCGCGGCGTCCGCCTGAATGCGCACAAACTTCTCAAAGGCGTTCATGATACCTGCTGCCGACGCCGTAATCTGGTTGGGATTGACCGATGCCTGAGCCATTGTCTGCGCGTCGATCTCGAACATTGCCTTATAGGTGTCTTTCAGTTTCCACACCAGCACCATGCCAATCATTATCGGGTTACCCATCTTATCGTTCACCTTTATCGGCTCGGCGTCGAGGTTGCGGGCGCGGAGTGAGAGCTTCTTTGCCGAGATGAAGGGGTTGACCCACGTGTAACCGGGCTTTGAGAATGTGCCGCGGTACTTGCCGAAGAACATCATCACGCGCGCCTCTCCCGGCTCAATCTGCACAAATCCGCAGCTTGCAACGATATTGGCGATGAACCCAAGCACGCAGAGAGTAATGACAAAGCCTGCCAACGTGTCGTCAAGTTCAACACCGGCGTATATCGCCAGAGCGATGAAAGCCACGTAAAGAAGAAGGTTTAACACAAGCATCGGAATACCGCTGAGGGTCTTCCCGCCGAATGCAAATTCTTTATTTTCCATAATTCCGTAATGTTTTAAATTTCCGAAAGTCTTATTTTGATATTATTTTGATATTACAAAGATATATGTTTTGCCGCGAATAAAACAAGCATACGCCTCCTTTTTAAAGATATTTAACCTTGCGTTAGCGCTTAATGCCGTACCTTTGTAAACGAATAAGACTGCTAAAAACTATGAAAAAAATCTTTTTTACAATGTTGATGTTATGCTTCCTCTGTGTCAACGTGGGAGCAGAGAACTATCCGTATCGCTCGGATTACCTGTGGGTAACGGAGCCAAACCATGCCGACTGGCTGTATAAAACGGGCGAAGAGGCTACCGTCGAGGTGCGTCTGTATAAGTATGGAGTGCCTCAAAGTTGCCTTGTGAGCTACGAGATTGGCGACGACATGCTGCCGGCTGACAAGAAGGGAGCCTTGGAACTGAAAAAAGGCAGGGCAACGCTGAACATCGGAACGAGGCGTGCGCCGGGCTTCAGAGACTTGCGTCTGAAAGCGACGATAGGCGGCAAGACTTACGTCCATCATGTAAAGGTGGGCTTCTCGCCGGAGAAGATACAGCCGTTTACAAAAGAGCCCAAAGACTTCAAGACGTTCTGGGACAAAAACGTTGCCGACATGAGGCAGTTGCCGATAAGTTATACGAAGGAGATTGCCAAGGAATATTGCACCGACAAGGTGGACTGCTACCTGCTGAAAATAAAGGTGAACAACGAGGGTCAGAGCGTCTACGCCTACCTGTTCTACCCCAAGAACGCCCGTAAGGGCAGTCATCCCGCCGTGCTCTGTCCTCCGGGAGCGGGCATAAAGACCATCCGTTACCCTATGCGCCACACGTATTATGCCGAAAACGGCTGCATAAGGATGGAGATGGAGATACACGGACTGGACCCTCGTCTGCCCGAGTCGACTTTCAACGACCTGTCGAAGGCATTCAACGAGCGTAACACCCAGTACGTTACCAACCGTCTGGACAGCCGCGAAAGCTACTACATGAAGCATGTCTACCTTGCCGTGGTGCGCTGTCTCGACCTGCTGACGGAGCTGCCCGAGTGGGACGGACGCAACCTCGTGATACAGGGCGGCAGCCAGGGCGGAGCGCTGTCTATTGTCGGTGCGGCGCTGCATGGCGGCGTCACACAGTGCATAGTCAACCATCCCGCATTGAGCGACATGGCGGCTTACAGCGCAGGACGCACGGGAGGATGGCCTCACTTCAACCGTATGGAGGGTATGCTGACGCCGGAAAAAATACGGACGATGGCGTATTACGACGTTGTGAACTTTGCGCGCTACGTCAAAGCGGCGACATATATGACATGGGGATATAACGACGACGTGTGTCCTCCGACGACAAGTTACGCCGTATGGAACACCCTCAGTTGTCCGAAAGAGTCGCTGATAACACCCGTCAACGAGCATTGGACATCTGACACGACGGAATACGGACAGATGGAATGGATGCTTAAAAAATTGAAAAAATGAAAGATTGAAAAATTGAAAAATTGGGATGAAGATTGAAAGATGGAAGTTCAGGAGTTTAGAAGTACAGAAGTTCAGACAATAGCTTTAAACTTCTGAACTTCCATCTTTCAATCTTCAATTCAAAAGTAACGATCCGTTACTTTTTCACTCCTTTTCCTTACAGTTTTCATCGCAAACATATTGATTTCCAAAAGGCGGTCTTTTACCTTGTAAAAGGCTGCCTTTTG
>CAJMQT010000034.1 GCA_905215655.1 uncultured bacterium | reverse complement strand
GAGAGGGGTCGGGGGTGAGGCTGTTAGGCTGTTCGGGGGTGAGGCTGTTCCTTTCCCTTCCTCTTCCAAAACGTAACGAAATCCGCATTTTTACTGACAACTTGATTTTCGTTAACGCTCTCAGATTTAAAAATTTGAAAATTAAAATCCGAAGGGCGCAAATTTTTAAAATTTCGCGTGCAATCGTAAGTGGCGGCGCGACAGCCGTTTACGATGATTTATCATAAAATGTGCAATAAAAATGACCGGGAAACGGGGTAAAAATGCACTTTTTCGGGTAAAAAAACGGGCATTTTCTTGTGGTAAAAGTGCCACTTTTATGATGTAAAAGTGGCACTTTTGCGAGATAAAAGAGGCACTTTTACTTTTTTGTGTCAATCTTTTTTACTTTTCACGCTGTTTCAGCGCGTAATTATTTCTATTTTCCGAATTTTCCCGAACATTTTCAAAGTGACAAAATGTAAGGAAATAATGAAAAACGGCGAAACAGAGAAACAAAAAACGGATTAATGGAAAGCCAATCCGAAAGGTGAAAATTTTTCAACGTCAGGTGTAATTTTCGGTTTAGAACCGGCGAAAGACTTAAATATTGTCAAAAATAAAGGTCGCTTTATCAAAAATAACGGCATTATTGATTTTGATTGTTTTAATTTTGCCAACGTGATATTAAATTTACAAATCAGCCTTGACCTTTACCTTATATAACCCAACCTTCTAAAAAAATATTAAGAATTAACCTAATTAATTTATTAATCATATTAAAATTTAATCTTATGAAAAAACTTTTATTCTTGGTTCTTACAGTATTAATGTCTTTCAATAACGTTAAAGCGGAAGACGGTGTCGTAACTTTAAGCAGAGATACTTATGACGCTGCCAACTCAACGACAGAGATTTACAAGTTTACAGGCACGAATTTCGTTTTGAACATGCACGGACGTACATTGCCCGCAGAACCGTTCACACAGCCTGTCTGGACAGAAAAAGGTTATGTCAACAAGTGCCTCAACTTCAAGAACAACCAGACTTACAGCATTACGATACCGGCGGGCACACAGGTTTACAGAATTGATATCTTCGGCAACTCTCAGTCAACTGACCACAACTGGAACTATCTGCTGGCTTGGGGCGCAGGAGACGAGACGTTTGAAGGCGTTGCATACGAGTTTGTAGACCCCATCGGCAAGGGCGTTCAGATGAACATCAAGACCACGGCAAAATATCCTATGGATCCCTGCTCGGGCGGCGTATCTGTAAAAGACGGAACACAGTCGACAACCTTCGACCCGAACAACACAATCGTTGCTTCTCTCGACTTCGGCACATTGCCTTATGAGGGCGACTTCAACTTCTACGGCAGCGGCAACAACCAGTACAACCTGTTGTTCAAGATTTACACCACCCGCGAGGCAGCCGACAACGCAGGTTCAGGCATCAGCAACATCACCGCTGAAAAGGCGGCTAACAATATCCGCTATAACATTTCAGGTCAGCGCGTTGACAAGAACTACAAAGGTATAGTTATCGAGAATGGCTGTAAGAAGATTGTAAAATAAACTGCAAGCCGAGAGCAGAAGCAAAACTTGTTTTGATTATGCCGAGGCGAAGCGTTTATTCTATGTTGAAAACATAAAATAAATAATTGGTTTAACAAAGTAAAGCGGGATACGCCAATATGCAGGGACGTGCCTTGGGCATGTGTAAATATGTAATGTATTTATAATCAAATCAAACATGCCAGAGGCATGTCACTACATTTTAGCTTATTCTGCCGAAATTCTCGTTTTGTTACACATTGGAAAAAGTGTCGAAATAATGATTAATGGTTGAGTTGTGCGACCAAGGTTGCAGGTGGTTGACCGGCGCAGAGTCTTTAAGTTGACGTGAAAATCTTTCAACGCCTCAACATCTCAACAAACCATTCATCATCTCAACACCTCAACACTTCAACATAAAAACCTCAACATCTCAACATAAAAAATAATCTTATGTATAAAAAACTGTTTTTATTCATTGCGCTTTCAGCGTCGTGCATAGGCGCGTTTGCCCAACAGGCAATCAGCGGTACGGTGAAAGACGCAGAGGGAGCTCCGCTGATCGGAGTGACCATATCGGTGGATGGAAAGTCTGTGGCGGTAACGGATCTCGACGGAAATTTCAAGATACCGACTGCCGACAGTAAAACAAAAGTAGTTGCAACATATATCGGCTATAAGGCAAAGACCGTGGTGCCGGGCAACAAGACCGTGCTCAACATCGTCATGGAAGAAGACAACCAAGCGCTGAGCGAGGTTGTCGTTGTAGGTTACGGAACGATGAAGAAGTCTGACCTTACAGGTTCGGTATCATCCATCGGCACCGACAAGATCAACGAGAAGGGCGCACCCTCCGTGCTCGAAGGCTTGCAGGGCAGCGTGCCCGGCGTGAACATCACCAAGGTGTCAGGTCGTGCCGGCGGAAGCATGAACATCGAGATACGTGGTAAGAACTCCATCAGCGGCGACCAGAGCCCGCTGTATGTTGTCGACGGCGTAATCTGCAACGATATCGACTTCCTCAACCCGCAGGACATCGAGCGCATCGACGTACTGAAAGACGCATCTTCAACAGCAATCTACGGTAGCCGCGCAACGGCGGGTGTGCTGATGGTAACCACCAAGAGCGGCACGTCGGTCAACAAGCGTTCCAACAAGCCCACCATCTCTTACGACGGATACTACGGCGTGGCGAAGGTGGCGCGCATGCCGGACTTCCAGAACGGCGAACAGTTCTATAAGTACCGCTTCCTGAAATTCCTCAGCGCGGCAAACGGAGACTACATGAACGGCAAGCCCGTCATGGTAAACAACGACCTTGACCGTTGTCTGCTCAACAGCAACTCGGCAGGACCCGACGGCGTATTCCGCATGAAAGAAATACTCGAACAGGGCAAGACTTACAACTGGCGCGACCTCGTGCTTCAAGACGGCAAGCAGCAGAACCACTACATCGCCGTCAGCGGCGCGTCGGACAAGGTAAGTTACCACATGGGACTCGGCTACATGAGCGAGGAAGGCACGTTCAAGGGCGACAAGACCGAGAAGTTCACCATCAAGGGAAGTCTCGACGGACAGCTCAACAAGTATATCTCAGCCGGTTTCAGCGTAAACCTCGCCAAGATAGACCACGACTACGCCAGCGACAACGCCGTGCAGAACGCCTTTCATATCAACGACTTCTGCCAGCCTTACGACGAGAACGGCAACATCAACCTCAAGCCGGGCAGCAAAGAAGTGTTGGGCACCGACGTCTATCAGTTCACCAGCAACATCAGCCCGCTGATTTACATGCAGGACCAGTCGTCCAACACGGCGTCATGGCTGGCAATGGCCAACGTATATCTGCAAGCGACCCCGCTGGCAGGACTCACATTGAAGTCTACATTCTCGCCCACGTTCAACTATGAGCGTTACGGCTTCTACGAGGGCACGCTGGCAGGTCAGAGCCAGAACACGGCACGCCGCCAGACATCGGCTGCCTACTCATGGACTTGGGACAACATGATTACCTACGACAAGACCTTCAACGAGGCACACCACATCAACGTAATGGGACTTGTTTCGGCATCTTACAACAACTCCGAGGCAGAGAAACTTTACTACAACAAAGTGCTTGCCGGCACAGAGTGGTGGGCTATCGGCACCACCGACAAGGGCTACGACTATAATAATTCAAGCAGCAGCTTTGCCGAGTCTTCACTCATGTCATACGCTTTGAGGGCAAACTACTCTTACAAAGGCAAGTACATGGCTACGGCGACAGTAAGATGGGATGGCAGCTCCAAGTTCGCAAAGGGCAACCGCTGGTCTTCATTCCCCTCATTCGCCTTAGCATGGCGCATATCGGAAGAGAAGTTCATGGAGAACACACGCAAATGGCTGAGCAACCTCAAGCTGCGTCTCTCCTACGGTGTGACCGGTAATAACAGCGTCGGCAACTACGCCACACGTCTCACGGCGTCAGGTCCGGTATATTATCCCTTCGGCTCGTCTTACATGCAGGGAATGTATCCCAGCGGCGTCATTGACAAGGATTTGAAGTGGGAGCGTTCTCACGAATTCAATGCAGGTATCGACTTCGGCTTCCTTAACGAACGTATCCGCGGTAGCGTCGATGTTTACAACAAGAAGTCAACCGACCTGCTTTACAACGTTCAGCTGCCTCTCGAGGCGGGCGGATCGTCAATGATCACCAACATCGGCTCTGTACGCAACAGCGGTGTCGAGGTTTCTTTGACAACAGAAAACATCGTTACCAAGGACTGGCATTGGACAACAACGTTCAACTTCGCGCACAACAAGAACAAGGTGCTCGAAATCAACGGCACGGGTAACCTCGTCACCGGCGACCCCACGGGCAACCTCTTCATCGGACAGCCTTACAACAACATCTACGGATATCAGTGGGTAGGCATCGTCAGCGACCGCAACATGATCGTTCCCGACCACGAGATAGCAAGAATACAGGGCTTCACCCCCGGCACGTCGGTTCCCGAGTATGAGTATTATTACAAATGCTACGGACTTATCGAAGGCAACCCGATAATCAAGGATGTGGACGGCGACGGACGTCTGACCGACACAGACAAGAAGATTTACAAGAGCGACCCTGACTGGACCGGAAGTATCTCATCTAACCTACAATACAAGAACTGGGACTTCTCGTTCTCAATCTATACGAAGCAGAACTTCACAATTTACTCAAACTTCTATAATGATTACTTAAATATCAACAACCGCGCCACGATGCGCCTCAACGCCGACTGGTACATACCGGCCGGAACGCTGATCGACTGCGACGGAATAAATCCCGACGGAACATACATCAATCCGGTTTATCAGGAGAAGACGCACTATGGTTCTTATCCGTTCCCGAACGTGGCGGTTGGCAACGGCGGTGTGGGCACCCCCAACTGGCTGGGCTCTACCAACTCGTTCACAAGCGGTTCGTATGTAAAGGTAAAGCACATAACATTGGGCTACACCCTGCCCAAGGCATGGCTCCAAAAAATCGGATGCACCAACTTCCGCATTTACTGCACTGTCACCAATCCGTTCGTAATCACCAAATACAAGGGCTACGATCCGGAGTGGGCTACGGCTTCAAACAGCAACGACGGTCCGAGCACCGTCACATGGCAGTTGGGCGCTAACATTAAATTCTAACAAACACTAATGACATACAGATATGAAAAAAGTTATTTTAGCAATATTTCTGGCTTCTGTCACTACCTTTGTAAATACAAGCTGCAGCGACTTCCTTGATGCAGACAATAAGGCGGCTATCGACGCCGAGCCTTATTTCGCGACGGAAGAGGGTCAGGCTGCCGTCCGCGTGTCGATGTATAACGCCATAAAGCCAATGGTCAACGACGTCAACCTCACAGAGTGGGGAACCGACATTTACACGGTGACGCAGACGGCGCGCTCAAACGACTATAACACCTACGACTTGACATACGAAGACAGCGGTGTCGAGGAGTATTACAAGAACGCTTATTATATGATCAATCAGGCTAACTGCCTTGCCAAGTACGGAGCGGAAAATCCGAAGTATCTTGCCGAGGCTAAGTTCATACGCTGCTTTGGTTACTATCTGCTCACCCAGCAGTATGGCTCGGTGCCTTACGTTACCGAATATATCGAAAACGGCAAGAAACGTGATTATCCCAAGACGCCGCTCAAAGATATATATTCAAGCGTCATCAACGAGCTTGAAGGCTTGGCCACCGACGCAGCCCTGCCCGCAGAAGACCACAAAGGCAACGTCAACCGCAGGGCTGTCAAGGCACTGCTTGCAAAGGTTTATCTTGCCGCAGCATGGGATCTGGACACTCAGCTCACCGACGCCGCAAAAGGCACTTACAGCGTTACAAGCACCGAAAACTTTGCCAAGGCGGCACGCTATGCCGACGAGGTGATAGCAGGACAGCCTCTCACGATGAGCTTTGCTGACAAGTGGAGCCCTTATAACGAAGGCAACGAAGAAGAGATCTGGTCTGTTCAGTATGAACGCGACGGTTTCCCGGGCGACGTGCTCAACGGTGGTAACCAGCGTCAGAACACCTACGGCTCGCAACTTGGAGACCCTATCACCTCCGGTCTGAAATCATGTTCGGGCGTGCTGGTTCCCAACACCAAGGCAATATACATCTGGGCGAAAGGCGACGAACGCTTTGAGGCAACGTTCATGACCACCATCTACAATTACTTCCCCAACGAATATCCTTGGCCGGCATCAGGTTATTACGCTTATTACAATGCCTCGGAAGAAGCAAAGGCTAACCTCGGCATTACCGAGCGATACTTCCCATGGTACACCACGACGGAAGAAATCAATGAATACATCGCCGAGCACAAATCACAGTTTGCAAAAGGCACGGCAGCCAACGCATGCAAGGTGCACTATATCGCCGAGCCTGCAATGCTTTGGGAATTCCAAGCCGACGGTACGCCCGGCAACGTGACGACCAAGGACTATGCGTCTTACATCTCACAATACGTCGCTCCGACGCTTGTAACGAAGAAGTTTGACGATCCCAACACCGTCCAGCAGGGCGGAGTGAGCAACTGCTATCGCGACATCGTGGTGTTCCACGTCAGCGAGATGTATCTTACGGCTGCCGAGGCTTACCTCATGGCAGGCAACGAGGGCATGGCGCTTAAATATGTCAACACCGTCCGCGACCGCGCTCATGCGACGCATCTCGAATCCTTCGCAAGTTATCATGCCGATTACACGATAAGTCCGAACTTCGGAACGTTACGTCCCATCGACGTGATCCTCGACGAGCGCGTAAGAGAGGTGTGGGCCGAGACGACACGTTGGGTCGACCTTCGCAGAACAAAGCAGCTTGTAAAATACAACGTTGAATTTAACAGAGAAATATCAAGCCCTGCCGACATGAGCAATGCCCGCGGCGAAATCAAGTGGTACAGACCTATACCGGCAAAAGAGATAGGCACCAACTCGGCGATAACGGACGATGATCAGAATGCAGGATACTAATTAAAAAGATACGATTATGAAAAGATATTTAATATTTTTATTTGCGATATTGTTGGCATTGCCCATGACTTTCGTGTCTTGCAGCGACGATGATGACAACGGACCTGTAAGTGACGGAGCTCCCGAAGTTGCCGCCGCAGGTGTTTACAGCGGAACTTTCAGCAGAGTGAAGGAGGGCGAAACGACGGTTTACGAGTCGGCAGGCACAGTAACGATAGAAGCCGACAAGGCAAACTTCGGCAACTTCATCTTGAAGTGCGACGAGTTTGCGGTAGATCATAACCTGCTCGCCAACATCACATACGCCGGCGAAGGTTTCTACTTCTACAACAACTCAGTCGTAAATGCTCTTTCCAGCATATTTTTAGGTCGCATCAACGCGGAAAAAGAAATGACGGTAACGTTCACTCTGAAACAGCGTAGCGGACGTGTAACGACAACTTACAAATACACGTTTGTCGGTAAAAAGGCAAGCGGTGAATAATCCGGAAGCAGCAAATCGAGGGCATGCCTGACCATGCCTTCGGTTCGTGCTTTTCTTGGATGGTACGCGATGAAACAAACGTATCACCTGTGGTCGCTTGCCGAAGACGGTAAGCGACCTGTTTTTTAGAAAGGTTCCGGAGTTTACAGCAACTTTTGTCAATTCAGGAAAATATGATAAGAAAATTCCGTTCTTATAAAAAAACACCTATGATATGAAACAGTTTAACAGATTAATTATAACGGCAATAGCGCTGATGGCTTTCGTGTTGAGCGTCGTGGCACGTTCCGCCAAGCCGTATGTAATAGTCGGCGAGCTGACGGTTGAAGGGCGCCGGCCGTCAACGTCGATGATAGTGCTCGACACCCCCACTCCGCGTTTCTCATGGCAGATTGTGTCAGACAGGAACGACGTCATGCAGACGTCATACCGCCTTGTCGTTGCGACGTCGGCGACAGACGCCTCGGCAGGTCGCGGCGACCTGTGGGACAGCGGCGACGTCAGCTCGTCAAAGTCTCTCTGGGTGAAGTATGGCGGCAAGGCACTTGGCGACAACACACGCTGCTGGGTCAGCGTGAAGGTGACGACAAACAAAGGCGTGACAGAGTGGAGCCGCCCCGTGCAGTTTGTCATCGGTCTGACAGCGGAGACGCACTGGCGCGGACGTTGGATAGGACTCGAAAGCCTGCAAGCCGGCGAGGAACGCGGGCTGCACACGAGGCTCGCCGCACGCTATGTGCGTAAGGTCTTCACGCCGCGCAAGAAGGTGACGGAGGCAACTGCCTATGTAGCCGGACTCGGTCTGCACAGCTTCTTCGTGAACGGCACGGAGCTTGACCCCGACCACGTATTGAAACCCATGTCCACCGACTTTTACAAGACCGTGTTCTACAACGCTTATGACATTACAGCCCTGATGCAGCAGGGCGGCAAGGACTTTGCCGGCAAGGTGTGCCTCGGCGTGGCGTTGGGCAACGGCAGATACTTCCCCATGCGCCAGAACAAACCCTACAAGACGCCCATCTACGGACTGCCCAAATGTCGTGTGAACGTCATCATAAAATATGAGGACGGCAGCCGCGAGACGTGGAGCACCGACGAGACGTGGAAACTGTCGGCAGCCGGCCCGATACGTTCCAACAACGAATACGACGGCGAGGTGTTTGACGCCCGCATGGCTTTCGGCGATGTCAGCCGCGACGAAGGGGCATGGAGCCGTCCCGACTTTGACGACTCTGCATGGCAGACTGCCGAGCGTGCCACGCTGCCCATCGGCACCCTGCGTGCCCAACCTGCCGAAGGCATGGTACGCAGGCTCTACGGCAAGGGCAGACTTATCAACAAAAACGTGATCGACTTCGGTCAGAACATGTCGGGCGTCGTTGCTTTCCGCGTGAGCGGTCAGCCCGGCGACACCATCAGGATGCGCTTCTCCGAGCGTGCCAATGCCGACGGCAGCCTCTACCGCGAGAACATGCGCACCTGTCAGAGCGAAGAGACGTATATCTGCCGCGGCGACGAGCGGGGCGAGCTTCACTTCCCGCGGTTCGTCACCCACGGCTTCCGCTATATGGAGGTGCAACGCCGCGGCGCGATCAATGCCGACGACTACGTTGCATACACCGTGTCAGACGCCATGGCGTCGGCGGCACAGCCCGTCACGGACAAGCAGATGGCGGGTCTCGTCACGTCAGACACGCTCTTCAACAAGGTGCTGCGCAACGCATGGTGGGGCATACTCTCCAACTATAAGGGCTTCCCCGTTGACTGTCCGCAGCGCGACGAGCGCCAGCCGTGGTTAGGCGACCGTGCCGCCGGCTGCTGGGGCGAGAGCTTCCTCTTCGACAATCACGACCTTTACGCCAAGTGGATACGCGACATCGTCGACACACAGCGTTCCGACGGAAGTATCAACAACGTGTCGCCCGGCTATTACAATTATTATGAGGACAACATGACGTGGCCGGCCGTGCTGCCACTCTCCGCCGACATGCTGCTGCGCCAGTACGGCGACGACAAGCCCGCCGTCACGGCTTATCCGGCAATGAAGAAGTGGCTCGAGCACATGATAAAGGAGTACGTGCGCGACGGAATAATGACGAAAGACAAGTATGGCGACTGGTGTCTGCCGCCCGAACGGCTCGACCTGATACACTCCAAGGACCCGGCACGCAAGACCGACGGCGCGCTGATAGCCACGGCTTACACCATAAAGATTATGAAAGAGATGGAGCACTTTGCCACGCTGAGCGGCAATGACGGCGACATAAGCCTGTGGCGCGAGCGCCGGCAGACAATGACCGAGGCTTTCAACCGCCGTTTCCTTACCTGCAAGCGCGGCACATCGCCACGCCCCGACCACGTGCTTTATCCCGACAGCATATTCTACGGCAACAACACCGTCACGGCAAACATCCTGCCCTTGGCGTTCGGCATCGTGCCCGATGAGCTGCGCCATGACGTGGCGCGCAATGTGGTGAGACAGATGACCGACGTATATAAAGGTCTGCACCACGTGACATGCGGCGTCATAGGCATATCATGGCTGATGGAGACGCTCAGCGACAACGGCTTCGCCGATGTTGCCTACGCCCTTGCCACCAACTCCACTTATCCGTCGTGGGGATACATGGCGGCTAACGGCGCGACAACGATATGGGAGCTGTGGAACGGCGACACGGCGGCTCCGCAGATGAACAGCGCCAACCATGTGATGCTCTTGGGCGACCTCCTGAAATGGAGCTACCGCTATCTGGCGGGCATACGCTGGGACGCTTCCGAGAGCGCGGTACTGACGTTCAAGCCCGCTTTTGAAATTCCTGACTGCTTCAACATCTCCGGTCAGACGGAGACACCTTGGGGTATTGCCGCAAGCCGCTGGACAAAGACACCGGAAAAGCTCGTATGGGACATCGAAGTGCCCTGCAACACCACAGCCGAGGTGTACCTGCCGGGCGGCGAGAAGGTTAGCGTGGGCAGCGGACAGCACCACTTCGAGCGCGACATAAAGCCGCGCAGCGAGGCGATAGTGAAGGACGAATTCCTGTATGAGTTCACCTCCTTCCCCGAGGCTCATGCGTCGACCATAACCGAGCTGCCCAACGGCGACCTGTTGGCGGCATACTTCGGCGGCACGAAGGAACGCAACCCCGACGTGTCGATATGGGTGAGCCGCAAGCCGAAAGGTGCCGACAAATGGGACGCCCCCGTGCTCGTAGCCGACGGAACGGACGCCGCACTCAACCTCAAGCCAAGCACCACGGCGACGCCGCGCAAGGCTTGCTGGAACCCGGTGCTCTTTACCATGCCCGACGGAGAGGTGTGGCTGTTCTTCAAGATTGGCGAGACGGTGCCGAAATGGCAGGGATGGGTAACTAAATCGAAAGACAACGGACGCACTTGGAGCCGTAAGGAGAGCTTGCCCGAGGGCTTTATCGGTCCGGTAAAGAACAAGCCCGAGATTATAGACGGACGGTTAGTATGCCCGTCAAGCACCGAGGACGAGACGGGATGGCGCTTCCATGTGGAGCTGTACGACATGAAGACGGGACAGTGGACCAGCACAGGTCCCATCGAGGCAGAGGAGCGTCCGCTGACCGACGACACCAAGATGCGCCCCATAAAGTGCATCCAGCCGAGCATACTGAAACTGAAAGACGGCAGGCTGCAAGTGCTCATGCGCACGCACAACGGACTGTTGGCGACATCGTTCAGCTCTGACGACGGACTGACATGGAGCAAGGTGACGCTGAGCGACATACCCAACAACCAGAGCGGCACCGACGCCGTGACGCTGCGCGACGGTCGGCATGTGCTGATATACAACAATTTCCAGACCATAATGGGCACTCACAAGGGACCGCGCACGCCGCTCTCACTCGCCATGAGCACAGACGACGGCAAGACATGGCACCACGTGCTCACGCTGGAAGACAGCCCCATCAGCCGCTACTCCTACCCGGCGATAATACAAGGCAGGAACGGTCATCTGTACTGCGTCTACACTTGGCGCCGCAAGCGCATAGCGTTCAAGGAGATTGACCCGGATAAACTGAGGGTTGAAAAAATTGAAGAATTGAAAGATTGAAGGAAAATTAAAAGATTGAAGGAAAATTGAAAGGAAACAAGCGGATTTCCTTACGATTTTCATCGGCAATCAGGCGTTTTACAAAAGGCGGTCTTTTACCTTGTAAAAGGCAAGCTTTCAGCATGCAAAAGGCGGTCTTTCAGAAGATAAAAGACCGCCTTTTGAAATTGAAAGAAGAGGCACTTCGTAAATTAAGAATTAAGAGTTAAGAAAATTAAGAATTAAGAATTAAGAAAATATCCCTCGTTGCTATTTTTCTTAATTCTTAATTCTTAACTCTTAATTTTCTTAATTCAATTTTTCATTTTTTCTTCGGACGGCGGCGTGCCCAGCCCTCTTCACTGAAATCGGGCTCTTCGCCTTTCAGCTTGACATCATTGTTCCGGAAGAACTGGCGCCAGTCGTCTTTCCTGCCGTTCTCGGCAAAGTCACGACTGCCGTTGCGGCGCTTTCCAGCGTTGTCGTTACGGTCGGAGGTCTGTTCGCCACGGCGTTTCGACTTCTTCTCAAAGCGTTCAAAGCTGTTGTCGGGGCGTTGCTTGCCGCCGTTGTCAGAGCCTTTCCTGCCTTTGCGCTGCGGTGTGGCGCCGCGGTCGGCGTCGTTACAGCGCACCTCGCGCCCTTTGTAGCGTGCTCCGTCGATGGCGTTCATCACTTTGCGGGCGTCGCGTTCGGGCACTTCGATGTATGAAAACTTGCTCATCAGGTCGATGTTGCCCACCTCCTGACGTCCCTCGATGTGGCGGTTGATAAACTGCATGATTTCTCCGGGATAGAAACCGTCCACCTTTCCGAGGTTGATAAACAGGCGTTTGTAGCCCGCTTCGGGCTTGTGGTCGCGGCGGCGCTCTGTCTTGCCACGCTCGTTCTTGGTCTTCTCGCTTTTCGTCGACGGCTTTTCTATCTCCGGCGCGTCAGCGTAGTAAGCGAGGAACTTACCGAATTCGAGACTTACTATTTTCTTTATGATATCGTCTTTGTCGATGTACTCGAAATAACGGTTGATGTCCGGCATGAAGGGAGCTATCTCCTCCTCGTTCACATCGGTTTTGAGTATCTGGTCCATCACCTTGTAAAGCTGCTTCTTGCATATCTCGCGCGCCGAAGGTATCTCGCCTTCCACAAACTCCTTGCCGATGGTTTTCTCTATGTCGCGCATCTTGCGGCGCTCGCGGGTGTGGATTATGGCTATTGACGTGCCCTTCTTTCCAGCGCGCCCCGTTCGTCCGCTGCGGTGCGTATAGCTCTCCGTGTCGTCGGGCAGACCGAAGTTTATCACGTGCGTCAGATCGTCAACGTCAAGTCCGCGTGCCGCCACGTCGGTTGCCACGAGCAGCTGGGTGAGGTGCTGACGAAACTTCTGCATGGTCAGGTCGCGCTGCTGTTGCGACAGATCTCCGTGCAATGACTCGGCGTTGTAACCGTCGTGAATTAGTTTGTCGGCTATCTCCTGCGTCTCGCGCTTCGTGCGGCAGAAGATTATCGCGAAGATTTTCGGGTTATAGTCAACGACGCGTTTCAGGGCGAGATATTTGTCTTTGGCGTTCACCATATAATAAATGTGGTTCACGTGTTCCGCCCCCTCGTTGCGGCTTCCCACCACAATCTCTTTCGGTTCGTGCAGATAGTTGAGGGCTATCTTCTCTATCTCCTTGCTCATCGTCGCCGAGAAGAGCAGCGTGTTACGGTCTTCGGGCACGCCTTCGAGTATCTCGTCGATGCTTTCTGAAAATCCCATGTTGAGCATTTCGTCCGCCTCGTCGAGCACAACGTTCTTCACCGCTCCGAGCTTAGCCGCCCCGCGGTGCATCAGGTCGATAAGTCTGCCGGGCGTGGCGACGATGATCTGTGCGCCCTTTTGCAGCGCGCGTATCTGGTTTTCGATGGATGTTCCGCCGTAGACGGCAACGACGTTTATGCCGCCGGCATACTTGGAGAAGTCTTTAAGGTCGTCGGCTATCTGCAAGCACAGCTCGCGTGTGGGACTGAGCACGAGCGCCTGCGTCTGACGGACGCGCGAGTCGGTGCGCTGAATGAGCGGAATGCCGAAGGCGGCGGTCTTTCCCGTGCCGGTCTGAGCCAGTGCGATGACGTCGTTTCTGTTGCCGAGCAGGTATGGTATCACCTCCTCCTGCACGGGCATAGGTTGTTCAAAACCCAGTTCTTCAATGGCGCGGCGAATTTCTTCGCTGACGCCCAATTCTTCAAATGTCTTCAAAACTACTTAATTATTAATGCGTTGCAAAGATAGTGTTAAATTAAGAATTAAGAGGTAAACAAATTAAGAATTAAGAGTTAAGAATTAAGAATTAAGAGTTAAGAATTAAGAAAATATGCCTTGGCGCTATGCTTATTTGTCCCATAAGTCCCATTTGTCTCATTCCATAAAAGTGTATTTTTCTTAATTCTTAATTCATAATTCTTAATTTAACTGTATCTTTGCACCATTATGAGAATAGCTGTTTTTTGTTCGGCTAACGCCGATATAGACCCCGATTTCTTCCGGATGACGGAAGAGTTGGGACGTTGGGCAGGCGCAAATGGACACACCATTGTCTTCGGCGGCTGCAACATGGGACTTATGGAGTGCGTGGCCGCCGCCACACGCTCGGCAGGTGGAAAGACCGTCGGCGTGGTTCCGACAATCATCGAGCAGGGAGGCAGGAAGAGCGACAACGTCGACGTAACAATCTCTTGCGACAATCTGAGCGACCGCAAAGACCTCTTGCTGGCGCAGAGCGACGTCGTCATAGCGCTGCCCGGCGGCATTGGCACGCTCGACGAGGTGTTCACCGTCGCGGCGTCGGCAACCATCGGCTATCACTCAAAGCCCGTAATACTTTATAACATGAAGGGTTTCTGGAACAGCCTCATCGCCCTCCTCTACGACATGCAGAGCCGCGGAATGATAAGGGGCGACTGGCGAAGACTTATAAAGACAGCCGACTGTCTGGAAGAACTTACCGGCTTAATTGAAGAATAAATCGAAAAATGGAATACGCCTTTACAACAAAGCTGCTCGTTCGCGACTATGAGTGCGACATCGAAGGGATAGTGAACAACGCAAACTACCTGCATTACGCCGAGCATACGCGCCACCTCTTCCTCAAAGAGTGTGGACTGAGCTTCGCAGAGATGCACCGCAAGGGTGTCGACGCCGTCGTGGCACGTATGAACCTGCAATTCAAGACGCCGCTGAGATGCGACGACGAGATGCTGTCATGCCTCAACCTGAAAAAAGAAGGCATACGTTACGCCTTTTATCAGGACATCTTTCGCGCCGCCGACAACAAGCTCTGCTTCCGCGCGAAGATAGACATTGTCTGTCTGGTGAACGGCCGCATGGGCGAAAGCGCCGAGTACGATGCAGCTTTCAAGCAATGGATTCAATAAGAATTAAGAGTTAAGAGTTAAGAATTAAGAAACGAAGTTCGGCGTTAAGCCAGTTGAAAGGATTGAGAATTGAAGGATTGAAAAAGTCCAAAAGCATATTTTCTTAATTGGCTTAACGCCGAACTTCGTTTCTTAACTCTTAATTCTTAATTAAAGATAGCTCTTAATTCATAATTTAAAACCCCTCAACATAAAAGAAACAATGTCCGACCAAGAAACCCTTAACATGCTCACCCTTGCCGCGATCGGGCACTTCAAGCCTGCCGACATCATCGAGTTGTGCCGCCGCATGGGTGGCGCCACGGCTGTGATCGAGGGACGCCACGGCATAAGAGACGTCATGCCCGACTGCTCGTTGTCCGTAATGCGTGCCCTGAAAGACATCGACGGGGCGAGGAAAAGGGCTGACGAAGAAATCGAATACAGCATAAGGAGCGGCATAAAGATCATCTGTCACGACGACACGGACTATCCGCAGCGGCTCGCCGTATGCGAAGACGCACCGCCGGTGCTGTTCTACAAGGGTACGGCAGACCTGAACCGGCGGCACGTAATCGACATCGTCGGCACGCGCCATGCCACCGTTTACGGTCAGGACTGCGTCCGCAGATTTGTCGGCAGACTGCGGGAGCTGTGTCCCGACACGCTCGTTGTCAGCGGACTGGCATACGGAATAGACATCTGCGCCCATCGTGAGGCGCTCGCCAACGGCATGGACACCGTCGCCGTTCTTGCCCACGGACTGGACTATCTCTATCCTGCAAGGCATAAGGACACGGCACGCCGCATGACGGAACAGGGCGGACTGCTTACCGAACACTTTACCAAGACCAACGCCGACAAGCTGAACTTCCTGCGGCGCAACCGCATCGTGGCGGGCATGAGCGACGCAACGGTGGTGGTGGAGAGCGCCTCTCACGGCGGCGGACTGGTCACGGCACGCCTCGCAAACGAGTATAACCGCGACGTGTTCGCCTTCCCCGGCCGCACGGACGACGCTTATTCCGAAGGTTGCAACAACCTGATACGCGACAGCAAGGCTACGCTCATCTGCTCGGCAGACGACATGATAAAAGTGCTCGGCTGGCAGACCGAGGCGCAAATGACGAAGGCGAAGGAACAGGGAATAGAGCGGTCGCTCTTCCCCGAGCTGTCAGCCGAAGAGCAGGCGGTGGTCGACGTGCTGAAAAACGATAACGACATGCAGGTCAACACGCTCGCCGCGACGACCGGGACGGCTGTCGGCAAGCTCGCCTCCACCCTCTTCTCGCTCGAGATGAAAGGCGTTGTGAAGTGTCTTGCAGGCGGCATTTATCACTTGATAAGATAAAAACGGAAGAATGAAGATACGCGAAATGGATTTCGGGCGGCAGCCTCTGTTGCTGGCGCCGATGGAAGATGTCACCGACATAGGGTTCCGACGGCTGTGCAAACGCTACGGCGCGGCGATGGTCTACACCGAGTTCGTGAGCGCCGAAGCGCTCGTCAGAGACGTCAAATCGACGGTGAGCAAGCTGACGATAAGCGACGACGAGCGCCCCGTGGGCATACAGATATACGGTCGCGACGTGCCTCAGATGGTCGAGGCGGCAAAGATTGTGGAGCAGGCAGGGCCCGACCTGATAGACCTTAACTTCGGTTGTCCGGTGAAGAAGGTTGCCGGCAAGGGCGCCGGAGCAGGCATGCTGCGCAATATTCCGCTGCTGCTCGACATCACGCGGGAGGTGGTAAAGGCGGTAAAAGTGCCCGTAACGGTGAAGACAAGGCTCGGCTGGAACAGCGAGGAGCTTATAATCACCGAACTGGCGGAGCGCCTGCAAGACTGCGGGATAGAGGCTCTGACAATACACGGACGTACCCGCGCCCAGATGTACACGGGCAATGCCGACTGGTCTTTGATAGGCGAAGTGAAGCGAAACCCGCGCATCCACATACCGATAATAGGCAACGGAGACATCACGACGCCCGAAGAGGCGCGGCTGGCGTTCGAGCGTTACGGCGTGGACGCGGTGATGATAGGTCGCGCAACGTTCGGTCATCCGTGGCTTTTCAAGGAATTTAGGGATTATCTTGACGGCAACGCGCCCGACGACACGCTCGATCTTGACGCCAAGATAGACATCCTCGAAGAGCAGCTGCGCATCAATGTGGAGCGCATCGACGAGTATCGCGGCATTCTGCACACGCGCCGTCATCTCGCCGCAAGCCCGATATTCAAGGGCATTCCCGACTTCCGTCAGACGCGCATCGCCATGTTAAGGGCGTCGACCGTGGACGAGCTGACCGCCATTCTGGAAGAATGCAGGGAGAAATTAAAGGAATAAAACAAAGAAACAACAGCCCCCTCCCAGCCTCCCCGAGGGGAGGAGAACAAAAAGGGGACAGCCCCCTCCCAGCCTCCCCGAGGGGAGGAGAACAGATTGGGCGAGGGTAAATAAAGGGAGTAAAGAGTTCAGAATGATTGAATTAACTAAATACATCTATTAACTAACAACAAAGCTAACTTCATTTCCTCCCCTCGGGGAGGTTAGGAGGGGACTTCCATTCGATAAGGTCGGAAGGAGGTTTCGGGCTTAAATCAAAAGACATGGAAGGTTACAAGACAAAAGAATTCGGCATGCCCGTAAAGCGGTATTGCCAGACAATGGAGCTTAAAAACGACGCGGAGCTTATCCGCCGTTATCGCGAAGCGCACGACAAAGAGCACTTCTGGGACGAGATTAAAGAGGGGATAAAAGCCGTTGGCATCCTCGAAATGGAGATTTACCTGCTCGGCAACAGGCTGTTCATGATCGTAGACGCACCCCTCGACTTCAACTGGGACGAGGCAATGGCGCGCCTCGCCACGCTGCCGAGACAGCAGGAGTGGGAAGAGCATGTGGCACAATTCCAGAACTGCGCCGCCGAAGCGACATCTGACGAGAAGTGGCAGATGATGGAACGGGTGTTCTTCCTGTATGAATAATAAACGTTTAAGCGGAACAATCCGCGATGTAGGGACGTGCCTTCGGCACGTCTGATTTGAT
>CAJMQT010000033.1 GCA_905215655.1 uncultured bacterium | reverse complement strand
AATCGGGCTGCTAATATTTGTTAAAACAGGGCGTTTCTTTTAACATTTACATGCCGGATTTTTAAAAATTCAGGACAAGGGCGTGCCTTTCTGTCAAATTTTTAAATCTGAGAGCGTTAACGTTATCAGTCTGACAATCAAATGATTATGTGCATTTAGACGTGTTTTTGACGTATTTTGAGGCTGAAAACAGATGTAAAAGGTATATGTTTCAGGGCAAAATCAGGTGTAAAAGGTGGTCTTCGTGATTGTAAAAGACCGTCTTTTGCGTTCCAAAAGGTAACCTTTTACATTCCAAAAGGTAACCTTTTACGTTTCAAGAGGTTACCTTTTACAAAACAATAGGTCAACTATCGGCCTTCAAAAGCTGATTTTAAGTGTTTCGTTATCCTATTTTTCGATTTTTCACGTGTTAAATTCCGGAGCGTGAAAATCCGTCTTTTGTTAAGAGATGTTTATTCTTTGAGGTGCCGAAAGTATGTTTTACACCTTATTATATGTATTGTTCGTAAACGCAAAAGACTGAAAATTTGTCAGTTAAAGCTGTCATTATGGCATGTCGGAGCCTTGGGCACGTATTTTGAGACATTGGTTTACGAACATCGTAAAGAGATTGTTTAACAGAATAACACTTTTAATCAAGGAAAGAAAGGAGAGCAAAAATATGACACTCGACAAATTTACAATTAAGGCACAAGAGGCTGTGCAAGAGGCTGTTAACATCGCTCAAAGTCGCGGTCAGCAGGCTATCGAGCCGGTGCATCTGTTGAAGGGTGTGATGAGCAAGGACAAAGATGTGACCAACTTCATTTTCCGTAAACTCGGAGTGAACGCCGCACAGATTGAGACCGTCGCAGACAGCGAGATCAGCAGACTGCCGAAGGTGCAGGGCGGACAGCCCTATCTCGGCAACGAGGCAAACCAAGTATTGATAAAGGCAACCGACGTCGCACGCGAAATGGGCGACGAGTTTGTGTCCGTTGAGCCGCTGTTGCTCGCCCTGCTGGCGGTCAACTCCACGGCAAGCCGCATTTTGAAAGATGCCGGTTGCTCGGATAAAGAGATGCGCGCGGCGATAAACGAACTGCGGCAGGGCGGCAAGGTGGACTCGCAATCGGCCGACGAGAACTATCAGAGTCTGGAAAAATACGCCAAAAACTTGGTCGAAGAGGCTCGGCAGGGACGTCTCGACCCCGTGATAGGACGTGACGACGAGATACGGCGCGTGCTGCAAATACTGTCCCGACGGACAAAGAACAACCCTATCCTGATAGGTGAGCCGGGAACGGGAAAGACGGCGATAGTTGAAGGACTTGCCGAAAGAATTGTGCGTGGCGACGTGCCCGAGAACCTGAAAGACAAACAGCTGTACTCTCTCGACATGGGTGCGCTCGTGGCGGGAGCCAAGTACAAGGGTGAGTTTGAGGAGCGATTGAAGAGCGTAATCAAAGAGGTGACCAACGCCGACGGACGCATAATCCTCTTTATCGACGAGATCCACACGCTCGTTGGAGCAGGAGGTGGCGAGGGAGCGATGGACGCCGCCAACATACTGAAACCTGCATTGGCACGCGGCGAGCTCAGAAGCATCGGCGCGACGACGCTAAACGAATATCAGAAATACTTCGAGAAGGACAAGGCTTTGGAGCGTAGATTTCAGACGGTGATGGTGGACGAGCCTGATGAACTGAGCGCGATAAGCATTATCCGCGGACTGAAAGAGCGTTATGAGAACCACCACAAGGTGCGTATTCAGGACGACGCCTGCATCGCCGCGGTACAACTTTCGGAGCGTTACATCTCCGACCGTTTCCTTCCCGACAAGGCGATAGACCTTATGGATGAGGCTGCGGCAAAGCTTAGAATGGAGCGTGACTCGCTGCCGGAGGAGCTTGACGAGATAACAAGACGTCTGAAACAGCTCGAAATAGAGCGTGAGGCTATCAAACGGGAGAACGACCGACCTAAGATTGAAGTCTTGGACAAGGACATAGCCGAACTGAATGACAAGGAAAAGGAGTTCCGTGCGAAATGGGAAAGCGAGAAGGCGCTTGTAAACAAGATACAACAGGACAAGCAACAGATGGAACAGCTGCGTTTCGAAGCTGACCGCGCAGAGCGTGAGGGCAATTATGAGCGCGTGGCGGAGATAAGATACAGCAAGCTGAAAGCACTCGAAGACGACATAAAGAGCGTTCAGGAAAAGCTCCGCAGCACGCAGAACGGCAACGCGATGATACGCGAAGAGGTGACCGCCGACGACATAGCTGAGGTGGTAAGCCGCTGGACGGGCATCCCGGTGACAAGGATGATGCAGAGCGAAAGGGAGAAACTGCTGCACCTCGAGGAGGAGTTGCACAAGCGGGTGATCGGTCAGGACGAGGCGATCTGCGCCGTAAGCGATGCCGTAAGGCGTAGCCGCGCTGGACTGCAAGATCCCAAACGTCCTATCGCATCGTTCATCTTCTTAGGCACGACGGGTGTCGGAAAGACCGAGCTTGCAAAGGCTCTTGCTGAATATCTGTTCAACGACGAGACCATGATGACCCGTATCGACATGAGCGAATACCAAGAGAAATTCAGCGTCAGCCGACTGATCGGAGCGCCTCCGGGATACGTCGGTTACGACGAGGGCGGACAGCTGACCGAAGCCGTGCGGCGTAAACCCTACTCGGTGGTGCTGTTTGACGAGATCGAAAAGGCTCACCCTGATGTCTTCAACATCCTTCTGCAAGTGCTGGACGACGGTCGTCTGACTGACAACAAGGGCAGGACGGTGAACTTCAAGAACACAATAATAATCATGACGAGCAACCTCGGCAGCCGGTTTATACAAGAACGGTTTGAGAAAATGACCGACGCCAACCGCGAGGAGGTTATCTCCGGTGCGAAGAAAGAGGTGATGGAGATGCTTAAAAAGACGATACGTCCGGAGTTTCTGAACCGTATCGACGAAACGATAATGTTCCTGCCGCTGACCAAGCCGCAGATAGCCGACGTGGTAAGGTTGCAGATCGAGGCTGTGAAACGCATGCTCCAGCCGCAAGGTTTCACGCTCGACGTAACTCCTGCGGCAATAGAACGTCTTGCCGACGAGGGCTTCGACCCGGAGTTCGGAGCGCGTCCCGTAAAGCGTGCAATACAACGTTACCTGCTGAACGACATGTCCAAGAAAATCCTCAGCGAGTCGGTCAGCCGCGAAAAGCCGATCGTTGTTGATGCAGACGCAGACGGATTGATCTTCCGGAACTGATTTTTAATGAAACAAGGAAAGGGGTCGAGGAGAACATTCTCCTTGACCCCTTTCCTTGTTTTTATTGACTTCCGGATTTTCTTTACTCGTTCTCGGGAGCTTTGTCGATAAGATCCATGAACTGATCGAGCTTCGGAGTGATGATGATCTGTGTGCGACGGTTGCGCTGTTTGCCTACCTCGGTGCTGTTGGCGGTTACCGGATTGTACTCGCCACGTCCTCCTGCGGTAAGACGTTTCGGGTCAACTCCATACTGGTTTTGCAGCGCCTGAACCACGCTTGATGCACGCAGACAAGACAAATCCCAGTTGTTGCGGATGTTCTTCATCGTTGCCGACGAGCTGTTTACAGGCACGTTGTCGGTGTTTCCTTCGATAAGAACGTCGTAATCGTTATAGTCTTTGATTATCTTTGCTATCTTGCTGAGCGTCTCTGCGGCGCGGTCGTTGATCTCATAGCTGCCGCTCTTATAGAGCATATTGTCCGCGAGGGAGATGTAGACTACGCCTTTGAGCACCTGAACGTCAACCTCTTTCAGCTCTTCTTTGCTCAGAGAGCGGGTCAGATTGTTGGTAAGTATCAGGTTGAGCGAGTCGCTCTTGCTCTTTACTTCCACCAAGTGACGGATGTATTGGTTTGATTCGTTGATCTGGTCTACGAGCTTTGAGATGTTCACCGTTGTCTGGTTGCTTGCCGTGAGGCTCTTGTCCAGCGAGTTTTGCAGCGACGAGTAGTCGGCTCTTGCCTGTCTCAGCTGCTCTTCGAGAGCCGTAACGCGTGCCTTGCTTGATGCCAGTTGCATGTTTGCCTCAGACAGCTGGTCCTTGGTATCCTGATATTTTCCGGTCAGTTCCTTATTCTCCAACTGACAGTTTTCAAGGTCTTTTTTGCTTGCGCAGCTGCTGAATATCAGGCAGCCGGCGATTAGCGATAACGCTAAAACATTCTTTTTCATTTTAATTTATTGTTTGGTTATTTTCTCGTTTGTACACATATATGACGTAGAAGACCGTTTAAAGTTGAATGTCGTTAGGCTTATTTAACTTTTACACATTGCTATCGTGAGCTTGAAAACTTTCTGTTTAACGTTGGACAGGCAGGGCATGAGCGTCTTTTCAACCCCGGTTTTGGATGCGGAACAGTCGTGCTTGATGACAAATTAAAACTTCCGAATACGGAGATTTCAATACTTTTATAATGGTGTTTGTAAGACATTGATTTTCAGTATGTTATCTTTCGTATTCCAAAAGGCTGCCTTTTACCTTCTAAAAGCATGCCTTTTAGCGTGCAAAAGACCGCCTTTTGGAGTGCAAAAGGCGGTCTTTTGGAAAGTAAGCGAATATGATGTGTTTTCTGTGAATTATTATTTGTAAAATAATTCAGACAATACCTATATTATAAAAGCCTTGTTGGCATTTGTCTGTACTTCTGTACTTCTGTACTCCTACACTCCTTAATAATCCCCAACTCCCAGCTGCTTAAACTTCTACATGTTAAGTTCGCGAGTCAGGAGGCTTTCAAGTTGCTCGGCAGAAAGCCGAAGATGGAACTGTCCTTTGATAGCAACCGAGATGCAGCCGGTCTCTTCCGACACCACGACGGCAATGGCGTCGCTGTCTTGCGAGATACCCATCGCCGCGCGATGACGCAGTCCCAGCTCCTTCGGAATGTCGATACTGTGGCTCACCGGGAGGATGCAGCCGGCGGCGCGGATCCTCTTTTTCGAGATTACCATCGCTCCGTCGTGCAGCGGCGAGTTCTTGAAGAAAATGTTTTCGATAAGTCTTTGATTGATGTTCGCATTGATTACGTCGCCCGTTTCTACAATTTCGTTTAGTGGCGAAAGCCGTTCGATAACGATCAATGCACCTACTTTCGCCTTGCCCATGTTCATGCAAGCCATGACGACGGGCATTATGGCGTCGCGGTCTACGGTGTCTTTCCTGTCGCCGGAGGCAAAGAGGTTCATCAGATTTTTTACCTTCCTGTGTGCTCCGAGATTGTAAAGGAAACGGCGTATCTCGTCCTGAAAGAGAATGATTATCGCTATTACGCCGACGCTGACGAGCTTGTCCATTATGCTTCCGAGCAGTCTCATTTCCAAAATCTGACTGACAAAGAGCCATATAAGGATGAAGACGAGCACGCCGATAAATACGTTCAACGATCTCGACTCTTTCATCAGGCGGTAGATGTAGTAAAGCATCAGCGCCACGCAGAAAATATCTATAATATCTTTAATGCCGAACTCAAACATAGTTTTCCATCTCTTTAATTATCTTTATTGCCTCGACGCACGGGCGGACGTCGTGAACGCGAATGATTGAGGCGCCCGAACGCAGCATTGCAAGGGCGTTGACAACCGTCGTCCCGTTGAGTGCGGCGTCGGCGTCGATGTCGAGCAAGCGTGTGATCATCGACTTACGCGACGCTCCGACGAGTATCGGCAGGTCGAACCGGCGCAGCTTACCGAGGTCGGCAAGCAGCTCGTAATTCTGTTCCAGAGTCTTTCCGAACCCGAAACCGGGGTCGAGTATTATATCTTTTGCTCCCAAGTCGCGCAACATCTGCACCTCTTTCGCGAAAGCTTTTATCATTGAAAGTATGTCCGGTTTTACTGACATCAGGATGTATGGGACGCCCAATCGGGTCACTTCCCGGAACATTTCGGGACATCGTCCCTCGTCCGCCTGCTCGTCTGCGGTGCCTGACGTAGCTGCCGAACCACCGAAAGCACCGTTTACATTGCCTTCGGATACGTCGTTGATAATGCCCGCTCCAAACTCTTCGACTGCCATCCGAGCCACTTCCGGGCGGAAAGTGTCTACCGAAAGGGCTGCCTCCGGCTGCACGCCGCGTATCGTCCGCAGCGCCATTCTGAGGCGGCTCATTTCCTCTTCGCTCGTCACCTGCGCCGCTCCGGGGCGTGTGGAGAATGCTCCAACGTCGATTATCGTGCCGCCTTCGGCGATGATTTTGTCCGCCTGAGCGGCTATGTCGTGCTCCGTCTGCTTGCGGCTGCCGGCATAAAACGAGTCGGGCGTAACGTTAAGAATGCCCATGACGCAGGGCGTTGACAGGTCAATCAGTCTGCCGCTGACGTTTATAGTATGTTGAGGAAACAGTTTCAAGGTGATAAAATATTTATTGATTATCAGGGACAAAGATAATGTAAACCGAGAGAAATACAAAATAAAAGCGAGTGAAACGAGCTCTTATTTTTATTTCCGAGGCGCCGCTTATCTTATTTAAAGATAATGCAAACCGAGAGAAATACAAAATAAAAGCGAGTGAAACGAGCTCTTATTTTTTTATTCGGAGGTGCCGCTTATCACTTTTTTTCGTACTTTTGCACCATTATAATATATGCTCGCGCGAAAGACTCTTTACCTTTCGGGCGTTCAACGACAAAAAACAGTATTGTAAAAATGAACATTTCCGAACTTTACAACATCTTCAAGGAACATCCGGTGGTGACGACCGACAGTCGCGACTGCCCCGAAGGGTCTATCTTTTTCGCGCTTAAAGGCGCGTCGTTCAACGGTAACGCGTTTGCGGCGAAGGCCCTCGAACAGGGCTGTTCATACGCCGTGATAGACGAGAAGGAGTTTCTCGTCGAGGGCGACGACCGCTATATCTTGACCGACAACTGTCTGAAAACGTTTCAGCAGCTCGCAAACCAACACCGCAGAGCACTCGGAACGAAGATTATCGGCATAACGGGCACCAACGGAAAGACTACAACCAAGGAACTTACGGCAACCGTCTTGGCTGAAAAATACAACGTGCTTTACACCCAAGGCAACTTCAATAATGACATCGGCGTGCCAAAAACACTGTTGCGTCTGACTGCCGACCATGAGATAGCAGTAGTGGAAATGGGCGCCAGTCACCCGGGAGATATCAAGACGCTGGTTGACATCGTCGAGCCGGACTACGCCATAATAACCAACGTGGGCAAGGCTCACATCAAAGGCTTCGGCTCGTTTGAGGGCGTGATACGTACAAAAGGAGAGCTTTACGACTTTATGCGTGCACACGGCGGGAAGGTGTTTATCGACGCCGATAACGAGCACTTGGCAGGCATCGCGCACGGACTTGACCTCGTGAAGTACGGCACCGGCAACGACGCCGACCTCTGTGCATGCGGCAGGGAGACGTCGTGCAGCCCGTTCCTGAACTTCGAGTGGCGCCACGGCGAGGGCGAATGGCACGACGTAAAGACGCATCTTATCGGCGGATACAACATCAGCAACATGCTTGCCGCAGCTTGTATCGGTCTTTACTTCGGCGTCTCGCAGGAGCAGATAGGTCACGCCCTGAGCAACTACATACCGAGCAACAACCGCTCGGAACTTGAAATCACGGAGCACAACAAACTGATAATCGACGCTTACAACGCCAATCCCACGAGCATGGACGCCGCCCTGCGCAACTTCAACAGCATGGAGATGTCGCCCAAGATGGTGATAATCGGCGACATGGGCGAGCTTGGCGACATCAGCGCCGAGGAGCATCAGCGGATAGTTGACTATCTGGCGACCACCAATATAAAAGAGGTGTGGCTCGTGGGTGAGGAGTTTGGCAAGACCGACTGCCCCTTCCGTAAGTTTCACGACGTTGAAGAGGTGCGCTCGGAGATTGTCGCCCGGCGTCCCGAAGGCTTCTGCATCCTGATCAAAGGCAGCAACTCAACCAAGCTGTATAAACTCCCCGAGGTGCTTTGACGATGATATTCCCGGTTAAACGGGCTATCGTTCGTTAGTAGACATAATGCCGTTTGTTCCGCCGGAAGTTGACGGATAAAATTTCAAAAATGTAAAAAAACGGTGCAATATTTGCGTAAGTGTATAAAAAACAGTACCTTTGCACCGCTTTTCGGCGTAACCTATGACAGGAAGAAGAGTAGCCTCGTTATGTTGCGTTGGAACAAAAAACAATTTAATCATTTAATAACAATGGATTTAATTAAAGTTGCTGAGGAAGCATTTGCAACCGGAAAGCAGTTTCCTGAGTTCAAATCAGGAGACACAATTACTGTCGCTTACAAAATCATCGAGGGTAGCAAAGAGCGTATTCAGCTCTACCGCGGTGTTGTAATCAAGATCTGCGGACACGGAGACAAGAAACGTTTCACCGTTCGTAAGATGTCTGGAACAATCGGCGTAGAGCGTATCTTCCCTATGGAATCGCCCAACATCGACAGCATTGAGGTGAACAAGGTTGGTAAGGTTCGCCGCGCTAAGCTTTACTATCTGCGCAAACTGACAGGTAAGAAGGCTCGTATCGCTGAAAAGAGAACAGTTAAGAAACAGTAAGAAAAAAGACTTAAACACAAAACGAGGCTCAAATATTTGAGCCTCGTTTTGTGTTTATATACATCTGAAATATTGTCTGTGTTGCAACTTTTGTTTACCTTTATGCGTCTAACGGATAAATGACGCTCGTCAGACGGGCGGAAACTGAACATCTCACGAATAAAAACGAAAAGACTGAAAGATATGAAAAAACTGTTTATCGCGCTGACGATGGCGCTCACGCTGACGGCTACGGCGTCGGCACAGAAGGTCCTTCACAGACATAATCCGCAGATTGTGAACGCGGCGGACGCAACGGACAATGACGAGGTGGTTGCTTATTCGGACACCACGTCGGCGTCGCAAGACAGCGTGGTCGCGACTACTGCCGCGCAGACTGCTGTCGTTCCGGACGATTATAACGGATTTGACAAAGTGTCGGGACCGTTTGATCTTATAGCCTATCTTACCCATCTCAGCAGCGCGGGCGGCGTTATCGTAGCCGTGTTCACCGTCCTGCTGTGCCTGTTAACGGTGCTCTCGCCGATTATAATGGTAATCCTGATAATTTATTTTGTCATGAGAAACAGGAACAGACGTTATAAAATAATCGAAAAAGCGGTGGAGTCGGGACAGCAGATACCGCAAGAGCTGCTGCGCGACAGCGCCTCGGGCGATGAACGCTTGTGGTCGAAGGGTGTCAGGAACGCCGCCATCGGACTCGGAGTGATAGCCTTCGGATTTGTGCTTGATGTCGACTTCTTCGTTGGAGCGGGATTTATCATGCTCTTTTACGGCGTCGGTCAGGCTGTCGTGGCACGCTATCCCGTGGGCGGACGCAAGCGTGACAAGGAACGCCCGTTTGACGATGACAATCTTGACGGCGGTCTTGACGACATCAAGGATTAAGATTTGACGTATCTTCTGACGGACAATAAGACTGCAAGGTGAAACGGACGGACGACATATCGTTAGTTGCGAAGGTGGCATTATCTCATGACAAGCGAGCCTTTGACGCCCTCGTCGTGAAGTATCAGGAGCAGGTGCGCCGCTTCTTCATGAGCCAGACGCTCGGCGACCGGCAGCTAAGCGACGACCTTGCGCAGGACACTTTTGTCAAGGCTTACACCCATATCACACGCTTCCGCGGTCTGTCCGGCTTCTCGACATGGCTTTACCGCATCGCCTGCAATGTTTATTATGATTATCGGCGGTCGTCAAAAGAGACGCTTGATGTTGACAACGTGCCGGCAAACCGCTGTGCTCCGTCGACAAACAGCGGTCTGAAAATAGACATTTACGATGCTTTGAAGATATTGAGTGCCGACGAGCGCACCTGCATAACGTTCCAACTGATCGAGGGTTTGCCGATAGACCGCATCGCGGAGATAACGGGCTTGCAGGCTGGAACGGTGAAATCGCATCTTTCGAGAGGCAAACATAAACTTGCGGAATATTTAAAACACAACGGATATGACAGATAACAAGGACGAACTTCTGCTCAAACAGTTCTTTGACGAGCACCGTATCGACGTGTCAGACGACGACTTTTCGCGGCGCGTTATGCGCCGTCTGCCCGACCGTAAGCGGCGTATCAGCAGGATATGGACCGCCGTTTGCGCAGTCGTCGCACTGGTTTTCCTTGTAAGGAACGACTTTCTCACGCTCTGTTACGGCATGCTCAAAGGTCTTGTCTGCGACATTTCCACCTGCGACGCGTTCATGCAGAACCCGTTGTTGACAGGTTTTTCCGTCCTCTTCCTCCTCTGCATGGGCGGCTGGCGGCTGGTGATGGAAGAGATGAACAGTTAATAAATTAAGAGTTAGGAGTTAATAAATTAAGAATTAAGAGTTAAGAATTAAGAAAATATGCCTTAATAAATTAAGAATTAAGAGTTAAGAATTAAGAAAATATGCTTTGTTTGGAGCTTTCTAAAATTTATGAGTTGTCCATGTAAGTCATATTTTCTTAATTCTTAATTCTTAACTCTTAATTTAAAAATTTGTTATTCTATAACAAAGAAATCATCCTCTCCGGCTTTTCCGTCGGTCGCCTCTTTCGCTTTCGGAGGATTTTTCAGATTACCCTTTTCGTCAAACATGCCGTACGTGATGCGAAGAACCACGAACTCGGTACGGCGGTTCAGCTGGTTGCAAACTTCCTGTTTGTCCTCCGGGAGCTTCTTTATGAACTCCTCGCTCAGCACGTCGTTCTCTTTCAGCCACGGGTATTTCTCGGTCAGTTTCTTGCGCACGGTGCGCGGCTTGCCTTTTCCGTAACCCACGGGCGACAGCCGGTCTTTGGCTATTCCGTGCTTTATCAGATAGCTTACCACCGTCTCGGCGCGTCTTTGCGACAGCGTCTTGTTGTAAGCGTCGCTGCCTTTGTAGTCGCAGTGGGCGCTCAGTTCTATTGTCACGTTCGGGTTCTCTTCCAGCAGTTTCACCAATTCGTCGAGCGCCTTTTCCGACTCCGGGCGCAGCGTCGACTTGTCAAAGTCGTAGAAGATGTTGTCAATCAGCACCGGAACGCGTATCGACGCCAACGGGAATTGCAGCACATGTTCCTCCGACTCCTGCACGGGTTTCACGCTGATTTCCTCTTTATGGTTCAGGAACCCCTTGCAGGTGGCGAGCATAATGTAGTCAACGCCGGGCTTGACGACCTGCGTAAACGAGCCGTCGCCTTTTACTCCGAGCTTCAGGTTGGTACCGTCGCTGCCGACCATATATACCTGTGCGGCAGGCAGTTCGTAACCGTCCATCTCGTAAATCCAGCCCTTCACGGTCTGTATTATCTCGGGTTTCTCAAAGCTGTAAATATGGTCCCTACCCAAGCCGTCGCCGCGGTTGGACGAGAAGAAACCGCGGTTGTGAGGACCCTCGAACGTCATTCCGAAGTCGTCGCCCTGCGAATTGAGCGGAAATCCCGGGTGTTCCAGCACGAATTTCTTTGCCTTTTTATCCACCTTAGCGATGAAAATATCCAGTCCGCCGAGACCTTTGTGCCCGTCGGACGAGAAGTATAAGTCGCCGTTCGGTCTGAATGTGGGGAACATCTCGTTGCCCGCCGTATTCACAGGCTCGCCCAAATTCTCTACGCCTCCAAGTCCGGCGCTCGTCAGTCTCACCCTCCAGATGTCCAGTCCGCCCTTTCCTCCCGGCATGTCCGACACGAAGTAAAGCCATTGTCCGTCAGGCGAAACAGCCGGATGGGCGTAACTTGACAGCGTGTCGCGCGTCAGTTCGAGCGGCTTCACCTTGCTCCACGCCGCATCGGCGCGGCTGGACGTCACGATGGTTGCGTACCTCGGATAATCCGGATTAGTCGTACATTGCGTGAGATACATCTCCCGCTGATCCGGCGAAAAGCAGCAAACGCCTTCGTCAAACTCGGTGTTAAGTCCCGAGACGATAGCTTCCGGCTTGCCCCATTTGCCTTTATCATCCTTCTGCGAGTAGAAAATGTCGCCCGCTTTCATGCCCGTTATTCCGCTGAATTCGGTACCTTCCGCCTCGTTTCGCGTTGAAGTGAAATACAGCTGGTCGTAATCGTCGCCGAAGAACATTGGCGAGTAGTCGGCGCGGCGCGAGTTGAAGATGTCCATTTTCTTTACGATGTATCTCGATCCGGCGTTCTTTTCGGCTGCCGCCGTTTGCGCGGCGCGCAGTCCTTCCCTTGCCAGCTCGTTGTCGGGCATCGAGTCTAATACCGTGCGGAACTCCCTTTCCGCCTCTCTGTAACTGCCGTTCTTCATCAGCTGGCGTGCGAAAGAGTGGTGTGTTTCAGGCGTTGCCTTGTTGTATCTTATCACGTTGCGGTAGGCGGCGATAGCCTTCTGCGTCGAGTTTATCCGGTCGTAACAGTAAGCGAGCTTTGCTGCGCGCTCGCCCCTCTTGTCCCGTTCTTTGGCGGGAGTCCTGCCGTAAGCGTTCTTGAACTCCGCCGCCGCGTCATAATATTCGCCTATGGCGAGATACTTCTCGCCCTTTTTCATGTAATGGTCGGCGCCGCATGATGTGAGAAAAGCCGCTAACAGGAGCAGCGGAAGATATAAATAAAAGCCCCCTGAACCGCTGTTGCGGGTCAGAGAGCTTGCTATGTTTTCAATAAAACTTTTTCTCATTGTACCTTATCTTATATAAAGCAATAACAGATTTTATATAAGATAATAACCCGAAAAAAGCTTTTTTATTGTTCAGAGACCGTATAAAGTGCCTTTATGCAAGCCCCATTTCTTTTGCCTTGTCCATGAGTAGGCGCATCAGCGGCTCCCGTTCGTTGGGCACGCGGTTGTCGAGGACGGCGTCTTTCAGCGTCTGTTTCAGTTCGCCCACCTCTCTTGAAGGTTTCAGATTGAACATTTCCATTATCTCGGTGCCGTCGATGCAGGGCTGCAACATGCGCTTGTAATCCTTCTCTTTGAGGTCGTGCAGCTTGGAACGGACAATGCGGAAGTTTTCGAGAAACACCTTCTTGCGCACTTCGTTCTTGCTTGTTATGTCAGCCTCGCACAGCGTCATAAGGTCGTCGATGTCGTCTCCGGCGTCGTTCATGAGGCGTCTTACGGCGCTGTCGGTCACCTCCTCGTCGGCAATAACTATCGGTCGCATGTGCAGGTCGACGAGTTTTTTGACGTACTTCATCTTGCTGTCGAGCGGCAGTTTGAGACGTCTGAATATGTCGGCAACCATCTTCGCGCCCACGAAATTATGGTTGTGGAAGGTCCATCCCACGCTGTTGTCCCAGCGCTTGGTCTTCGTCTTGCCCACGTCATGCAGCAATGCCGCCCACCGCAGCCACAGGTTGTCGGAGCGCCGGCACACGTTGTCGAGCACTTCGAGCGTGTGGTAAAAGTTGTTTTTGTGAGCCCTGCCGTTGCGTTTCTCTATGATGTCGAGCATCGTAAGCTCGGGAAGAATGAGCGGCAGTAGTCCGCAGCGATACAGGTCGACAATGCCTTTGCTCGGCGTCGGTGTCATCATGATCTTGTTAAGCTCTTCGGCTATGCGCTCACCGCTTATTATCTTTATCCTCGCGGCGTTGCGTTCAAGGGCGTCGAAGGTCTCATCCTCAATCATAAAGTTAAGCTGCGTGGCAAAACGGACGCACCGTAGCATGCGCAGGGGGTCGTCGGAGAAGGTCACGTCGGGGTCGAGCGGCGTGCGGATAATGCCGTCTTCAAGGTCGTAAATGCCGTCAAACGGGTCCACCAGTTCGCCGAAACGCTCTTTGTTGAGGCACACCGCGAGAGCGTTGATGGTGAAGTCGCGGCGGTTCTGGTCGTCTTCGAGCGTGCCGTCCTCCACCACCGGCTTTCTCGAATCGTGCGTATAACTCTCCTTTCGTGCGCCTACAAACTCCACCTCGATACCTTTATATTTCACCTGTGCCGTGCCGAAGTTGCGGAATACGGACAGTTTCGCCTTTCTGCCGAGCGTCTTTTTTAGTTCGTCGGCAAGGCTTATGCCGCTGCCTACGACCACCACGTCGATATCGTTTGACGGTCGTTCGAGAAACAGGTCGCGCACGTATCCGCCTACGACATAACACTCCAAACCGAGCGCGTCGGCAGCGTCTGAAATCTTATGGAATATATCTTTATCGAGCAACTGCGCCAGTTCGGCGTCTGAAAGTAACCTCATAATCAATAATTTTCTAAGCGGATGCAAAAATACGAAAAATTAACTATCTTTGTAAACAAATTAAACAGAAAAGTATGAGACATTCAATCATTAAGACACTTGCGGCTTTCGCTCTTGCAATAACCCTCTCGGCGTGTGGCGATGACGCGGCAGAGAAAAAGGCGACAGGCATGCTACGGCAGGCCCGCACACAGTTTGATAACGGACAATATGACGCCGCCCTCGGCACGATAGACTCGCTCCGTAAGCAGTGTCCCGACGCCATCGAGGCGCGGAAGACGGCTCTGCGACTGTATCAGGAGGTAGAGCTGAAACGCACGCAACTGAAAGTGGAGACGGCAGACAAGGCGCTTGCCGTGGCGAGAGACAAATACGCAGAGATGAAAAAGGCGGTAGACGCCATCAGGGGAACAGGCGGGCTGACAAAGGAAAAGCTCTCATCGCTGACACGCATGAAGTTGAAAGTCGACTCGCTGCAAGCCGTCTTCGATGGCGAATGCGCCAAGATAAGATACATCCGGAAAAAGATGGATGAATAGTTTATTAAAGTAAACGAGTAGACAAGGGACGAGCAAACCGGCTTTTTCAGTTCGCAAGTTTGCTCGTCCCTTGTCAACTTGCCTTTTTCTTACAATCCGTAACATTTTCAAAGCTTTTCCTTACAGTTTTCATCGGCAAACAGCCGTTTTCCAAAAGGCGGTCTTTTGCCGTGTAAAAGCTTGCCTTTTAGCGTATAAAAGACGGTCTTTTGCAAGGTAAAAGGCAGTCTTTTAAAACTGTAAGTACGGCATATTGGAAAACAAACGATTGACAGACATAACATAATCGACAAAAAGAAGATACGTTATCGATTGATAATCAAAATAATAAAGATAATCTTACGCCCGATTACGGCTTGCCCTTTTGACGCAAAATACCATTTGTCGGCGCAACGAAATGTTGTTAAAGTTAATTAATGCGACGTGTATGCGATTTATCGTTTAAATTCATTAACTTTGCAGGCAGATTGCATATAAATTGTAAATAGAGATGCCGAATACGGAAAATCAGTTCAAACAAACATTGGCGGAGTGTCGTTCGCTATTCTCAAAGAAACTCCATGACTACGGTCCTTCGTGGCGGATGTTGCGTCCCTCGTCGCTTACAGACCAGCTGTTTATAAAAGCGAAACGCATAAGAAGCCTCGAAGTGAAAAAAGAAAGCCTCGTGGGCGAAGGCATACGACCCGAGTTTGTGGCGCTGATAAATTATGGAATAATCGGACTGATACAGCTCGACAAGGGCTTTACGGACAGCCCCGACATCTCCGTAGACGAGGCGCTGGCGCTTTATGACGACTTTGCCGGCAAGGCGTTGGAACTGATGTTGAAGAAAAATCACGACTATGACGAGGCGTGGAGGTCGATGAGAGTGAGCAGCTACACCGACTTCATCCTGACAAAAATACAACGCGTGAAGGAAATCGAAGACATCGGCGGAGCCACATTGGTGTCAGAAGGTATCGACGCCAACTACATGGACATAATCAATTATGCCGTGTTCGGAGTGATAAAACTTTCAGAAGAATAAATGAGCGCAGGTAAAGTCGCAACGAGACTGGCTGTCAACCTGTGCCGCATATTGGTCGCGCTGACATTTGTCTTCTCAGGCTTTGTCAAGGCAAACGACCCGCTGGGCACGCAATACAAGATGCAGGACTATCTGGAAGTGCTGCACCTCTCGGCGTATCTGCCCGGATATATCACGCTCGTGGCGGCTGTATTGCTCGGCGGCTTCGAGTTCTGTCTCGGCGTGTTCCTGCTCTTTGCCATACGCAGACGCGCCGTGACGCGGCTCATACTGCTGTTCATGGCGGTAATGACTCTGCTGACGCTGTGGCTGGTACTTGCCAACCCTATAAAAGATTGCGGATGTTTCGGCGACGCGGTGGTGCTCAGCAACATGCAGACATTCTGCAAAAACATCATTCTCCTGGCGGCGTCAGCGCTGCTGTTCAGAATGCCCCTGCTGATGCCACGCTTCATAAGCCGCGGCAACCAGTGGATCATCACGACCTATACGGTGGTGTTCATCCTTTTTACTGCAACCCAAAGTCTGGTCACCCTGCCACAGTTCGACTTCCGTCCGTACCACGTCGGAGCCGACATAAAGGAGGGAATGAAGACGCCCGAGGGCGCGCCGACACCTAAGTTCGAGACAACCTTCATACTCGAAAAAGACGGACAACGCAAGGAATTCACGCTCGACAACTATCCTGACTCCACATGGACCTTTGTCGACAGCAAGACAATACAGACGGAAGAGGGCTACGTGCCGCCGATACACGACTTCTTCATACAGACGGCAGACGGCAGCGAAGACATCACGGACAGCGTGCTCGGCAGGCGGGACTACTCCTTCCTGTTCATCGCGCCACATCTGGAATATGCCGACGACTCTAACTTCGGCGACATAGACCGCATCTACGAGTATGCCACAGATCACGGATACCCGTTCTACGCGCTGACGGCGAGCACCGAAGACGCCATCCGTCATTGGCGCGACATCACCGGGGCGGAATACGATTTCTACTTCTCCGACGAGACAACGCTTAAAACCATCATACGAAGCAACCCCGGGCTGGTGCTCATCAAGGACGGCGTCGTGATAGGAAAATGGAGCCACAACGCGCTGCCCGACCTCGGACCGCAGTCGCAAAGGCTCGAAAAGACGGCATACGGGCATATCTCCGACGCCTCGGCGGCACGAAAGATTACGGGCATTCTGCTGTGGTATATCCTGCCGCTGTTCCTGCTCGCCCTTGCCGACCGCCTGTGGAATTTCACCCGCTGGATACGTGACAAAGAACATTCTAATTCGATATACAAATTTTTTAAAGGCAAAAAGAAAATGAGAAAGAAAATTGTAGCAGGTAACTGGAAAATGAATCTTAACCTGCAAGAAGGCGTCGCCCTTGCCAAAGAGCTTAACGATACGCTGACAAACGAGAAACCTAACTGCGACGTTGTAATCTGCACACCGTTCATCCACCTTGCAAGCATCGCGCAATTCCTCAACCAAGACGTTGTAGGACTCGGCGCCGAGAACTGTGCCGACAAGGAAAAAGGAGCCTTCACGGGCGAGGTTTCTGCCGAAATGGTTAAGAGCACAGGTGCTCAATACGTAATCCTCGGACACTCGGAGCGCCGCGGATATTACGCTGAAAGCCCCGAAATACTGAAAGAGAAAGTGCTCCTCGCGCTGAAAAACGGCTTGAAGGTAATCTTCTGCATCGGCGAAAGCCTCGAAGAAAGAGAAGCCGGCAAGCAGAACGAGGTGGTAAAGGCAGAGCTGGAAGGCAGCGTGTTCAACCTCAGCGAGGAAGAATTCAAGAACATAATCATCGCTTACGAGCCTATCTGGGCTATCGGAACGGGCAAGACAGCGACATCCGATCAGGCGGAAGACATCCACGCATACATCCGTCAGATCATTGCAGAGAAGTACGGAAATGCCGTTGCCGAGGAGACATCAATCCTCTACGGAGGAAGCTGCAAGGCAAGCAATGCTCCCGAGCTCTTCGCAAAACCCGACATCGACGGTGGTCTTATCGGTGGCGCATCGCTGAAAGCCGCTGACTTTATGGGTATCATCAATGCTTGGAAATAATATCGGATAATATCTAAACGAGAACCGGAAGGAGTGGCGGCGGGCGCCGACATATATAGCCGCAGCCGCCCTCCTTCTGTCATTATAAATGGAACGGATAATCATTCTCGGCCGGACGGAGAAAGAGGAGCTGTCGGACGAGAATTCATTGTCAATCAAACGAACTATAATCTTAAATAAAATGAGACAATTCGCCGTAATATTACTGATGCTGTCAGCATGCGTCTTGCAAGCCGGCGCGCAATCGTTTCTTAACGAACTAAAAAGCAAAAAGACGGGCGAAGGCACCGTAACGGTGACCCAAAGCGCGGATATCGACGAATTGGTGAACAACACTAAGCTCGTGAAATCGTCTCCCGCAACACCTGAAAGACATCCTGACGCCGACAAAAACACAGAAAAAGGCGGTACGGAAAATCATCCGGAGCACGCCGTCGGAACTCATCCGGAGCATGTGGCGGGCGGCAACACGACAGCAGACGCGCCGTCGGTGAACACCGGAAAGAAAGTAATGCTCAACAGCCGGAAGGTTACCGGATACCGCATTCAGGTATTCTCGGGCGGCAACTCGCGTGAGGACAGACAGAAAGCCGAGAGCATCGGCAGCGCAATCAAAATGAGATATGCCGGTCTGCCGGTGTATGTGCATTTCTATTCGCCCCGTTGGATATGCCGCGTAGGCAACTTCCGCACATATCAGGAGGCGGAGAGCGTGCTGAAAGAGATCAAAGGCATGGGCTACCGACAGGCTTGTATCGTAAAAGGAAAAATTACTGTTG
>CAJMQT010000032.1 GCA_905215655.1 uncultured bacterium | reverse complement strand
GAATTCGAAGGTCTCGCGCATCAGGCGTGCCTGCTTGAAGCCGTTGTTGTCGGTGAAAGTGCGGACAACGCCGTCGTCGGCCCAGATGGTCGAAGTGTAGTCCTTCGTGCCGTAACGGAACGTGAACGTCAATCCGCCCTCGACGGCGAACCAGCCGATCGGAATGCGCAGCGTGGCCCCTTCGGAGAGGTTCAGCCCTCCGTTGAAGCGCAGCACGAGCGAGTTGATGCCGTTGTTGATCGCCACGGTGCTCTGTGCGGCGTTGACGGTGAATCCGCCGGCCATGGCGCCGCCGGCAATCAGCCAGCCGAAAAACAATGATAATATAATTCTTCGTGTCATGCTGCAAAAGTAATGAAAAATTTGAACAGAAGGATAGAATTTTAGAAGTATAGGAGTACAGAAGTATAGGAGTTCAGACATTACCATTGGTTTATGTGACGTTCTTTCTTATGTTAAACAACCTTAAAACGTGCCTCCCGCCAGTCCATAACGTCCCTTATTATACGTATATTTGTAAAGAATAACAATACCAACGACAATGAAATTACTATCACTGCTCATGCTCCCGGCGCTCCTCCTGCCCCTTGCGGCAGGCGCGCAGACAGCCCCGGAGAGCTTTACCGTAAAGGGATGCGTGGTCGACTCGATAACAAAAGCCGGCGAACCGTACGCCACAATAAGCATAACGAAGAAGGACACGACGGACAAGGCGCTCAAACTTGCCGTCACCAATGTCAACGGTCAGTTCAGCGTCAGCGTCAAACACGACGCCGGAAAGCAGTCCGCCGCCGCGCCGGACGCCGCCTCCGACCGCCGGTATGTACTGACCGTCAGCTCCGTGGGGCGCCGTAACATCGTCAGAGACTTCACCGTCGCGCCGGGCCGGAAGACCGTCAACCTCGACACCCTCCGTATCTCCGACAACAAGAACGAACTGAACGGCGTCGAGGTGGTGGCGCAAAAGCCCCTCGTCAAGTCGGACATAGACAAGATAGAGTACAACATCGAGGAAGATCCGGACTCAAAGACTAACTCCGTCATTGAAATGTTGCGCAAGGTTCCGCTTGTAACCGTCGACGGCGAAGACAACATCAAGGTCAACGGCAACAGCTCTTTCAAAGTCTTCGTCAACGGAAAGCCCAACTCGATGATGACCAAAAACCCCAAGGAGGTGTTGAAGAGCATGCCCGCCAGCAGCATAAAACGCATTGAAGTGATAACAAACCCCGGTCCGAAGTACGACGCCGAGGGCATAGGCGGTATCCTTAACATCATTACCGTGGGGCGAGGCATAGAGGGCTATACGGCAACCTTCACCGCCTCGGCAGGCACGCGCGGGCTCGGCGGCGGAGCCTTCGCCACCGTGAAGAAGGGCAAGCTGACCGTCAGCGGGCGTTACAATTACACCCGCAACGACAATCCGCGCACATGGTCGGGCAGCAATCTCACCACCACCGACGAGGCGTTGAGCTCCTCATCGTCAGACGTCGAGAACCGTTCGACGGCAAAAAACCATAACAACTTCCATTCGGGAAGCCTCGAGGCAAGTTATGATATCGACTCGCTGAGGCTCATCTCGCTATCGCTGAACCTCTGGGGCGGCGACACGAAGAGCCATTCGGAGGGCACGACCGTAGGCTCCGCGCCCGCCACGGGCGACATGCTCTACCGCTACACCACGCCGTCGCACGCCAAAAGCACATGGAGCAGCATCGAGGGCGGCATAGACTATCAGCGTCTGTTCAAGCTCAAAGACCGCATGCTGACCCTCTCTTACAAGATAAACAGCAGTCCGGAAAGCGCCGACAGCAGCACCGCCTACGACGACAAAGACGCCGCCGCCGACTGGCAGGACTTCCTGCGGCGCCTGCGCGACATGCGTAACGACGGCTCGACAAACAGCACTGAGCAAACATTTCAGGTGGACTACACCACGCCGATAGGCAAAATTCACACCTTGGAGACGGGAATGAAATACATCATACGCGACAACCGCTCCGAAAACGACCGCTACATGATTGCCGACGACGACGCCGACGATTATACCTTCGACAACGACCACAGCGTGCATTACAAGCACGAGAACGACATTCTTGCAGCATACCTCGGCTACCGCATAAAGATAAAGAAGTTCTCCGCACGCCTCGGCGCACGCTACGAGCACACCGACCAGAGCGTGAGATACACCCTCGGGCGCGGCGAAGACTTCAAGAAAAGCTTCAACGACATCGTCCCCTCGCTGAGCCTCGGCTGGAAACTGAGCGACATGATGAGCCTCAAAGCGTCTTACAACATGCGCATCTACCGCCCCGGCATCTGGTATCTGAACCCTTATCTCGACGACTCCGACCCCACGAACATCAACCAAGGCAACCCCGACCTCGACAGCGAGAAGAGTCACTCTTTCGCCCTGACGTTCAGCAACTTCACCTCAAAGCTCAGCCTTAACGTGCAGATGAGCTACCGCTTCACCGACAACAGCATTGAGTACGTAAGCCGTCTCGTCAACGACAACGACATCGAGGGGCTGCGCAACCCCACGGGAAAGAGCGTGCTCTACGACACCTATGCCAACATCGGCAAGGTGCGCTCCGCCTCGCTGTACACTTACGTCAACTGGAACATGACAAAGACGACGCGCATATACTCCAACTTCAACGGCTGGTGGTCGTACATGTCTGACGGCACGAGCCTGAAAAACCGCGGATGGCAGATGTTTATCTACGCCGGCGCGCAGCAGACGCTGCCCAAAGACTGGACCATCAGCGCGGGATATTACGCACAGACGCCCACCATCAGTCTGCAAGGCAGGGGCAACAGTTTTACGCAATACAGCATGTCGGTCAGCAAGTCGTTCCTCAAAAAGCGCCTCACCCTGTCGGCATACGCCATCGACTTTTTCACGAAATACCACCGCTGGGACTCCTCCACCGAGAGTATCGGCTTTAAAAACACGTCTTGGTACAAGGGCAGCAACCGGCGTTTCGGCGTCAGCGTCAGCTATCGCATCGGCGAACTGAAAGCCGGCGTGAAGAAAGCCGAACGCTCGATAGAGAACGATGACGTGAAAGGGAAGAAGGAGTAAGCCCCCACCAAAGCAACTTCCAGCCCCCACCTGACCTCCCCGAAGCCCCCACCTAACCTCCCCGAGGGGAGGGATTGAAGAGACAGCAGCCCCCACCTAACCTCCCCGAGGGGAGGAATTGAAATTTGTCTTGTGGCAAGAGGTGGATTTGTTACGGTTTATCACATTATCGCTGTACTTTCCTTACAGTTTTCATCGACAGATGTCCGATTTACAAGAGGCGGTCTTTTACATTGTGAAAGACCGCCTTTTGCATTGTAAAAGCTTACCTTTCGCAATGCAAAAGGCTATGTTTCAAATTGTAAATAACCCCCTTTCATCATCTCTCCACCAACAAAGCTAACTTCAATTCCTCCCCTCGGGGAGGTCAGGAGGGGGCTGTTCTTTGCCACTTTCCTCCCCTCGGGGAGGGCAGGGAGGGGGCTTCGGGGAGGTTAGGAGGGGGCTTCTATTATATCTTTTTCACTTCCTTTTTTCTCCCGTCTCCCTTATTATTCGTATCTTTGCACGATAAAGCGTTTTCTTAAACGATAGGATAATGTCAACAATAAAGATACAGAAGGTTTGCAACAAGCGCGACCTTAAAGACTTCATCGATTTTCATTACGACTTGTACGAGGGCAACAAGTACGACGTGCCCAACCTTTTCAGTGATGAAATTAACACCCTCAGCAAAGACAAAAACGCCGCGTTCGAGTTCTGCGACGCCGAATACTATTTGGCAAAAGACGCCCGCGGACGCACCGTGGGACGCGTGGCGGCAATCATCAACCACCGTGCCAACGGGCGGTGGGGCAGGCGCTGCGTGCGCTTCGGATGGATTGACTTTGTCGACGACATCGAAGTGTCCGCCGCTCTGCTCAAAGCCGTCGAGGATTACGGCCGCCGCAAGGGCATGAACGAGATGATAGGACCGCTCGGATTTACCGACCTCGACCCCGAAGGCATGCTCACCGAGGGCTTCGACCGCCTCGGAACGATGGCTACAATCTATAACTATCCCTACTATCCGGAGCACATCGAGCGCTTGGGCGGCTTCGAGAAAGACAACGACTACGTGGAGTTCAAGCTCACCGTGCCTGATAAAGTGCCCGAGAAATACAGCAAGATAGCCGACATGATACGCAACCGCTACAACCTGCACGTAAGGAAACTTACGAAGAAAGAGGTGTTCAAAGGCGGCTACGGGCGTAAGATTTTTGAACTGATAAACACCTGTTTCAAAGACCTTTACGGCTACTCCGAGCTGTCGGAGCGGCAGATAGAACAGTACATCGGGATGTACTTCCCCATGGTAGACCTCAGTCTGATAACCATTGTCGAAGATCGCAGCGCAGACAACAAGCTCGTTGCCGCCGGCATAACAATCCCGTCGCTCTCACGCGCCCTGCAAAAATGCCGCCGCGGACGCCTCCTACCGTTCGGCTGGTGGCACGTGTTGCGCGCCCTGAAACAGCACAAGACGGAGGGCGTCGACCTGCTCCTGCTCGGCGTTCTGCCCGAATACCGCATCAAGGGCGCCAACGCCCTGATGTTCGCCGACCTCATACCGCGCTACCAAGCCTACGGCTTCAAGTGGGGAGAGAGTCAAGTTGAGATGGAGACCAACGAGAACGTGCAGAGCCAATGGCAGTATCTCGAGACCGAACTGCACAAAAGACGCAGATGTTATAAGAAGTGGCTGTAAGGAATTAGGAATAAAAGCCCCCTCCTAACCTCCCCGAGGGGAGGGATTGAAGAGATAGCAGCCCCCACCTAACCTCCCCGAGGGGAGGGATTGAAGAGATAGCAGCCCCCTCCTAACCTCCCCGAGGGGAGGGATTGAAGAGATAGCAGCCCCCACCTAACCTCCCCGAGGGGAGGGATTGAGATTAGTTTAAATTTTAACTTATTAAAAAAATTAGGAGTTAAGAAATGAAGTTCGGCGTTAAGCCAATCAAGAAAACGTGCTTTGTGGCTACGCTTATTAGTCCCATAAGTCCCATTTGTCTTATTTCTATCTTTCAACTTTTCAATCTTAAAAGCTATTGTCTTTAACTACTCAGCGACCGAAGGGAGCGATAACTACTTTAACTACTTTAACTCCTAAAATAATATAGAACTTGAAATTATATGAGCGAAGAGAATAAAATAACAGCTTATACCGACGACAACATCCGGCACCTGTCGGACATGGAGCACGTGCGCACACGCCCCGGAATGTATATCGGACGACTGGGCGACGGCTCAATGCCCGAAGACGGAATTTACGTCCTGCTGAAAGAAGTTATCGACAACTCGATCGACGAATTCAAGATGAACGCCGGAAAACGTATCGAGATCGACGTCGAAGACAACCTCCGCGTGATGGTGCGCGACTACGGTCGGGGTATACCGCAGGGCAAGCTCGTCGAGGCGGTCAGCGTGCTCAACACCGGCGGAAAGTATGACTCAAAGGCGTTCAAGAAGAGCGTCGGACTGAACGGCGTCGGCGTCAAAGCCGTCAACGCCCTGAGCTCCAAGTTCGAGGTGCGCTCATATCGCGACGGCACGGTGCGCTCCGTAACCTTTGAACGCGGAGAGATGACGGGCGACAAGACCGAGCCGACAGACGACGAGACAGGCACATACATCTTCTTCGAGCCGGACAACACGCTCTTTAAAAACTACTCCTTCCACCACGATTTCGTCGAGACGATGCTCAGAAACTACACCTACCTGAACACCGGACTGACAATAATGTACAACGGAAGGCGCATCCTGAGCCGCAACGGACTGGAAGACTTGCTCAACGACACGATGACCACCGACGGCATTTACCCGATAATACACCTCAAAGGCGAGGACATCGAGATAGCGTTCACCCACACCAACCAGTACGGCGAAGAGTACCACTCATTCGTCAACGGTCAGCACACCACGCAGGGAGGTACCCACCAGAGCGCCTTCAAGGAGCACATAGCACGCACGCTGAAAGAGTTTTTCAACAAAAACTTTGAATACACCGACATACGTAACGGTCTCGTTGCGGCAATCGCGCTAAACGTCGAGGAGCCGATGTTCGAGAGCCAGACCAAGATCAAGCTCGGATCGCTCACCATGAGCCCCGAAGGCGTCAGCGTGAACAAGTACGTAGGCGACTTCATCAAGAACGCCGTAGACAACTACATGCACAAACACGCCGACGTGGCAGAGGTGATGTTGCAGAAGATACAGGTCAGCGAGAAGGAGCGTAAGGAGATGGCGGGCGTCACGAAGCTGGCACGCGAGCGCGCCAAAAAGGCGAACCTGCACAACCGCAAGCTGCGCGACTGCCGCATACACTTCTCCGACGTGAAGAACAACCGCAAGGAGGAAAGCTCCATCTTCATCACCGAGGGCGACTCGGCGAGCGGCTCCATCACCAAAAGCCGCGACGTTAACACGCAGGCAGTCTTCTCTCTCAGGGGCAAACCCCTCAACTCTTTCGGACTGACAAAGAAGGTGGTCTACGAGAACGAGGAGTTTAACCTGCTGCAAGCGGCGCTCGACATAGAGGACGGACTCGACACCCTGCGCTACAACAAGGTGATCGTCGCCACCGATGCCGATGTCGACGGCATGCACATCCGCCTGCTGATAATAACCTTCTTCCTGCAATTCTTCCCCGATCTGATAAAGAAAGGACACGTCTACGTGTTGCAGACGCCGCTCTTCCGCGTGCGGAACAAGCGCACGAAGATACGCAACAAAGAGGTGCGCGACGGCGAGAAAGGTCGTAAAGGCGACTTCATCACCCGCTATTGTTACTCCGACGAGGAGCGCTTGAAGGCGATAGAAGAGCTCGGTCCCGACCCTGAGATAACACGCTTTAAAGGACTCGGCGAGATAAGTCCCGACGAGTTTGCCGGCTTTATCGGTCCCGACATACGCTTGGAGCAGGTCACCCTGCACAAGACCGACCAAGTGCAGAAGCTCTTGGAGTACTATATGGGCAAGAACACGCCCCAACGTCAGGACTTCATCATCAACAACCTTGTCTTCGAGGAAGACCGTCCCGACGAAGAGGAGTAGGTAAGTGAAGAGTTAAGAGTGAAGAGTTAAGAGTGAAGAACTGAAAGGGTGAAGAGTTAAGAGTGAAGAGTTAAGAATGAAGAATTTTTTTAAGTGAAGAGTGAAGAATGAAGAGTGAAGAATTGAAAGGGTGGGAATTGAAGAATTGAAAAGTTGTTTTTAACGAGAAAAAAGATAGTGAACAAAGATTTTTTAAAGTTTAAAACGGCTCTGATCGTTTTGCTTTTATGCCTTCTCGGCACATCGTCCGCACAGGCGCAGATGACCATCAATCTGTCTGCCGACAGCCCGCTGCGCAAATTGCAGATAGCCGAGCTCGCCGTAACGAACCTGTATGTCGACTCGGTTGACGAACGGAAACTCGTTGAAGACGGCATACGCGGCATGCTGGAGAAGCTCGATCCGCACTCGTCTTACGCCGACCCGGAGGAGGTAAAGGCGATGAACGAGCCGTTGCAGGGTAACTTTGACGGCATAGGAGTACAGTTTAACATGGTCGACGACACGTTGCTCGTGATCCAGCCGGTAAGCAAAGGACCGTCGGAGAAGGTCGGTATCATGGCGGGCGACCGCATCGTGTCGGTCAACGACACGGCGATAGCCGGCGTGAAGATGAAGCGTGAGCAGATAATGAAGCGCCTCAGAGGTCCGCGCGGCACCAAGGTGAGGCTCGGAATAGTGCGCCGCGGCGTCAGGGATGTGCTTTATTTCACGGTCAAGAGGGATAAAATTCCGGTGAAAAGTGTCGACGCCGTCTATATGATCCGTCCCGAAGTGGGATATATCAGGATAGGAAACTTCGGTGCGACGACGCACAACGAGTTTGTCGAAGGGCTCGAACGGCTGCGCAAGGAGGGCATGAAGAGCCTCATACTCGACCTCCAGGACAACGGCGGAGGCTATCTCCAAGCCGCCGTAGAGGTTGCAAACGAGCTGTTGGACAGGGACGAACTGATAGTATATACCGACGGACGGCGCGTGCGCAGAGCCGAATACAGGGCGCGCGGCAACGGCAAGTTCAAGGACGGACGCGTCGTCGTGCTGGTCAACGAGTTCACCGCCTCGGCGGCAGAGATCGTTTCCGGCGCCGTGCAAGACAACGACCGCGGCACCGTCATAGGGCGTCGCACCTTCGGCAAGGGGCTCGTCCAGCGTCCCATCGACCTGCCCGACGGTTCGATGATACGGCTTACCGTGGCGCATTATTACACTCCCGCCGGCCGCTGCATACAGAAACCGTACGTCAAAGGCGACATCGAGGACTATTCGAAGGACTTCGAGAACCGCCTGAAACACGGCGAGCTGACCAACCGAGACAGCATTCACTTCAACGACTCGTTGAAGTGTTACACGCTGAAAAAGCACCGCGCGGTGTATGGCGGCGGAGGTATCATGCCCGACGAGTTTGTGCCTTTGGACACGACGCGTTACACATCGTTCCACCGCAAGCTGATGATGAAGGGCTTGGTGATCAATCACAGCCTGAAATACATCGACAACAACCGCAAGAAACTGAAACGGAATTATCCCTCGTTCGACGTCTTCAACGCCTCGTTCATCGTCCCGAAAGAGCTCATAGACGGCATTCTGAAAGAGGCGGAGGAGCAGAAGCTGACGCCGAAAGACGCCGAAGAGCTGAGCCGCACGCTGCCTTATCTCTCGACGCAGCTTAAAGCTCTCGTCGCAAGAGACCTCTTCGACATGAACGAATACTTCCGTATAATCAACGAAACGAGCGACATCGTAAAAGCGGCTTTGCCGTTTTTGAGTGAAGAATGAAGAGTGAAGAGTGAAAAATTTTTCACTCTTCATTTAAAAATTCTTCACTCTTCACTCTTTACTCTTCACTCAAAAAGCTGAGCGCTCGGTTTTCCGCCTCCTCCATTATTTCCCTTTCTCCCGGTCCTTTATCATTAATTCCGCAGAGATGGAGTATGCCGTGAATGATGACGCGGTGCAGTTCTTCGTCGTATGTCTTGCCAAACTGTTCGGCGTTGGTGCGCACCGTGTCGAGCGAAATGACGAGGTCGCCGTTGATTACGTCGTCTTCGTCGTAGTCAAAGGTGATGATGTCGGTGTAATAATCGTGCCCGAGATACTCGCGGTTGACTTCAAGTATCTTCTCGTCGTCGACGAACATATATCCTATTTCGCCTGTCTTTCTGCCGTAAGATGCCGCTACAGCCTTTATCCATGCCGTCACCTTACGCTTCTTTATGCCGGGCATTCTGACGCCCTCGGCGCTGTATGTTATCATATTTCGGGATGTTTTTATTTGTTGTTTCGTTTAGGCAGGAACTCGTCGACGTCCCTTCCGAAGTGTATCAGTTCGCGAACCATGCTTGAAGACACGCTCTCGTGGCGCGCGTCGGCGTACAGCAGGAGCGTCTCCACGCCGCCTATGCGACGGTTGATAGCCGCCTGTTCGCGCTCATATTCAAAGTCTTTGACGCTGCGCACGCCTTTTATTATGAACTTAGCGCCCTCTCTGCGGGCGAAGTCGACGGTCAGGTCGGTGTACGCCTTGACCTCTATCTTTGGCTCGTCGGCATATAGCGAGGCTATCGCCTGCACTCTCTGTTCGGTGGTAAACATGTATCTCTTGCGCTCGTTGACGCCCACTCCGATGATGATACGGTCGAAGAGGGGCAGCGCGCGGCGCACGATGTCGTCGTGACCGACGGTGAACGGGTCGAAACTTCCGGTGAAAATTGCTGTCATATAAAATATATAAGCCCCCTCCCAGCCCTCCCCGAGGGGAGGAGAAGCCCCCTCCTGACCTCCCCGAGGGGAGGGATTGAAGTTAGCTTTGTTGATTATTAAATGGTTAAATAATACATTTCTTTATAATGCAAATATCAGTCCCCTCCCTCGGGAGGGTCGGGGAGGGGCTGTTTTTACTTCCACAAAGGTAGCTCCATCTCCCCTCCTGCGGAGGGGTAGGGGGTGGGCTGTCTGTTAAAGTGCATGTATGCAAGCTCTGTCACCATGCGTCCGCGCGGCGTGCGCTTGATGAAACCTTCCATGATGAGGAAGGGTTCGTAGACTTCTTCCACCGTTCCGGCGTCTTCGCCTATCGCTGTGGCTATCGTCGTTATGCCGACGGGCCCGCCGCGGAACTTGTCGATTATCGTCAGCAGGATTTTGTTGTCTATCTCGTCAAGCCCATAACTGTCGATGTTGAGTGCCGTCAGCGCCACGTCGGAGATGTGCCGGTCGATGCGTCCCGTGCCCTTCACCTGTGCGAAGTCGCGCACACGGCGCAGCAGGGCGTTGGCTATTCGGGGCGTGCCGCGGCTGCGTCGCGCTATCTCTGCCGCCGCGTCGTCGTCGATGGGCACGTTGAGTATTCCGGCGGAGCGTTTCAGTATCTTTGTCAGCGTCTCGGGGTCGTAGTATTCGAGGTGCAGGTTTATGCCGAAACGGGCGCGCAACGGGGCGGTAAGCAGTCCGCTGCGTGTCGTCGCTCCTACCAGCGTGAAGGGGTTGAGGTCTATCTGTATGGAGCGTGCCGACGGTCCTTTGTCTATCATTATGTCGATGCGGTAGTCTTCCATCGCGGAGTAAAGATATTCTTCCACGACGGGCGAGAGGCGGTGTATCTCGTCGATAAAGAGCACGTCGTTGGGCTCGAGCGAGGTGAGAATGCCTGCAAGGTCGCCGGGCTTGTCGAGCACCGGTCCGCTGGTCAGTTTGAAGCCCACGCCCAGTTCGTTGGCTATGATGTTGCTCAGCGTTGTCTTTCCCAATCCGGGAGGTCCGTGCAGCAGTGTGTGGTCGAGCGGTTCGCCGCGGTATTTTGCCGCCTCCACGAACACTTCGAGGTTCTCGACGACCTTCTGCTGCCCGCTGAAATCGCTGAATTGGAGCGGTCTGAGCGCGTTCTCGAACTCCTTTTCGGATGTCGATTGCGATGAGTTTCTTATGTCGAAGTTGTCGTCAGTCATTATTTTGGGTTTATCTATACTGCAAAGATAGTGCAAACCGAGAGAAGAACAAAACGAACTTGTTCGTTTTTTATTCCGAGGTGCAGCCTATCTTGGCTTTTTTAATAAAGCAAAGATAGGTATAAATTAAGAATTAAGAATTAAGAATTAAGAAAAACACACTTGGGGGAATTAAGAATTAAGAGTTAAGAATTAAGAAATAATGCGATGAGGCTGTTTTCCTTACGATTTAAAACATTATCGCTGTACTTTCCTTACAGTCTGCATAAGGTGATATGTCGTTTTGCAAAAGGCGGTCTTTTGCACGCTGAAAGACCTTCTTTTGGCTTGTAAAAGGTAAGCTTTTGCAAGGTAAAAGGCAAGCTTTCAGATTGTAAGAAACGTATTGAATTAAGAATTAAGAGTTAATAATTAAGAATTATATCCTCGTCGCATTTTTTCTTAATTCTTAATTCTTAATTCTTAATTTATTAATATCTTTGTGGAAAAATATAGAGACTATGAAAATAAACATGACCCAATGGATGCGCCGACTTATCGAAGACAGACACGTGGCGGCGGTTCCGATAATGACACACCCGGGTATCGAACTGATAGGAAAGAGCGTTCTCGACGCCGTGAGCGACGGCTGCGTACACGCGGAAGCGATAAAGGCGCTCGCCGACAAATACCCCACGGCGGCGGCAACGGTGATAATGGACCTCACGGTTGAGGCTGAGGCGTTCGGCGCCGACATACTCTTCGAGCCTGACGTGGTGCCATCCGTCGTGGGACACATGCTCAACGACGCCGACGACATACACCGGCTGGCGGTGCCTTCGCTCAAAAAAGGGCGCGTGCCGCAGTATATCAAGGCTAACGTGATAGCCGCGCGCACCATAACCGACCGTCCCGTCCTTGCCGGCTGCATAGGTCCGTTCTCGCTCGCCGGCAGACTTTACGACATGTCGGGCATAATGATGCTTATTTATGAAGACCCCGATGCAGCCGAGGAGCTGCTCTCCAAATGCACCGACTTCATCCTGAAATACTGCATGGCGCTGAAAGCCGCCGGAGCAAACGGCGTAGTCATGGCGGAGCCTGCCGCAGGACTGATGTCTGACGACGACTGCATGCGCTTCTCGTCGGTATTCGTCAAGCGCGTCGTCGACGCCGTACAGGACGATTATTTCACCGTGGTGCTGCATAACTGCGGCAATACGGGACAGTGTACGCACGCAATGGCGGCGACGGGAGCTGCCGCTTACCACTTCGGAAACAAGTGTGACATGGAGCAGGTGACGCGCGACCTGCCCGCCGGCGTCCTCTCGATGGGCAACCTCGACCCTGTGTCGATGTTCAAAGACGCCACGCCCGGCGAGCTGCACGACGCCACAATGTCGCTCTTGCAGCGCATGAGCGCCTATCCCAACTTCGTCATATCGAGCGGCTGCGACACGCCTCCACACACTCCGTTCGCCAATATCGACGCCTTCATGGAGGCGGTGAAGGAGTATAACAGCAGCCACCTTATAAACTCATAACCTACCAGCCCCCTCCTGACCTCCCCGAGGGGAGGAACATAAATAGCTTTGTGGCTTTGTGGGGATATGCCTTATCGGCTCCGCAGACCTCATATGTTGCGTAATGTATTTTGAATTATGAAAACAAGTCCGACGTTTAGTCAGTTGAAAAATCTCTCGTCTCTGGACCTCACCCTGCCCGACATCTACGAGCAGATGGGCTACGGACAGAGCGTACCCGACGACGCGCTGATAAGGGAGACGCTGTCCGTGCTCGCCGAGATAAAGCATTTTCTCAGACCGCGGTACACCTTCTTCATGACCGACGGCACGCTCGACACCGACCGACACACGCTGACCGTGGGCGAAAACCGTTTCGACATAGGGCGCATCATCAGTCGCCAGCTGCGCGGCTCGTCGGCTTTCGCCTTCTTCATAGCAACAGCCGGCATAGAGTTTGAGCACTGGCAGGAGAGTCTGAAACACGACAACGACATGGTGCGCGTCTTCATCGGCGACGCCATCGGCAGCGTAATAGCCGAGAAGACAGCCGACCGCATGGAGCAGTCGCTGCAAGACGCCATCGCCTCTCGCGGCTGGCGCCACACCAACAGGTTCAGTCCAGGCTACTGCGGCTGGCATGTGTCGCAGCAACAGACGCTCTTCCCCATGTTCGGCGAAGACGGAACGTGCGGCGTCCGGCTGACCCCTTCGAGCCTTATGCTGCCCATCAAGTCGGTGAGCGGCGTCATCGGACTGGGCGAGAACGTTCGTAAGCTCGAATATTCCTGCGGACTTTGCGATTATAAAATGTGCTATAAGAGGAGGAAAACAGCCAAATAACAGACACGACCCGACAAGCATCACCCCCGACCCCTCCCCCAAAGGGAGGGGAGTAATATGATTTGTTGGCGGTAAAATAAAAAAAGAAAATTCCTGTTTTAACATCAAATTAAGAATGTTAGAACAGGAATTTTCTTTTTGGGGAGATCATCTGCGCGTTATAATAGCCCCTTGAAGGTAATTACTCCCCTCCCTTTTGGGGAGGGGTCGGGGGTGAGGCTGTTAATTAAAGAACACATACAGCGCCACCATTACCACGGCGAGCGCCACCCAACCGATGATCACTCCGCGTGCCGGACGCTCCGAAATCTTTGTTATTTCGGGGCTTACCGTGGCATCCTTGTTCGACAGGCTGACAGCAACCATGCTTATTATAAGCGCCACGAAGATAAGGAACGAAAGCATCATGAAGTGGATTGCCTCCGTGGCTCCCGGTATAACCCAGAGGTAAAGGATACCTATGCCGAGGCTGAACACCGTTCCGAAGGTCAGCGTAATGTTGGCGGCAAGCGTCGTGCAGCGCTTCCAGAACACGCCCATGACGAACACCGCCGCCATGGGAGGAGCGATAAAGCTGAGCACCGACTGGAAGACGTTGAACAGGTTCATGTCCTTGATGTTGTCAACGGCAACTGTAATGACTATCGAGACCAGAGCTCCGATTACGGTGACGATCTGTCCCGTGCGTGCAATCTCATTCTGTGTTGCCTGCGGACGGATGTTCTTTACGTAAATGTCCATCGTGAACACGGTGCTCAGAGCGTTCAGCGCAGAGCCTATCGTGCTTATAAGTGCGGCGGTGAGGACGGCAAGCACCAGTCCCACCATGCCCGCGGGGAAGAGCCGGTAGACAAGCGTCATGTAGGCGTCGTCGGCATTTATCGTCATGCCTCCGAAGAAACCTGTCTTTGCAAGGGCGAAGCATACTATGCCGGGGATGATGTAAATTGCAACGTCGAGTATTTTCAACCAGCCCGTGAAGTTGGCTCCGCGCTGTCCCTCGCTAAGGTTTTTGGCGGCGAGGACGGGCTGCACCATCGACTGGTCGGTACACCAGAACCACAGTCCGCTGATGGGATAGCCCAAGAGAATGGGCAGCCAGGGGAAGTCGCGGTCGCTGTTGGGCTGGAAAAGGTTCCAGTAGCTCGACGGCACAACGTCGGGATTGGCGAGCGTGGAGATACCTCCGAAGAACGAGTCGCCGCCCAGACGGTAGATACCCAAGAAGGTAAGCGCCGCCGAAACGACGATGAGCAGCACCATCTGGTAAACGTTCGTGTAGGCAACGGCTTTCAGTCCGCCTAACATTGTGAAGAAAGCCGAGATGGCGAGGAGCAGGAACGCCGACATCCACATCGGCATGCCGAACACCTGACGGATGATTATGCCGCCGGCAAAGAGCGTCAGCGCCAGCCAGGAGATAAGGATTGTGACGATGGTGTACCACGCCAGCATGTTGCGGGTGGACTGTCCGAAACGCAGACCCATAAACTCCGGCAGCGTGTGAACCTTGCTGCCGAGGTAGCGCGGGGCGAAGACGAACGCCAGCAGGGCGATGAAGATGAAGGCGTACCAAGCGTAGTTGCCCGATACTATGCCGCCGGCGAAACCGGCGCTGGCGCTTGCTATGAGCATTGACGGACCGACGTTGGTGCCCCACATCGAAAATCCGATGTGATACCAGCGCAGCGACCGCTCCGCAAGAAACTTTCCGCTGCCTTGCTTACTCTTAGAACTTGCCCATACTCCGATGAGCAGCAGCACAGCGAAATAACCCGCAAGGATGGTCCAGTCGAGTGCTTCAAGATGTTGTGAGTTCATGATTTTAAGGTTAAAGCCCCCTCCCTAATCCCCCTCGAAGCCCCCTCCCGACCTCCCCGAGGGGAGGAGATGGGGTGAGAGAAGTTTCTTTTAACTTTCCGGAAGGTAGGAAAGAGGTAAGCTTTGTTGATTATTAAATGGTTAAACAATATATTTCTTTATGATGCAAATCTCAGCCCCCTCCCTCGGGAGGGTCGGGGAGGGGCTTGTATCTCTCAGCCCCCTCCCTCGGGAGGGTTGGGGAGGGGCTCCTTTATTTTCCCATCAGTCTTCGTGCTAATGCCACGGCCGAGTTGGCGTTGTCGCTGTAACCGTCGGCTCCTATCTCGTCGGCGAAGTTCTGTGTGACGGGCGCGCCGCCCACCATTACTTTCACCTTGTCACGTATGCCGGCGCTTTCGAGGGCGTCGATGACGTCTTTCATGTATGTCATGGTGGTGGTCAGCAGCGCCGACATGCAGAGGATATCGGCGTGGTTTGCCTCTATCGCCTCGATAAACTTCTCCGACGGCACGTCGATACCAATGTTGATGACCTCGAAACCGCAGCCTTCGAGCATTGACGCTACAAGGTTCTTGCCGATGTCATGCAGGTCGCCTTTCACCGTTCCGATGACAATCTTGCCCAGCGTCACCTGCGCCTGTCCGGCGAGCAGCGGCTTTATCAGTTCCAGAGCAGCCTTCATGGCGCGTCCCGCCATCAGCAGCTGGGGCACGAACGCCTTGCCCTCTTGGAAACGGCGACCCACTTCGCCCATGGCACGTATCATCTGACTGTTGATGATATCCTGCGGAGCGACGCCCTCGTCGAGCGCTCTGCGGGTGGCGTCGACGGCAGGTTCCGACTTGCCGGCGAGTATTGCGTCGAATATTTCGTCAGCCGCCGAAGGCTTGTTAGCGGTCGCCGGCGCGCAGCACGGGCACGGTTCGCCGGCAGGATGATTTCCGTCGTTTTCCGAAAGGCGGTCTTTTGCATTGTAAAAGGCGGTCTTTTGCACGGTAAAAGGCGGTCTTTCAGAGGCTAAAAGGCGGTCTTTTGCAACGCCTTCTGTATCAGGGTGTTCCGTGATGTGCGGCGAGAGGGTCAGTCCCTCGGTCGGTTCCACTATCTTGGTCAGTTTCTTTATGTGTGCGTCGGTTGTTCCGCAGCACCCTCCGATGATATTGAGAAGATGTTGCTCGGCTATCCGCCATACGGCATGCTGCATCATTTCCGGCGTTTGGGCGTAGTGTCCGTCCTTGTCGGGTTGCCCCGCGTTGGGGTAGGCGCTTATAAGATAAGGCGTCCGGTTGCCGAGGCGTGCGAGCAGAGGTGCCACGGTCGAGATGTCCGGACAGCAGTTTACGCCGACGGAGAGGATGTCGCTGCCGCCGATTTCGCCGATGAATTGCTCCACCGACTGTCCCAACATGTTGTAGCCTTCGCCGCCGGTGACGGTGAAACTGAGCATAAGCGGCACCTGCCGACCCGCCTTCCGCGCTGCCGCACGCGCCGCCTCGACAGCGGCTTTGGCGTTCATCGTGTCGAAGATTGTCTCTATCAGTATGGCGTCGACGCCTCCTTCGATGAGTGCTTCAGCCTGTTCCGTATAGGCGCTGACGAGCTTTTCGTAGCCGAACGCCTGCCATCCGGGCTGCGACGTGTCGGTCGCAATGGAGCAAGTCTTGTTGGTCGGACCCATCGAACCGGCTACGAAACGCGGCTTTCCGGGCGTACGAGCCGTGTATTCGTCGGCCGCCGCGCGCGCCAGACGGCACGCCTCGATGTTTATCTCGCGGCAAAGCTCTTCCAGACGGTAGTCAGCCATGGAGATACGTTGCGCGTTGAAAGTGTTTGTTTCGATGATGTCGGCACCCGCTTCGAGGTACTTACGGTGAATGTCTGCAATGATTTCGGGGCGCGTAAGGCACAACAAATCGTTGCAACCTTTCACGTTTACGGGGTGAGATGCGAGCCTGTCGCCGCGGAAGTCGTCCTCCGTCAACCGGCGGCTTTGTATCATCGTGCCCATCGCTCCGTCCAGAACGAGGATGCGTTCCTTTGCAATCTCCTTTATCTTGTTTGGAGCTTGTGGAGCGTCTGTTGCTTTTTTAGCGCCATGATAGCCCTCGGCAAACTCCTTCTCGACCTTTTCAATAATGTCTGAAACGGTCTTGTCGTCCTTGTCTTTCGGGCTGTTTATCTTTATTGAGGTGTCGTCTTTCGGCGCGTCGTCCTTGTGGTCGGTCTGATATTCCTCGACGATGCGCATCGCCTTTTCCACCTCCGCCTCGTTATGGAAGTCCATTTCGAGGTGTACGCCGTCGCCTCCGATATTGTCGAGCAGTGGGCGCAGCTCGTCGAGCGTTACCCAGCAAGCCATTATGCTCTTGCCCGCAGCGAGTATCTTCCGGTACAAGTCGTACCACTTCGGCGAGCCTCCCTGCGGCTCTCCGACGCCCGGCGTCCATTGTATTGCGTTGAGTTCTTCGATCTCGAGCAGCGCCGGCAGATGATGAAGAGCGCCCACTCCGTCGAGATGATACAGCGTGTAATCTATCCGCTGGCATTGTTGGCGGATGAAAGGCTGCACGAAACGGCGGTAATCCTCGACGCTTATCATCGTCGATATGTCGCTCTGCACCTTCGTCATCTTGCCCGGTGCCCATGAAGAGAAGTAGCAGAAAGCCATCTCGTCGCCCTCGCGGATGATGTCGTAGAGTTCGTCGTAGACCTTGAAATAAATGTCGTTGATCTGCTGCATCTGGTGCTCCAGCACGTCGGGCTGCATCACCGTGTCCAAGAGAACCTTGTCCGTGCCCTTCATCGCGGCGAGAACGTCCATGCCTTCCATAAGGTCGGGCATGCCCACGTAATAGTTTCCGGCGGCTTTCTTCTTGCAGGCGCGCAGCAGTTCCTTGTGCAACAGCCAGTTGGGATGTTCCGGATCAAACGTTATTTCGTCCTTGAAATCAGGGTCGGGGTGTATCCAGATGGTGTCCTCTCCACCCTCGAAGACGCCTCCGAGGATAGCGGCGAGCGAGCCGGGGCCCAGCTGTGTGTTAGCCACGGGCAGCATGTCAGCCTTCATTGAGCTGTGAGCCACGTACCAGTCGAGGTATTCGGCGCGCCATTCGGGGTCAAACCACTTCTGGTTAAGGTCTTTCGGAGCTTTCGGCATTGGCACGTCGGCATGCGGCTCGACGCCTTCTTGAAAATGCTCCCACATGTTCAGCACCACGCCCCGATGGTTCCACCAGTCGATATAATGCTTTTTTGTTTCTTCAAGATTAGGTTTCCACATAGTAATAGGAGCCCCCTCCCGACCTCCCCGAGGGGAGGAGACCCACAGCTGCCTTTCCGTCAAGAGGGTAAGAAGTAACCTTTCTATTGTCGTTGATTTACGAATTTATTTGTCATTAACATTGAATGTATCTGTCATTAACATAGAATGTATCTGTCATTAACATAGAATGTATCTGTCATTAACATAGAATGTATCTG
>CAJMQT010000031.1 GCA_905215655.1 uncultured bacterium | reverse complement strand
ACTATATTTAACCGGGTGTGGAGGAACATCGTGACGACACGCCCGGAGTCAGAGCCTTACACTAAACGCACCCGGAGTGGTGCTACTTTTTTTATGCTTGTAGACGATAGTCCGTTGTTCGATTGTCTACTTTTTCTTAATTTTGTATTATGGATATAAATGAAATTTTCGGAAAGAAAGTTATGGAGAAAAGACAGTCTCTGAAACTTTCGCAAGAAACGTTGGCGAATATCGCCAATATAGACAGAACCTATTTGCCCGATATTGAAAAAGGCAGAAGGAATGTGTCATTGAAAGTGGCGGACAAGATAGCGAAGGCGTTGAATGTCACGTTGAAAGACTTATTGTAAATTTATGTTGTTATGCCGAAGAACTTTATAAAAACGGAACGTAAGATAGAAAAACTCTTTCCCGTAGGAGGTACCTTCCGCTTCGAGGAAAAAGAGTATAAAATCGATATTTGCGGAAAGCCGCGTCCCTCGTCAGGCGAATGTAAAACGGATGTCTATGTGAAAGGTGTCGCTGCCGATGGTAAGGAAATAGAACTGAAAATATCCGTCAAACAGGATAATGCGCATTTCGTGGAGAATAAGATTTCTCTTGAAAGGGCGCGCGAGATTTTCGGTCATGATGCGTCTGATATATTGAAGAAATGCGTGAAGTCAATAAAGAAACATTTTGTTTCCGATTTTTTGGTGTGTTTCGAGCAAAATGGCAAGACTGAGGCGCATACAATGAAGTTAGGCTGGCGATTTGAGCTGTTGAACAGACCGGGAGGAAACAAAGCGGGCGAAATGGAACTTACGGACAGTCAGAAGATTGACGTGCTCGCCGGGATAAATATGCCCAAGGATAAGAAAGACAGCGATGTAAACGGTCAGACAATAGAAAATTCAGGCGTTGCAAACTATATTTTATATGTTGGCGCCAATGATATGACGCAAGACGAGTGCCTGAAAAAATTGCAACCTATAAAAGAGTTTGCCAAGACACAGAAATTTTACTTCGTCTGTAAAGCATTGAATTACAGATTTGATAAAAAGAAATGGGACGGGACACGCCCTTTGGCGGTTTATGTGAAATGGTTCATCTATGATGGGAAATTGAATGCGCATCTCGTGCTCGACGAGCCTTTGGCACATAAAGGAAACGAGGCGGGAAACAACTTGAAGCAACTTCTTGACAAGCTGAACATCAAAACTTTTGATGATCTTAAAACTGTTTTGTCACCTGATGTGAACTGTTTTTACGGCGAAGAAAAACCGGCAGATAAAACTTCTTGATGCCGGATGGTTTGGATATGGATTGCATGGGCTTGTCCTTTCGTTTCCTTGTTTTTATATGAAATATTTGTCAATCTCAAAAAATAGAAGTATTTTTGCACAGTTTTTGATATATCACGAAAATGAAAAGAATTCTTTATTTCACTTTTTTTGTCTTAATAAGCGTCGCATTAGGCAGTTGCGGCAGCAGTAAGAACATCGCATATTTCCAAAATGCGGACTCTCTTAAACAGTCAATTCCAAACGGTCTGTTTGACGCCAAGATCATGGCGAAAGACCTCCTGACAATTACTGTAAGTACGACTAACCCCAAGGCGGCGACACCGTTCAACCTGTCGGTGTCGAATACGTTGAACGCCACGGGAACGCTCGGCGGCAGCGGAATGTCTTTGCAGACATATCTCGTTGACAATGACGGATATATCAACTTCCCCGTCGTAGGCAAGCTGAACGTGAAGGGAATGACAAAACGCCAGTGCGAAGACTTTATACAAAGTAAAATCTCCAAGTATATGGCTGAGGGCGAGAACCCCGTCGTCACCGTGAGAATGGCAAGTTTCAAGGTGTCCGTTGCGGGAGAGGTTAAATCGCCCGGAATATTTTACGTCGATCAGGAAAAGATCAATATACTTGAAGCTCTTGCCAGAGCCGGCGACCTTACGATTTACGGACGTCGCGAGAATGTGCTCCTTATCCGCGAAGACGATAACGGCATGAAGACGTTTTATCGGATAAACCTTAACGACGCCAACTTGGTAAACTCACCTCATTATTATCTCCAGCAGAACGACATACTTTATGTCGAGCCGAACAAGGTGCAGGCAAGAAACTCAGGCATAGGCACGAGTACGACTATATGGTTCTCGGTGATAGGTATCGTTACCTCACTCGCCTCATTGATGGTCACCGTCTTGAAATAATATTATGTGCGGCATTGTTGGATATATAGGCAAAAGAGACGCTTACCCCATATTGATAAAGGGACTGAGCCGTCTTGAATACCGGGGCTATGACAGCGCCGGCGTAGCCTTGCTGAATGAGGACAAAAAACTTAGCGTTTATAAAATTAAAGGTAAGGTAGCCGACCTCGATGCGTTCTGCAAGGATAAGGACGTGACGGGTTGTATGGGTATAGCCCACACGCGCTGGGCAACGCATGGAGAGCCTTCTTCCGTCAATGCTCATCCGCATTTTTCGGCGTCTAAGAACCTTGCGATAATTCATAATGGCATAATAGAGAATTATGCCGACTTGAAGAAAAATCTGCAAGCAAAAGGCGTTACATTCCGCTCGGACACCGATACCGAGGTACTGGTCCAGCTTGTGGAATATATAAGGAACAAGAAAAATCTCGACCTGCTTACCTCCGTCCAGCTGGCACTGCACGAGGTAATCGGCGCTTACGCCATCGCTTTGTTGGATAAGAGCGAGCCGGACAGGATAATAGTGGCACGCCGACAGAGTCCGTTGGTAGTGGGAATAGGCAAGGACGAACTCTTCTTGGCGTCAGACGCAAGTCCTATAGTGGAATACACCGACAAGGTGGTATATCTCGAAGACGGCAGTATAGCCGTGATGAAGCCCGGCGAGGATCTTGAAATCGTGGATGTGCTGAACCGCAAACTGCCTCAGGAAGTAAAGACCGTCGACCTCAATCTCGGTCAGATAGAGAAGGGCGGTTATCCGCATTTCATGATCAAAGAAATTTTTGAACAGCCCGAATGTATCACCAACTGCATGCGCGGACGCATCAACGTTGACGCCAACCACGTAACGTTGAGCGCCGTGATTGATTATAAGAAACAGCTGCTCGCCGCAAAACGGATAATAATCGTTGCATGCGGCACGTCATGGCATGCCGGACTGATAGGCAAACAGATGATTGAAAGTCTGTGCCGCATACCGGTCGAGGTGGAATATGCCAGCGAATTCAGATACCGCAACCCCGTCGTTTCGGATAAAGATGTGGTGATAGCGATTTCACAAAGCGGCGAGACAGCCGACACGCTTGCCGCCGTGAAGCTCGCCGCCGAGTCAGGCGCCTTTGTCTTCGGAATATGCAACGCCATCGGTTCAAGCATTCCGCGCGCTACAAATACCGGAGCTTACATCCACGTTGGTCCTGAGATAGGTGTCGCGTCAACAAAAGCGTTTACCGGTCAGGTCACCGTTCTTGTAATGCTTTCACTCGCTCTGGCGAAAGAACGCGGCACAATAACGGACGCTGAATATACCGGGCTGGTCAAAGAGCTGAGCATTATCCCTCAGAAGATGAAAGAGACGCTTGAGCTGAACGACCGCATAGCAGATTTGAGCCGCATCTTCACCTACGCGAGAAACTTCCTTTATCTCGGACGTGGATATAATTATCCCGTTGCCTTGGAAGGCGCTCTGAAATTGAAAGAGATTAGCTACATACACGCCGAAGGCTATCCCGCCGCCGAAATGAAACATGGTCCGATAGCCCTTATCGACTCGGACATGCCCGTCGTCGTAATAGCCACCCGCAACGCGATGTATGAGAAGGTGCTCAGCAATATTCAGGAAATCAAGGCAAGAAAAGGTAAGGTTATCGCCCTCGTGTCGAAGGGCGACGAAGTGATAAGCAGGATTGCCGACGAATACATCGAGCTGCCCGACACGCTGGAATGTCTCGAACCGTTGCTGGCGACAATCCCCTTGCAAATGCTGGCTTATCATATAGCCGTTTGTAAAGGCAAGAACGTTGACCAACCGAGAAATTTGGCAAAATCAGTCACAGTAGAATAATAATAAAGAATGATGAAAAGCTATGATGAAACAATAAATCCTTTGAAACAAGAATTTTAATTTCTGATTAGCTTTTAATTTATGATCAATATGGAACCCTTGAAACACGAGTGCGGAGTGGCCATGGTGAGGCTGCTCAAACCGTTGGAATACTACCGCCGAAAATATGGAACATGGATGTTCGGGCTGAACAAGCTCTATCTTATGATGGAGAAACAGCACAACCGTGGTCAGGAGGGCGCCGGTATGGCTTGCGTCAATCTTGACGCCGTGCCCGGTTCGGAATATATGTTCAGGGAGAGAGCCGAAGGGGCGAACGCCATCACCGAGATTTTCGGCAACGTACAGAAGAAGTTTAAGGACTTCACGCCCGAGCAGCTTGCCGATGTCGACTTCGCAAAGCGTAACCTCCCGTTTGCCGGTGAACTGTATATGGGGCACCTTCGCTACTCCACAACGGGAAAGAGCGGACTGTCATACGTTCATCCTTTCCTGCGCCGGAATAATTGGCGTGCAAAGAACCTCTGCCTCTGCGGCAACTTCAATATGACCAATATCGACGAAATATTCGATAAGCTTGTTACCCAAGGGCAGTATCCGCGCATTTACAGCGATAGCTACATAACCCTCGAACTGATGGGACACAGGCTTGACCGCGAGGTGGAACGCAACTTCGTGGAAGGCATGAAGCTCGGTCTGAAAGACAGGGACGTGACCGCATACATTGAGGACAACGTCAAGATTGCGAACGTCTTGAAGTCTACAATGACCGGCTTTGACGGCGGATATGTAATGTGCGGAATTACAGGCAGCGGCGAGATGTTCTCAATGCGCGACCCGTGGGGCATACGTCCCGCCTTCTGGTATAAGAACGACGAGATAATCGTGCTTGCGAGTGAGCGCCCCGTCTTGCAGACGACGTTCGACCTCGAATGTGACGACATACACGAACTTGAACCCGGCTGCGCCCTCATAGTCAAGAAAAACGGTGAAAGCTCGATAGAAAGGATTATCGAACGGAAGGGTGACTCCAAGTGCTCTTTCGAGCGGATCTATTTCAGTCGGGGCTCAGACAGAGACATTTATTCAGAGCGTAAGAAACTCGGTGAACAGTTAGTGCCGAGCATTTTGAAGGCGGTTGATTATGATACGGAGCACACGGTCTTCTCGTACATTCCGAATACGGCGGAAGTGGCGTACTACGGAATGCTCGGAGGCTTCAAGCGTTATTTGAACGAGCAGAAGATCAAGGCGATACAAAACCTTGACCATACGCCGTCATACGAAGAGTTGGAGCAGATACTGCATCAGTACGTCCGCAGCGAAAAGATAGCTTGGAAAGATATCAAGTTGCGTACCTTCATCACAGAAGGGGCGTCGCGCAACGACCTTGCGTCCCACGTCTACGACGTTACTTACGAGTCGTTGACACCCCATGTCGACAACCTCGTAATCATCGACGACAGCATTGTGCGCGGTACAACGCTGAAAGAGAGTATCTTAAAGATCCTCGACCGCCTGCATCCGAAAAAGATTGTGGTGGTAAGCAGCTCGCCGCAGATACGTTATCCCGATTATTACGGCATAGACATGCCCAATCTTGATGACTTCTGTGTGTTCCGCGCCACAATGGAATTGTTGAAAGAGCGCGGTTTGTCCGGACTTATCGAAGACACTTACAAGCGTTGCAAGGCGGAGCTTGAAAAGCCGGTGGACGAGATGAAGAACTGCGTCCGTGAGATCTACAAGCCGTTTACGGTGGATGAGATTAACCGCAAAATTATCGAAATGCTCCGCCCCGAAGGCATGACAACGCCCGTGGAGCTTGTCTTCCAATCCATCGAGGGGCTTCATGAGGCAATTCCCGATCATAAAGGAGACTGGTATTTCACCGGAAATTATCCCACTCCCGGCGGTGTAAAGCTTGTCAATCAGGCGTTTATCAGTTATGTGGAGAAGGTCTGCCGATTTGAGAACAGGTTTTGAAACAGTAACAAACAAAAGCAAAAGAAATAAACAGCCATAGATTTGGATTATCTTACAAATATGAGAAACGTAACATTAGTTTTGGAGGATGGAACAAAGTTCCATGGTAAGTCATTCGGATATGACGCACCGGTTGCCGGCGAGGTAGTGTTCAACACGGCAATGATGGGCTATCCCGAAAGTCTTACAGACCCGTCGTATGCCGGACAGTTGATGGTGCTTACATATCCTTTGGTAGGCAATTACGGAGTTCCTCCGTTCACGGTTGAGCCGAACGGTATCGCCACATTCATGGAAAGTGATAAAATATACGCGTCAGCGATAATCGTTGCCGATTACAGCGAGCGTTATTGCCATTGGAACGCGGTAGAGAGCTTGGCCGACTGGCTCAAACGCGAGCATGTGCCCGGAATAACGGGCATTGACACGCGCGAGCTTACAAAGCTGCTCCGCGAGCACGGAGTAATGCTCGGAAAGATAATCTTTGACGACGAGCCGGACAATATCCCGACGGCAAGCTATGAGGGCGTGAATTTCGTAGACCGCGTAAGTTGCAAGGAGATAATCCGCTACAACGAGGGAGCGGGCAAGAAAGTGGTGCTCGTTGACTGTGGCGTTAAGAATAATATAATAAGGTGTCTTGTTGACCGAGGCATTGAAGTTATACGCGTTCCGTGGAATTATGATTACACGGACATGGATTTTGACGGTCTGTTCCTTGCCAACGGTCCCGGTGACCCGGACATGTGCGAGGACGCCGTTAATATAATAAGGAAGCAGATGAGCCTCTCTACAAAGCCCATTTGCGGTATCTGTATGGGTAACCAGCTGCTTGCAAAGGCAGGAGGAGCCTCGATTTACAAACTGAAATACGGTCACCGCTCGCACAATCAGCCCGTGCGCATGGTCGGAACGGACAAATGTTTCGTCACCAGCCAGAACCACGGATATGCCGTTGACGCCTCGACGCTTGGCGACGAGTGGGAAGAGCTCTTCGTAAACATGAACGACGGCAGCAACGAGGGCATACGCCACAAGACCAATCCTTGGTTCTCGAGCCAGTTCCATCCCGAGGCTTGCTCCGGACCGGTGGATACCGAGTTTATGTTTGACAAGTTTGTTGAAGCTTTGAAATAACGTCCGGCGAAATATTTATAATAAGGTTAAAATCAGATAAGAAATGAAATACAACGATATAAAGAAAGTGTTGCTGCTCGGTTCGGGCGCATTGAAAATCGGAGAGGCAGGCGAGTTTGACTATTCCGGTTCTCAGGCGTTGAAGGCTTTGCGTGAAGAAGGTATCGAGACCGTACTGATAAATCCGAACATAGCCACGGTGCAGACATCGGAAGGCGTTGCCGACCATATCTATTTCCTGCCGGTGCAGCCGTATTTTGTGGAACGTGTCATAAAGAAGGAACGTCCGGACGGTATCCTCCTGTCTTTCGGCGGACAGACCGCGCTCAACTGCGGCGTGGAGCTTTTCAAGAGCGGTGTGCTCGAAAAGTATAATGTCCGTGTGCTCGGAACGCCCGTTCAGGCGATAATGGACACCGAAGACCGCGAGCTTTTTGTAGACCGTCTTAACGAGATTGACGTAAAAACGATAAAGAGCGAGGCTTGCGAGAACATCGAACAGGCACGCAAGGCGGCTGCCGAACTGGGCTACCCCGTCATCATACGTGCCGCTTACGCCCTCGGCGGACTCGGCAGCGGCTTCTGTGATAATGAAGAAGAGCTTGACAAACTTGCCGAGAAGGCTTTCTCTTTCTCGCCGCAGGTACTCGTGGAGAAGAGCCTTAAAGGCTGGAAAGAGATAGAGTATGAGGTGGTTCGCGACCGTTACGACAACTGTATCACGGTCTGCAACATGGAAAACTTCGACCCGCTCGGTATCCACACCGGCGAAAGTATCGTCATCGCGCCCTCTCAGACGCTTACCAACAGCGAGTATCACAAGCTCCGCGCGCTGTCAATCAAGATAATCCGTCACGTCGGTATCGTCGGCGAATGTAATGTTCAGTATGCTTTCGACCCGAAGAGCGAAGACTATCGTGTCATCGAGGTCAACGCACGTCTGAGCCGAAGTTCGGCACTCGCGTCAAAAGCGACGGGCTATCCTTTGGCGTTTGTTGCCGCCAAGTTGGGCTTGGGCTACGGTCTGTTTGAACTTAAAAACTCGGTGACGAAGACCACAAGCGCCTTCTTCGAGCCAGCCCTTGACTACGTGGTTTGTAAGATACCACGCTGGGACCTCAGCAAGTTCCGCGGCGTTGACCGTGAGTTAGGTTCCTCGATGAAGTCTGTCGGCGAGGTTATGGCGATAGGACGCAACTTTGAAGAGGCGATACAGAAAGGTCTGCGAATGATAGGGCAGGGCATGCACGGCTTTGTGGAGAACAAAGAATTGGAAATCGATAACATCGACGAAGCACTCCGCGAGCCGACCGACAAGCGTATCTTCATCATCTCGAAGGCTATGCACAAGGGCTATACCATCGACCAAATTCACGACCTTACCAAGATAGACAAATGGTTCCTTTACAAGTTGCAGCACATAATCGACATTGACGAGACTCTGAAAAAGTGTAAGAGCGTCAACGTGCTCGACAAGGAACTGCTCCGCACGGCAAAGATCTACGGCTTTACCGACTTCCAGATAGCGCGTGCCGTCGGATTGGAACGCGAGCTCGGCAACATGGCTAAGGCTGGACTTGCCGTTCGCCGTCTGCGCAAGAGCTACGGCATTCTGCCCGTCGTCAAGCAGATAGACACGCTCGCCGCCGAATATCCGGCACAGACCAACTATCTGTATGTGACATACGCCGGCGTGAAGAGCGATATCGCTTTCGAGCACGACAAACGTTCTATCATCGTGCTCGGCTCGGGAGCTTACCGCATCGGCAGCTCCGTAGAGTTCGACTGGTGCGGCGTTCAGGCGCTCGACACCATACGCCGCCAAGGCTACCGCAGCGTGATGATAAACTATAACCCCGAGACCGTTTCGACCGATTATGACATGTGCGACCGTCTCTACTTCGACGAGCTTACCTTTGAGCGAGTTATGGATATCATCGAACTTGAATGCCCGCACGGCGTGATTGTCTCTACTGGCGGACAGATACCAAACAACCTTGCAATGCGTCTTGACGCGCAGAACGTGCCGATACTCGGAACGTCGGCAAAGGATATCGACAACGCCGAAGACCGTGCCAAGTTCTCGTCGATGCTCAGTCGCAACGGCATAGACCAGCCGGAATGGAGCGCGCTGACTTCGATGGACGACATCAACAAGTTCATCGACCGCGTGGGCTTCCCCGTGCTCGTCCGTCCGTCATACGTGCTGTCAGGTGCGGCGATGAATGTCTGCTCCAATAAAGACGAGCTGGAACGCTTCCTCAAACTTGCGGCAAACGTTTCGGAAGACCACCCCGTCGTGGTAAGCCAGTTTATAGAGCACGCCAAGGAGGTCGAGATGGATGCCGTTGCCAAGAACGGTGAAATAATAGCTTACGCCATAAGCGAGCACATCGAGTTTGCCGGTGTTCACTCGGGCGACGCCACCATCCAGTTCCCGCCGCAGAAGTTGTATTGCGAGACGATACGCCGCATTAAGCGCGTAAGCCGTATGATAGCACAAGAGTTGCACATCAGCGGACCGTTCAACATACAGTTCCTTGCACGCGAGAACGATATTAAGGTGATCGAGTGCAACCTGCGCGCCTCACGCTCGTTCCCCTTCGTCAGCAAGGTTCTTAAAATCAATCTTATCGAGCTGGCGACGAAGGTTATGCTGGGACTGCCCGTTCAGAAACCGGAGAAGAACCTCTTCGACCTCGATTACGTAGGAATAAAGGCAAGCCAGTTCTCGTTCAGTCGCTTGCAGAAGGCAGACCCCGTGCTGGGTGTCGACATGGCGTCGACCGGCGAGGTGGGTTGTCTCGGCGACGACACGAACACGGCGTTGCTGAAAAGCATGCTCTCCGTAGGACATAAAATTCCCGAGAAGAACATCCTGCTCTCAACCGGAGGTGCCAAGCAAAAGGCAACGATGCTCGACGCCGCGCGTCAGCTTGCAAACAACGGCTATCGTCTGTTCGCGACCTCCGGCACGTCGAAATATCTTACAGAAAACGGCATTGAGAACACGATGGTTTACTGGCCCTCGGACAGCGACAAGCATCCTCAGGCAATAGACATGCTGCACAACCACGAAATAGACATGGTGGTGAACATCCCGAAAGACCTTACCGTCAGCGAGCTGTCAAACGGTTACAAAATTCGTCGTGCGGCAATAGACCTTAACGTGCCGCTCATAACCAACAGCCGTCTTGCAAGCGCCTTTATCAATGCTTTCTGTCGTGTCAAGCTCGACGAAATCGACATAAAGTCGTGGGAAGAGTATAAATAAATTAAGAATTAAGAGTTAAGAATTAAGAAAATATGTCTGATGCTATTTTTCTTAATTCTTAACTCTTAACTCTTAATTTATTTAATTCTTAATTCTTCACTCTTAATTCTTAATTCTTCACTCTTCATTCATTTGTTCCGTAAACGTTTACGTTACATTTTAATCTTCCTATTATTGTCGAACTTGAATTAAAATTTTATATTTGCAGCGCTAATCTACAAACAATTATTAAATTTTTATTTAAAAAACAATGAGAAGAACATTATTACTTTGTTTTTCCCTTATGCTATGGGGAGGAACAATGTTTGCGGATACGGAGCAAACCGTAACCGTAGATGGAGTACCTGTAAGCGGCACAGTTACTGCGCTGACTTTTAGTGGCGACAATGTAACCTTGACATTTGACGGTAGCTCCACTCAGAATGTCGACATGGCATCGGTTAACATTGCTTTTACTTATGATGCAAGCAGCATCGAAGGCATTACCGCTGACGACAAAGTCGCTGACAACCGTGTCTTCAACGTAAGCGGACAGTACGTAGGCAACAAGGCTCAGAAGTTGCAAAAGGGTGTTTATATCGTTAACGGAAAGAAGATTGTAAAAAACTAAGTAATCATGAAGAACATTTATTCTAAACTCATTTTCTCCCTTATGGCATGCTTTATCGCCTTGGGAGCAAACGCACAGACTTGGGATTTCTTCAATTCTGATGGTTGGGACGTGGACGAGGAAAACTTGATGGCAGACGCTGCTAACTGGACTTACGAATCAGCAAACAACCGTTGGAAAAGTACAGCTGCATTCAACAATGAGGAGTTGAAGGCTAACGGTCAAATCATTAGTATCACAAAGGGCTTGTTCTTTACAACAGATGTGGCTGACCGCGTTCGTATCGACGCCAAGAAAAGAAGTGTTACAATGAACGGTAACGGCGTAATGATAACAATCAAGAACCTCACCGCCGGAACGAAGATAACCGTAAACTGTAAGACCAGTTCAAAGACAGAAGCAAGGGGTCTTAACGTTACGAACATTACTCCGGTGTCCGGTTCCTTTAATGCTACATCGAATGCCGATCAGGTCAATGTCGGTACAGTAACAGCCGATGGCGACGTGACCCTTACTGCAACAGGCGGTCTTTACTTGTTTAAAATCGTTGTAGGCGAAGAGGAAACCGGTGGAGGTGATCCCGTTGTTCCGGATGATTACAACTCTGTCGCTCTCAATCCTTACAAGAACCAGATGCGTCTCGCTCTTGTAAACTCTGACATCAAATATTACAATACAGACGAAGTTGCTGTGGCTATTGACAAAGCTGCCGGAACGGTAACAGTCAATCCGATAAGCGGCACATGGTCAGACGTGTTCACAAAGACCGTAAAGAACATCAGCTTCGCAAAGGCACAGTCAACAGGCAGCGAAGGCGAGATAGCAAACGGCAAGATTAAAATCACCGAGGCAAAAGGTTGGAAAGAGTCTGCTTATTTGAAGTGGGAACTTTATACCGGCGCATCTTCTTACAACGTATATGTAAAGGGTGGTCAATATTCTGAATATACAAAGATCGACGCTCCGCTGGTTCGTCAGTACAGCGACGGCAAGGGCGGCTTCTACGGTCGTGCTGACGCTGTCGGTCTGAGAGCAGCGAGCGATTATGCTCTTAAAGTGGTTGCGGTAAACGCCGAAGGCATAGAGATGGATGCCGCATCAGAGGCAACAGGCATAACCGTTAAGGCTTACGACCGCTCAGGATTTGCATTCAAGAACAACAGCAAGGGCGTAGGTGCTTACAAGGCTGACGGTACGCTGAAAGACAACGCTGTTGTGCTTTATATCACAAAAGACAACGGAAGCACTATCGTTTGGGACGTAAACGGTCGCGACTCAGGCAGGTCAAACAAGGGCTTGGGTAACATCCTCGCCGCATTTGAGAAGAACGGCGAGACACGTCCTTACGTAATCCGTTTCATCGGACAGGTAACAATGGATAAGGCTCAGCTTATGGGTGAGAAAGGTTCATTGCAATTGAAGAGTAAGGGTCCCGGCTCAAATACATTCGTAACATTCGAGGGTATCGGAGATGATGCAACTTTGTATGAATTCGGTATTACACTCTACAAGACCGACAACGTAGAAATCCGTAACTTGGCTGTCATGTTGTTTGCCGATGACGGTATTCAGTTGAAAGAATGTAACAACACTTGGATTCACAACGTAGACTTCTTCTATGGTGGTACCGGCGGTGACGCTGACCAAGCAAAGGGTGACGGTTCTCTCGACACCAAGGATGGAGGAACAAACAACGTATTCTCTTACAACCACTTCTGGGATAGCGGCAAGTGCTCACTTTGCGGTATGAAGAGCGAGTCAGGACAGGAGTTGGAGTCATACCACCACAACTGGTTCGACCACTCAGACTCTCGTCATCCGCGTGTTCGCTCTAAACAAGTTCACGTTTACAACAACTATTACGACGGTTGCGCTAAGTACGGTGTCGGTTCTGTAATGGGAGCAAGCGTATTCGTTGAGAACAACTACTTCCGTAGCACCAAGAGCCCGATGCTTATCTCAATGCAGGGTCGTGACGCACAGGGCGGCGGCACATTCTCAGGAGAGGCTGGCGGTATGATAAAGAGTTTCGGCAATATCTATACCGAGAAAGGCAGCGTAGGCAGCTATACCCCGATTACTCACAAGCAGAGCGCAACAGACTTCGACTGCTACGAGGCTGACTCTCGCGATGAGCAGGTTCCTTCTTCATACAAGACAGTTGCAGGTGGAACATCTTACAACAACTTCGATACAGACAACAGCAAGATGTATGATTATACTGCTGACGCAACAGAAGAAGTTCCCGCAATCGTTACAGGTTTCTATGGCGCAGGTCGTATGAACCACGGTGACTTCCAGTGGGTCTTCAATAACACGACTGAGGATACCAACTACGGCGTAATCACAGCATTGAAACAGGCTTTGATTAACTATAAAACCAAATTGGTTAAGGTTTACGGCGATGTTAACTCAGGCAGCGGCGGCGAAGAACCCGGTGGCGGCGAAGAACCCGGTGGTGGTGAAGAGCCCGGCGGCGGCGACGTAAATCCTCCCGTTGAAGGCACAGTAACTTGCAGTTTCGAAGGCGCACCTTCAAACAGCGCATTCACGGTAACAGGAAACTATGCAAGCAAAAAAGAATGCACCGTTGATGGCAAAACTTATACAACCGGTGTTAAAATGGAATCTTTAACATCGATTAAATTTACAACAACTCAGAAGATGAAGATTACCATTTACGGCTCAACAACTGACTCTAACTGCGACATCAAGATTGATGGAACAAAAGTTATGGGCGATATATCAACGCATACGATAACTTCTACACTTGAAGCAGGTGCACATGAGCTGACAAAACAAAGCACAAATGTGACTGTGATGTTCATCAAACTGGAACCCGCTGAATAATGACAAAGCAAGCAGATAACGATTAAACGTTATCGTTTGAATAACAAAAAGGCAAACATCGAAATCGGTGTTTGCCTTTTTTCTGTTATATATTAATGTGAATGATTTTCGGAAGATTGTGTTAAGAACATGTGTCAAAAACGGAATAAATCAATATTTTGTAGGGACATGCTTTCGGCATTTTTGACCTTATTATCAATGTGTTATGTGCTTACACATGTCAAAGGCATGTCCCTACATGTTGGCTAATCCGGCAATGACGTAAATTCTGATACATCTTTCTTAATCCAAGAACAGTTTTCCATCCTTAACCCAGATCTTTTCTTCGCTGATAAGATATTCGAGAGCGTTCTCTACGATGTCTCTGTCGAAACGGATGGTCTTTATCTCGGTGGCATGATGAGGCTTTCGGTCTTTCAGAAGGTCGGTAATAAGAGCGCAGGCGTGGGAAAATTCTTCTTTCGACGGCTCTTTGTCGTTATACGAACGGCACACGTCACATTGCATGCAGTCGGTCGAGCGTGTCTCGCCGAAGTATCTCAGCAGCTGCCGACTGCGGCAGATGTTGTCGTTTGTGGCGTAATCTATCACAGCCTGTATCCGTTCGACGTACTCTCTCCGGCGGTCGTCGTAAACCTCTCTCGGGAAGTATAACTGCTCCGTCTCTTCACGCCGCTGCGTGTAAGTGATGTGAGGTATCTTTTTCCGCGGAATGAAATGCAGTATCCTTCGCTCGCTGAGAGCTTTCAGAATGTCATAATTCTCCTGTCTGTCGATGCCTGCCTGCATGGCGATAAGACTCTCGTCGATGTAGCAATAATCGACAAACAGCCCGCCGTAGTTCCTCAGCAATGCTGTGACCACGGCGCTTTCTTTTTCAGAGAGGTTGTAAAGTCGGTCCAGCTCGTTACGTCCGAGCAACATCCTTACCTGTGCGCGGTTGTCCGACTCCTCCTCGTAAAAGATGTAACCGGCGCGCGTCAGGATGTGCAGGGCAGAGTTTACCTTTATCGGGAAGTGCTTGAACGTCTGGCAAAATCTGTCGATGTTGAACTCGTAACGGCACCCTCTGCCGCTTCCAACGCCTATTTGGTAAAAGTAAGCAAGGTGCTCGTAAACCTTGCAGATGTATTCTTTGTCGGGAAAGGTGTCGTCAATTCTGCGTTCGAGCTTGCTCCGGTCGTTGTTGTTATAAAGCAGGATGGCGTATGACCGGCAGCCGTCGCGCCCGGCGCGTCCCGCTTCCTGAAAGTAAGCCTCTATCGAGTCGGGACAGTCGATGTGGATGACGGCTCTCACGTCGGGCTTGTCGATGCCCATTCCGAAGGCGTTCGTTGCTACCATCACCCGTTTCCTGCCCTCGCTCCACTCTTTCTGCCGGCTGTCCCTTACAGCGTCTTCCAGTCCGGCGTTATAGAATGTGGCGCTTATTCCGCAGTCTGTGAGCATTTTGGCGGTCTCCTTAGAGCGCTGCCGGCTCCTTACATAAATTATCGCCGAGCCTTCGATGTTGTTGAGGATGTGCTGTATTTCTTCGAGTTTGTCGTTTGTCTGTCTTACGATGTACGTAAGGTTCTTGCGCTCGAAACTCATTCTGAAAACGTTTTTTGCGGTAAATCCCAACTTGTCCTGAATGTCGTCGATGACCTTCGGCGTTGCCGTTGCCGTGAGAGCCAGTATCGGCGCGTCCGGCTTTATCTTGCGGATGTCGGATATTTTGAGGTAAGACGGACGGAAGTCGTAGCCCCATTGACTGATGCAATGCGCCTCGTCAACGGTAATGAAGCTGATGTTTGTGTGGCTTATCTTCTTCCGGAAAAGTTCGGAAGAAAGTCTTTCGGGCGATACATACAGGATTTTCACTCCGCCGAATATTGCGTTTTCGAGCGTCGTAAGCACCTCGCTGTGAGTCATTGCGCCGTGAACGGCAGCCGCTTTAATGCCTTTCTGCCGCAGGTTCGCCACCTGATCTTTCATCAGGGCTATGAGCGGAGTTATCACGAGACACACGCCGGGCACGGCGAGTGCCGGCACCTGAAACGTTATGGACTTGCCGCCGCCCGTAGGCATAAGCCCGAGCGTGTCGCGTCCGGCACCTATGCTCTCGATAATCTCGCGCTGAATGCCGCGGAAGTCGTCATATCCCCAGTTTTCGCGCAGTATCTTTCTGTATGTATCTTCCTGTCGAGGCGTGTTCATCAGTCCAGCCCTTCTTCGCTTTCGGTCGGTCGTATGTCTTCTATCTGCAACTGTATTCCGTTGTGTTTGAAGATGTTGTCTTCAATGGTATAAGCTATGTCGAAGCTCCGTTTCGACTTGATGTAACGCGCCGAGCCGCTCTGTCCGAAGGCTATTCCGTTCATCACGTTGTTTGATTTCGAGTCGACCAGCTCGAGCTTGATGTGCTCCTGTTCCCTGCCTACCACCTTGCTTGTGCCGAAGTCGTAGACGTCGGTGGTGCAGAACATCGGTTTCGGGTTCTGCGGCCCGAACGGTCCGAAACGTTTCAGGTCGCTGTGCAGCTTGCGTGTGATGTCCTTGAAGTCGATTACCGCGTCGATGTCGAGTATCGCCTCGGTCTGTTCCGGACGGATATGCTCGTCGACATACTTCTGGAAACGCCGTCTGAACTCCGGCACGTCGCTCCATTTCATTGTCAGTCCGGCGGCGTAAGTATGACCGCCGAAGTTGATCAGCAGGTCGCGGCAGCTCTTTATCGCGGCATAAACGTCGAAGCCCATCACGCTGCGTGCCGACCCGGTGGCGAAGTCGTCTTCGCGGGTCATGACGATGGTGGGGCGGAAATATATTTCGGTCAGCCTTGAAGCGACTATGCCTATGACGCCTTTCTTCCAGTTTTCGTCGTAGAGCACAATGCTCGAACGCCGTTTCTGGCTCTCTATCCGCGCCACTATCTGGTTAGCCTCTTCGGTCATCTGTTTGTCTATGTCCTTGCGCTGCTCGTTGTATTCGTTGATGTGTTTCGCCTCGTTGAACGCGCTGCCGTAGTCTTTTTCCACCAGCAGGTCAACGCTCTTCCTGCCGTTCTCCATTCTGCCCGAGGCGTTGATGCGCGGTCCTATCTTGAAGACGATGTCGCTCATGCTCAGCGTCCGTCCACTCAGTCCGCAGATGTCGATGATGGCTTTGAGCCCGATGTTCGGGTTCTGGTTCAGCTGTTTCAGTCCGTAGTATGCAAGGATGCGGTTCTCTTCCACCACGGGCACGATGTCGGCGGCTATGCTTACGGCGCAGAAGTCGAGCAGGGGGATGAGTCGTGAGAAGGGAATGCCGTTGTTCTTTGCGAACGCCTGCATGAATTTAAAGCCCACTCCGCATCCGCAGAGATGCTTGAAGGGGTATGTGTCGTCCGGGCGTTTGGGGTTAAGTATTGCCGCGGCGGGCGGCATTGTCTCGTCGGGCATGTGATGATCGCAGATGATAAAGTCTATGCCGAGGCTTTTGGCGTAGCTTATTTCGTCGAAAGCCTTTATTCCGCAATCAAGTATTATAATAAGTTTCACACCCGTTTCGCGGGCGTAGTCTATTCCTTTGTGGCTCACTCCGTACCCCTCGTCGTACCGGTCGGGGATGTAGTAGTCGATGTTGGAATAGAATTGCTGCAAAAATTTGTACACGAGCGCAACGGCGGTACAGCCGTCCACGTCGTAGTCACCATACACCATGATACGTTCTTTGCGTCCCATGGCATCGTTGAGACGGTCTACGGCGACGTCCATGTCCTTCATTAGGAAAGGATTGATGAGGTCGCTCAGCTGCGGGCGGAAAAATCTTTTGGCGGCCGACTCGGTCGTGATGTTGCGCCGCAAGAGTATTCCTGCCATAATGGGACTGATGCCTAACTTGGCGGCAAGTTCCTCAGCTGCCTTCTTTTGTTCCGGTGTAGGTGTTTCGTAGTTCCATTTAAAGTGCATTTATATTGTTTTTTTATTTTTTCAGAGGATAAATTTCCAAATATGGAAATTGCGTGTAAAGTTACTAATAAAAAACAAGAAATGCGCCGTTTGTGCCGTAAAAGTTATCGGAAAAGTAACGAGCGTGATTTTTCCGGAATATAACTTAACGTGAGTTCGATGAAATCAAACAAGCTGTCAGATTAAGTCACGCAACCCTACTGCTGCGGACGTAACGCTTCATACTCTTGCCGGACAGCGATAAAATTACATCTTTTATTTTCCAAAAGATAACCTTTTACCTTCCAAAAGATAACCTTTTGCAATGTAAAACACGGTCTTTTGCAATGTAAAACACGGTCTTTTGGATAATGGAATGCTTTTAACCTGCATAATTCATAAGATTTCTACTGCAAAGCCCAACTGATTGTATCTCAGCGAAGTGCTCGCTCTTTCTCTTTGAAAGTAGGGCTACTACATTCTTCATCGTCATCGCTGTGCTTTCACTGATACACAATCATTTGAACTTCTCGCTACGATATCTTATGAATTATGCAGGTTAAAAAGCAGAGAGGTTCATTGCTTGAACTTATTAACTACCAAAAATATTTTTCCAAAATCGTGTTTCACACCTTCACAGTCGTGTAACTATTTGTCTGACAGCGAGATACTGTGAAAGATAACGCCTCCGCAGTTCGTGCGTTTATGTATAGTGTTTTTCGTCCTTCACGGTAAAGTGCATGCAGACAGAATGTTACGGTGAAACATGGTTCGGGCAAACTCCAATCGGTTATGAAAAATAAAGTCATAATTCCCCAAAGCGCGATTTTGAGATTGACGGTTGAAAAAGATGTGTTTTTTGCCTGACATGAGAGCTCCGGAAAATATATTTCGAAACAGGAGAAATCATGGTCGTGGCTGTCCCGTCAGTCTTCGTCGGGTTGATTGGGAAAAATAATTGAGGGTCAGCAAAGGCTGTCATAACAGTCTTTTGCCGACCCTCAATTCTCCTATTCTCAATTTTTCAATTCTCAATTAACCTGCATTATTCATAGGCTTTCGTTACGAGAGTTCCAAATGTCTGTG
>CAJMQT010000030.1 GCA_905215655.1 uncultured bacterium | reverse complement strand
CCCGCTATGCCTTCGACGATACGGAAAACAATCCGTCGAATATTAAGACACAAACAATAGAAAATCTAATGACCGATTGGGGGTTAACGTTCTCGTTGACGAAAATCATCCGGCGACTGACGGCAGCCACAATTTATAGAATTAAAAATCATGAACAAAAGAGAATACGCGCAGGCAAACATAGACTGGCTGGCGGCAAAATCAAAAGAGAACGGTGTCAAGCCGCTGCCGAAAGGAATATATTATAAGGTGCTTGCCGAAGGAAATGCAAAGGGGAAACACCCCTCCCCGCGCAGCATTGTCACCGCCCATTACACAGGCAGAACAATAGACGGCAAGCAGTTTGACAGCAGTTGCGGAGGCGCTCCGCTCGCAATACGTCTCTGTGAACTCATTGAAGGTTGGATTGTCGCCATGCAACAGATGAAGGTCGGCGACAAATGGGAGGTTTATATCCCCGCCGACATGGGCTACGGCAAGTTCTCACAGCCCGGTATCCCCGCCGGCTCAACACTCATTTTTGAGATAGAACTGTTGGGGATTGCGTGATTTGAGCAACGCAAATGCTTTACCTTCATTAATAAAACAAATGATTATGATAGACAAAATAATTGAATACAACAAGGAATTTGTAGCGTCGAAAGGTTACGAAAAGTACATTACCGACAAATATCCGGACAAGAAACTCGCCGTATTGAGCTGCATGGACACGCGACTTACAGAACTGCTTCCCGCCGCTTTGGGCTTGAAAAACGGTGACGCAAAGATAATCAAAAACGCCGGCGGACTTGTAATTTCGGCTTTCGACTCGGCAATGCGCAGCCTTATCGTGGCGGTCTACGAGCTGGGCGTTGAGGAGATAATGGTTGTAGCTCATTCTCATTGCGGCGCGTGCCACATGAGTTACACTCATTTTCACGACCGGATGATTGCACGCGGTATCACGGACAAGACGCTAAACATAATCCGCAAGTGCGGCATTGACCTCAACACATGGCTGGAAGGGTTCAAAGACACACCGGAGTCGGTAAGAAAAACGGTGGAAACGATTAAGACACACCCTTTGATTCCGAGCGGAATAATAGTCCGTGGCTTCATAATCGACTCGGAAACGGGTTGCCTTGAAGAAATCGACTGTAATTAAATAAAAATCCAAAAGGTCATACTTTCAATTTCAAACGACGGTCTTTTGCCTTCCAAAAGACCGTCGTTTACATGCTAAAAGACCGTCTTTTGCAAGGTAAAAGACCGCCTTTTAGAAAACGAGGATTCACCTATGAAAACCGTAAGTAAAACCGTTTGAAATATTACGGATTGTAAGAAAAACGCGGTTAAGAAACCTTTTTACTGACGTTGAACCAAATGTCAACGTAAGATAAAGCGCGCCACCAGAGGCAGATGGTCGCTGTAAGCGTTGCGATACTTCCACGCCCGGAAGGTGCGATACGGCTGTACGCCGCCATAACGCTCATCCTGTTCGAGCAGGAAGGCGGCGTCATGAACCACACACGACATCAACCGGTCTTCAAATCTGCCGCTGATAAGAATGTGGTCAACACTCTTCCATTCGCCCTTATACTTATATGTGCCTCCCGCTCCGTTGCCGCCCTTGGCATAAGCCGATATGTTTTTCATTCCTTTATCACACAGACGGGTCAGCGACGGACTGTCGGCATAATCATTGAAGTCGCCCGTTACGATTATATTCGGCTGCCGACATACACTCCGCAGCGAGTCTATCGCCGTGCAAAGACGCTCCGCCACCTGCGCACGATGCGCCCTCGTGACCTTCTCTCCGCCGTATCTGCTCGGCGCATGAACCACAAACAGATGCAGCGTATCGCCCGTCGGCACACATCCCGAGACGTACAGGATGTCTCTCGTAGGGCGCATTCCGTCCAGCGGTCTCACCCTCAGCGGATAATGATTTATCGGCAGGAAACGTCCGGGAGAGTACATCAGGGCGACGTCGATGCCGCGAACGTCGGGCGAGCAGGTGACGATGTATTCATAATTCGCTTTCCTTAGCATCGACCGTTTGGTAAGGTCGCGCATCACGCTGTCGTTCTCCACCTCACAAAGTGCCACAATGTCGGGCAGCCGCCACTCGTCCTCGCCGTCGCCACAGCTGATTATCGTTTTCGAGATATTGTTCAGTTTGTTCCAATACTTGCGCTCCGTCCAGCGGCGACTGCCGTCGGGCGTGAACTCAACATCGTTTTTCAGGCTGTCATGCCGACAGTCAAACAGGTTCTCACAGTTCAGCTCCACCAACGTGAGAAACGACACAAGAAACATCGAAAAGCTCATGACCGTGGCTCCGTCAGCGATCTTTTATCTCTATATCGCGCCTTACGTTATCTCTGATTTTGGTCAGATAAGTCTTCATTCCCTCGGCGTCCTTGCTCTCTATGATGGCGAGCAGCTCTTTCAGCTCTTCACGGATCTGCTCCACCTGACCGGATGTGTATGGATTGAATAGCACCTCCTGCAACAGGAAATCATCCTCGTTGAGCACGCCCTTGGCTATGTTCATGTGGCGTTTGAACGTCGTTCCCGGCGCGTCCTGATGCTTCATGACGGCGGCAAAGACGAAAGTGCTGACGAAAGGAATGCTCAGCGAATAAGCAACGGTCTTGTCGTGCTCCTCGAAAGAATACTCGTAAATGTTCAATCCGAGCTTGCCGTAAATGTCTTTGAAGAAAATTCGCCCCATGTAATCACCCTCGTTGATGATTATCGCGTTCTCCTGACTGAGCTGGTTGAGGTTTGCAAAGGTCGGTCCGAACATCGGGTGAGTGGACACATAGCGGTGTCCGGAATTTTCATAAAACTCATGCAAGCCCGTCTTTACCGACGAGATGTCGCTTATTATGCAGTCTTTCGGCAGGTGAGGCATCACCTCCTCAAATGCGGGAATGGTGTATTTTACTGTCACGGCGTTGATTACCAGCTCCGGTTTGAACGCCTCAACCTCTTCCATCGTTGTAAACCTGAGCGTGTTGTAAGTAAATCTCAATCGCTCGGGGTTCTTCTCGTAAACAGCCGTCTCATGGTCAAAACTCAGCAAGTCGAGAAAAAAGCTGCCCATCTTGCCGGCTCCCAAAACAAGGATTTTCATGCTTTTCCTTATTTAATGATTATCCGGAGTATGGAAGTGAAGGAGTGAAGAAGTGCAGACAATGGCACTATAAAGAACAAGGGAATTGATAAATCTTTAACAAGACTATTGTCTGCACTTCTTCATTCCTTCACTTCTACACTCCTAAAAATACTATTTGTTCACTATTTCAATCTGCTGACGCACAGACTCTTCATGCACAGCCTCAAACACTTTCTTGATAAAGTCGGAGTCCATGCCACAGAGTGAGCCTTGCGCTCCGCGCTTGTCAAGTATCTCCGTGTATCGGGATGTTTGAAGAACGGTCATGTTATGCTCCTTCTTATACTGTCCTATTTCGCGGCAGACGCGCATTCTCTTCGACAGAAGTTCCATCAGTTGGTTGTCAAGTTCGTCTATCTGCTTGCGCAAAGCGGTAATTCCTTCGGTCGTTACGCTCTCGTCACGTATGACGAGAAGAGTGAGGATGTAGTCCAAGACGTCGGGCGTAACCTGCTGTTTGGCGTCGCTCCATGCCTTGTCCGGGTCACAATGGCTTTCCACAATCAAGCCGTTGAAGCCCAGATCCATAGCCTGCTGACAGAGCGGAGCTATCAGTTCGCGACGTCCGCCGATATGACTCGGGTCGCAGAAGATTGGCAGTTCGGGTATTCTTCGGCGCAGTTCGATGGGTATCTGCCACATCGGCAGGTTGCGGTAAATCTTCTTGTCGTAGCTCGAAAAGCCGCGGTGGATTGCCGCAAGACGCTTTATGCCAGCCTGATTGAGGCGCTCCATTGCTCCAATCCACAGCTCGAGATCGGGATTTACGGGGTTTTTCACCAGCACGGGGATGTCCACTCCCTTCAAGCTATCGGCTATTGCCTGCATCGCGAAGGGGTTTGCCGTGGTGCGGGCACCTATCCAAAGAATGTCGATACCATATTTCAGGGCAAGTTCAATGTGCTCCGGCGTCGCCACCTCGATAGCCACCAGCATGCCCGTCTCTTCTTTCACACGCTGCATCCAAGGCAGAGCCGCCTCGCCATTGCCCTCAAATCCGCCCGGTTTGGTGCGTGGTTTCCACACTCCTGCGCGGAAGATGTGACAGCCTTTGTCGGCTAATTGTTTCGCGGTACACATCACCTGCTCTTCCGATTCGGCAGAACAGGGACCGGCAATCACTTTCAGTTGTTCGTTATCGCTCGGCAGATTGAGCGGTTGTAATTCAAGTTCCATGATATAAAATGTAAAATTTAACGATAAGACGAACGGGATTTATGAGACGAATATTCCTTTTTGGAACACTTGAAACCTCCGTTCCCGATCATCCGTTCATATTTTCTTAACTCTTAATTCTTAACTCTTAATTCTGAGAAAACACCGTTTTTATCCTTTCAAGTGCCTCTTTTATCTTATCATCTTTCGCACAAAGGGAGATGCGTATGTAGCGTTCGCCGTTGCTGCCGAAGATAAATCCCGGGGTGATAAACACCCTCGCCTCGTGCAATACGCGCTCCGTCAGCTCCTCGGCGTTGGCATAACGCTCCGGAATACGCCCCCAAAGGAACATTCCGACCTGCTTTTCGTCATACTCGCAACCCAACGTCCGCATGATTTTCTCTGCCGTTTCGCGGCGCCGGCGATAGGTTTCGATGTTCGCCTTACGGTGCCACTGCTCGCTGTTTCGATACGCCTCGGCTGCGGCGAGCTGTATTCCGCGAAACGTCCCCGAGTCGATGTTACTCTTGATTTTAAGGATCCATTGGATAAAACGACTGTTTGTGGCGCACATTCCGACGCGCCAGCCGGGCATGTTGTGGCTTTTGCTCATTGAGTTGAACTCGATGCAGCAGTCCATTGCACCCGGAATTTGCAGCAACGAGAGGTGTTTCTCGTTAAGGATGAACGAATACGGATTGTCGTTTACGACCACTATGCCGTGGCGGCGGGCAAAATCCACGAGTCGGCGGTAGGTCTCTTCGCGTGCGTCGGCACCCGTAGGCATGTTCGGATAGTTGGTCCACATCAGTTTGACGCGGCTCAGATCCATCTTCTCGAGCGCCTCGAAGTCGGGCTGCCAACCGTCATTCTCGCAGAGATCATAGTTCACCACCTTTGCTCCGAGTATCTTGCTGAGCGACGTATAAGTAGGATATCCGGGATTGGGGACGAGCACTTCCTCGCCGGGATTTACGAAAGCGAGCGTCACATGCAGTATTCCTTCCTTTGAACCGATCAGCGGTTGTATCTCCGTCTGCGGGTCGAGGCTCACTCCGTACCAGCGTTTGTAGAAGTCAGCCATTGCCTGTCTCAGCTCGGGCGTGCCCATTGTGGGCTGGTATCCGTGGGCGTTGTCCTGCCGCGCCACCTCACAAAGCTTGTCGATTGTCGCTTTCGAGGGCGGCATGTCAGGGCTTCCTATCGCCAGACTGATTATGTCTTTGCCTTCGGCGTTCAGCCTTGCCACCTCTTTCAGCTTGCGGCTGAAATAATATTCGGTCACGGCAGAGAGCCTGTCGGCAGGCTGTATGTCAATTATCCGGTTGTTTTCCGTCATCTTGGTATTCTCCTAATACTTTAAGTTCTTTTGTAAGTGGAATTATCGCATCAATGCTTTGGCGGTATCGGGTGAGGTTGTCGAAGGTTACATCGACGTAGAACATATACTCCCACTCGTGACCGATTATAGGCAGAGACTGTATCTTTGTAAGGTTGATTTTATAGAAAGAGAGGATGCTGAGTACCTGCGACAGACAGCCCTCTTCGTGCGGAAGGGAGAAGACAAGGCTTGCTTTATTGACGTGTTCGATGGGTCGCAGGAAGTCGGCTTTGTTCGAATTGCAGACTATGAGGAACCTTGTGAAGTTGTGCTTGTTGTCCTCTATCGAGTCTTGAAGTATCTTCATGCCGTAGAGTTCGGCTGCCGACGAGTTGCATATCGCCGCCAGACTGCGACTGTTTGTCTCTGAAATAAACTTTGCCGAGCCTGCCGTGTCGGGCGCTTCGACCGCCTTTATCTCGGGATGGTTGGCAAGAAAGCCGCGGCATTGCATCAGCGCGACGGGGTGAGAGCGTACCTCGGTGACCGTCTCCCACGAGTCTTCGGGCAGGCAACAGATGCAATGCTGGATACGCAGCTTATGCTCTCCGACGATAGTAGCTCCCGAGTCGCGCAGCAGTTCGTAGTTGTGTAGCAGCGAACCGGCTATGGTGTTCTCGATTGCGAGCATTCCTATGACGGTGGGGTCGCGTTTTATGTTTTCGAATACCTGCTCGAAGGTGTCACAACAGATCAGTTGCAGCTGCTCGTCCCGGAAGAAACGGTGCGCCGCAATGTCGTGAAACGACCCTATCAAGCCCTGTATCGCTATTCTTTTCATACGTCTTTGTCTTCTTGTTATATTAAAACCGAAAGTCCCGCCTCATTTTGATGGAGCGGGACTTGACTGTATCTTTCAGTAAGATTGTTCTGTCATAAGTTGAAATCTACACGCAACTTCCCGCTTCACAATTCCTTGCAAAGTAAAAATAAAAGTAAAAGTAAGATGCGTATAGCTTATCGTTCATAATTTGTTATTTTGTTGTTAATGGTTGCAAAAGTATAACTTTATTTCCAAACAAACAAACATTTTTCAAGAAAAATCATGTTTTTTGTAACAATTATTCAAATCGAGAAGACGTTATAAGGGTCCATGTTTTTGTATGCCTGCTTGATTTTCGCCTCTATGCCGTCGGCTGTCACGTCGACGTCCTGCCCCGATTGCAGCTCGCGCGCCTGATTGATGTCGGCTTGTCCGCCGTGCTCGTCGCCGGTGGCGAGCTTCAATTCGCCGCGCTCCCGGTAAGCGTTGACATGAAAAGGATTTACGTCCGTCACCTTATCATAATATGCTATCGCCTCGGAGGCGTTGCCTTTCAGGCGCTCGATGCGTGCTTTCAGCATCAGCACGTCTTCGTTCTCGGGCGCGCGTTCGAGCAGCCATGCCGCGTCATCGTCGGCTTCCTGCACAGCGCCTTCGGCAAGTCGCGTCTCTCCGCGCAGCAAGTAAGCGTCGCCGTAGTCGGCGTTGAGCGTTATAGCTGCCGTCAACTGCTCCACGGCTTTTGCCGTTTCGTCCTGCCCGATAAGAGCCTTCGCTTTCAGATACATCACCTCCGGGCTGTCGGCTTTTATGCCGAGCGCCTTCTCGCAGGCGTCTGACATCGCCGCATAGTCTTCCTGCATGAACGCCACGTGAGCCATACGGACGAATATCTGTTGGTTGTCGGGCTGCGCGTCGGCAAGCTTTTGCAGTTGTTCATACGCCGACGTCATGTCTCCAAGGCGTATGTAAGCCTGTGAGAGATAGTCGTTTATCTCCAGATCGTCTTGCATCTGCAAGGCGTGTGTGAAACATTTTATGGCATATTCGGTCTGATTTGAGCGCATGGCACGCACTCCGTCATACTTCAAGACGTTGAAGTTTTTCGTCTCTTCCGCCTTTTTCTTTTCTTCGGGACTTTCTTCCTTGCTCCCGAACAATGCTTTAAGAAAGTTCATATTTCAGGTGTTGTATTAATTATATCTTTTGCAAATATATGAAAACAAAGGCACTTTCACAATACGGCAAAACATATTTTTTATTCAAAGGTTATACCTTATTTAATATAAAAGTATTACCTTTGTCTTCCCAAACCAATTTTCTATCTTTTAAAAACACAACAATGTCTAAATTCATCATATCGCTTATGGGGCTTGTAACGTTATTCAGCAGCTGCTTCGGGCAGAGTAACTTCAAGACCGTCGACGTGGAAACCTTCGAGAAATGTATAGCCGACAAAGGCGTGCAGACGGTCGACGTGCGCACCGCCGACGAATACCGCGAGGGGCATATCGACGTAAAAGGCGTAGTAAACATCGACTTCAAGCAGGCTGACTTCATGCAACAGGCAGAGCAAAGGCTGGACAAGAGCCGCACGGTTGCCGTATATTGCCGCAGCGGACGCCGTAGCGCCGACGCCGCCAACCTGCTCTCAAAAGCCGGATACAAGGTTGTCGACCTCAAAGGAGGTATCATCGAATGGCAGGAAAAAGGCAGGAAAATCACCGATAGATAACCTACGGTTTTCCAAAAGGCGGTCTTTTACCTTCTGAAAGGCAAGCTTTCAGCTCCTAAAAGGCGGTCTTTTACAAGCCAAAAGACCGCCTTTTGCAACGCATTGAGTATCAAACGGTTACAAAGGAGCTTTCATTTGACTTGAAATGTAAATATTTATTACCCGAAAACGGGATATTACACATCGGTAAAACTATTATAAAACAATAACATCATGAACGTATTTAGAAGAACAACCTCCGTTTGCTTATTGCTGTTCGGACTGCTGAACGTCATGGCTCAGGGTCCCAATAACAGCGGAACTTACTATAAAAATGCGGACGGAAAGAAAGGCAGCGCGCTGAAAACGGCGCTCGCCGGAATTATCAGCAACCACAAAAAAATAGGTTACAACGGACTGCTGTCATGTTATCACACCACCGACAAGCGTGCCGACGGCAAGTTGTGGGACATGTATTCGGACAACACCAGCTACGTGATTGGCGGTCCCGCCGAGAACCATCAATACAAAAAAGAGGGCGACGGATACAACCGTGAACACTCCGTGCCACAAAGTTGGTTCAAAGAGGCAAGCCCGATGAAATCAGACTTGGTACATGTTGTACCCACAGACGGCTACGTCAACAACCGCCGCAGCAACTTCCCGTTTGGCGAAACGAACGGCGAAACATATAAATCGCACAACGGTTTCAGCAAGGTCGGCAAGTGTACGACAAGCGGATACTCGGGCACCGTGTTCGAGCCGAACGACGAATACAAAGGCGACTTCGCACGTATCTACTTCTACATGGCGACCTGCTATGAGAGCAGAATATCGGGCTGGAGCGGCGGCGTGTTTGGAAACGGAACTTATCCGGGTATCGTGAAATGGGAGCTTGACATGCTGTTGCGCTGGGCTAAGGAAGACCCCGTAAGCCAGAAGGAGATAGACCGCAACAACGAGGTTTACAAACAGCAACAGAACCGCAACCCATATGTCGACTATCCCGGACTGGAACAGTATGTATGGGGCGACAAAACGGACGTTGCTTTCGACTATGACAGCGACGGAATAGTCGATCCCAATCCTGACCCGGACCCCGATCCCGACCCAAATCCCGACCCCGATCCGGAGCCGTCGGAAGGCGAAATTGTGTTTGAAAAGGTAACTTTAAATAGCGAATTGACCGCCGGCACGGGTTATATCATTGTCTGCGACGAGAAAAACATGGCTCTTTCAGCAAGCAGCTCGGACGTAAGAAGCAACGTCAGCGTAAGCATATCAGGCAACAAGATAACGACTGACGTAAACCAATCGGGCAAGCCTTACGTGCTGACTCTCGGCGGAACGGCGGGCGCTTACACCTTCTACGACGCAACGGAGAAGTGTTATCTGGCTCTGACAACCGACGGAAACAAGCTGCAAAGCAGCACCGACGCCACAAAGAACAACGCCAAGTGGTCGGTAAACATCAGCGGCGGCACGGCTATGATCACCAGCAACGCTTATTCAAGCAGAGCGATTTATTACAACAACAGCAGCCCGCGTTTCGCTTGCTACAATTCGTCAAGCAGCCAGACACCGGTTTCCCTGTATAAACAAACGTCAACCTCGGGTATTCAACAGCCCAAAGTCCCGACGTTCGGAAAGGTCAATGTTTACAGCATTACGGGCTTTAAAGTACGCTCAAACGTAAACGCCGACATAGCGATTGACGGTCTGCCAAACGGTATTTACATCGTTGACGGAAGAAAAATCGTAGTAAGATAATATGAAAAAACTGGTTATAGCCGGATGCGGAAAGCTCGGTACAATCGTTGCCGACGCCGTCTTTAACGGCATTTTGCCTGAATATGAGCTGGCGGGCGTATTCTCCCGCACGGCAGAAAAGGCGGAAGCGATAGCCGTCAAGGCACGGGAGAAAGGACAGGACTGTGTCGTTGCCGGAACGTTTGACGAACTTATAGCCCTGAAACCCGACATAATGGTCGAGGCGGCGGCACCCGCAGCAATGAAAGAATGGGCATTCAAGGCGTTGGGCAACGGCGTATCGATAGTAACTTTGTCGATCGGCGCCTTCGCCGACGATGACTTTTACGCCGAGACAAGCCGCATAGCAAAGGAGAACAACGCGCATGTCTACATCGCGTCGGGCGCGACCGGCGGTTTCGACGTGCTGCAAACGGCGGCGCTTATGGGCGGAGCGACGGCGCAATTTTTCAACGAGAAAGGTCCCGACGCCCTGAAAGGAACGCCCGTCTACGATGAGTCCCTGCAACAGGAGCAGCGTACCGTGTTCAGCGGAACAGCCGCCGATGCAATCAAGATGTTCCCGACAAAGGTTAATGTGACCGTTGCCGCAGCGCGCGCATCGGTCGGACCGAAAGCCATGAAGGTGACGATGCAATCGACACCGGGCTTCAAGGGAGACACGCAACGCGTGGAAATACGCAACGAACAGGTGCATGCCGTGGTCGACGTTTACAGCGCTACTGCCGAAATAGCGGCTTGGTCGGTGGTCAACACGTTGCGTAACATCGCCTCGCCGATTGTCTTCTGTTAAGGAAAAGGATATATAAAAACACAGAGAAGGCGTCTTATAGCAAAATATAAGACGCCTTCTTTATGTTTAAAAAGATTGTAAAATATTAATGAAAGACGGCTGACCCAAATAATTAAAAACCGTAAAATTCTTGATGAACAACAGTTTATTCGCCTTTAAGATAAGTCTCGATATTTGCAAGGACCTTGTCGCTCAGACGCACGAAAGCCTGACGCGTGCGACCGGTCGACACGTTCATGCAATGCACATGAGGGTGGTTTAAGAAACGGTTGCCGCCCAATGCGCCCACAGTATCACAATAACAGAGGTTGTCTTTGTCTATCCAGAGGGCGAAAGCGTCCTCATCCCACGCCGGCGAAAGACCGGTATTGAAAAGGATTTTATGCTTTCCGAGGCTCTCAAACTCGGCTTCATGCAGCAAGACGGTGTTCTTGTTAAGGCAGCAGAACACAACGTCGCTATGCTCCAACAGCTCCGCCAACGGCATGAAATGATATCCCTTCGCCTCGGCTGCGGGCTTTTTGCCGCGGGCAAAATAAGAAATCTCAGCGCCGAAAAACTTCATCGCATCGGCAATCATGCCTCCCGACTTGCCCAGTCCAACAACGCCAACCTTCAATCCGGTAATCTCAACGACGTCGCCAAACCACGGTTCCTGTCCGAAACCGTGAAGACAGCGCGCCAGTTCGCTTATCACATACTCCACCACTCCTTCGTCGCCGTAGTCGCGTATGCCGGTAACCGTTATCCCGTGTTCGCCGGCATAAAGGATATCGACGTTTGCGCTCTCGGGCGAATACAACGAACAGCACATTCCGATGTAACGGATTGCAGGACAGCGTGCCATGATTTCTTTCGTTATCGTGGACGTATAACTCAGCAAAACGGCGTCGGCGTCGCCGATACGGCTTACTATTTCGTCTTCACCAGCAGGCACATTATCATACAGGATCACCTCTTCGGCAAAGTCATACAGCTTCTTTTCCGCCGTCGGGATCATGCTTACAGGTTCTATTGCGACTAATTTCTTAAATCGTTTCATTATAAATTGTATATAAGTTCGTTTACTTTGATATTATAATAAGATTGATATCACCGTTCAAAGAAATTACTTTTTCAATTCAAGAAGTATCCGGATAATCCGCTCTGCGGTGCGTCCGTCCCAACGGTCGGGCAGCAAACACTTCTTCCATTGCCCTTTAATGATGTCCGTCACCGCGTCTGCAAGTTTGTCGGCGTTCTCCCCCACCAGCACATTAGAGCCGCATTTGACGGTCTCGATGTGCTCCGTGTAACTGTTAAGCGTCACACATGGCACGCCGTTGAAGGTCGCCTCTTCGGCAACATTGCCCGAGTCTGTGATTATTCCCTTTGCGTGCGCCGTCAGATAACCGAACTCCAAATAGCCGAGAGGTTCGATAATGACGAGGTCGGGATAATCTTTTGCAAGTTCGCAGACCGTATTCCGCGCCTCGCCACGCAGCGGAGCGATAATCTTTATGCCGTCCGACGCACGACACATGGCATCCAACATTTCTCCCAGATTAGGCTTATCTGCAATAAGAACCTTTCTGTTTAACGTGAAGACGAGGTACTCTCCGTCATTAACCGACAGCCGGTCAAGCACCTCGGGACGTACCAAACGCGAGCGATTGAAGCGCAAAGTGTCCATCAGGATGTTGCCAACCATGTAAACGGAAGACAGTTCCGCGCCCTCGCGAGACGCCACGCTGTTACTTCCCATGCCGGCCGTGAAGAGAAGGTCGGACAGTCCGTCGATGACAAGCCGGTTGATTTCTTTCGGCATTTTGATATCAAACGAGCGCGTGCCGGCAACGAGATGTGCCAACGTCAGCCCGTGTTTCTTCGTCACAATGGCGACAGCCATGGTTGAAGCGAGGTCGTCGACAACAATGACGACGTCGGTCGGCGTAACATCGAGATATCTCTCAAACTCTGACATGACGCGTCCCGTCAGTTCGTTCAGGTTCACACAGTCGACGCCGAGGTAACAATCGGGCGCCTTGATACCGAGATCTTCAAACAAAGACGTCTCCAACGTCGGGTCGTTTTCAGCTCCGGCGTAAACCAAACGATAGTCCACCGCCTTGCCGTCAGCCTTGACATTGGCGATGGCACGCACCAAAGGTGCCACTTTTATGAAGTTGGGGCGCGCGCCGGCAACGATACATATATTCAACATGATTATTATTTTAGAAGTTCAGAAGTGCAGGAGTTCAGAAGTACAGACATTTGTTTTCATCTTAGGAGTTCAGAAGTGAAGGAGTACAGAAGTACAGACATTTGTTTCGTTTTTAGTAGTTAAGAAGTACAGAAGTGCAGAAATGCAGACATTTGAACCCTGAATTTAACCATAAAGGCATTGTCTGCACTTCTGTACTCCCGACTTCTGTACTTCTAAATTTCTGCACTTTTTACAAAAATCACTCTGCCTTGAACAGTTCTTTAATTCCTCCTATGCTGCCCATAAGATTGGTTGCTTCGTATGGCAGGTAAACGGTCTTGGTCTTGTCGCCCGTCGCAAGCTCTTCAAGCATCTGTATGTATTTCTGTGCGAGGAGGTAGTTCGCTGGGTTGGTGCTCTTTCCAACAGCCTCGGTTATCTTTTCTATTGCTATCGCCTCTGCCTCCGCCTTACGGATGCGTGCCTGTGCCTCACCCTCCGCATTGAGGATAGCCATCTGCTTGTCTGCCTCCGCCTTGTTGATGATAGCCGTCTTCTCACCCTCTGATTTGAGGATAGCGGCAGCCTTCTGTCCCTCACTTGTCAGGATGGTGGCACGCTTGTTACGCTCTGCCTGCATCTGTTTCTCCATTGCTTGGAGCACGCTTTCGGGAGGTGTAATGTCTTGCAGCTCAACCCGGTTGACCTTGATACCCCATTTGTTGGTGGCGTCATCGAGCACGGCGCGCAGCTTGGTGTTGATTGTGTCGCGCGATGTGAGGGTCTGGTCAAGTTCCAGTTCACCTATTATATTACGCAGGGTGGTCTGCGTCAGCTTTTCTATTGCGTTGGGCAGGTTGCTGATTTCATATACGGCTTTGAAGGGATCAACGATCTGGAAGTAAAGAAGTGCGTTGATCTGGGTCTGCACATTGTCTTTCGTAATAACGTTCTGCTTGTCAAAGTCGTACACTTGCTCGCGCAGATCGATAGAGTCGCTGTAAACGTAACGACCTCTGCGGAGCGTTATAATGTCCTTTGCACGGTCAATGAAAGGAATGATTATGTTAATACCGGGGCGCAATGTGGCATAGTATTTGCCGAGGCGCTCGATTATTTTGGTTTCTGACTGCGGTATGATTACAAGGCTTTTCTTGACCAATACCAGTGCGCATATAATTAATGCGATAAATACATAAAAAACGATACTCATAATATTTGTATTTAAAGGTTATTCTTTTCAGGCTTTTTCCACCGTCAATATAATGCTTTCACGGCTCACGACGCGCACGTTCTGACCTGCCTTTACAGGCTCACCGTCAACAGATTGCGCCTTCCAGTCATCTCCGTCAATAGCAACGCGTCCGTATCCGCCTGTCTCTATCGGCTCGCTGACGCGCCCTATGCGCCCTATCAGGGCGTCTGCGTTGCTGAGTCTTTCCTTGCGGTTGCCGTGCAGATATTTCAGGGCGAATGGTCTGACAAAGAATATGCAGAGCACGGAAGCTACGGCGAAGACGAACAGCTGTCCGTAAAAACCGAGACCGAAGACTGATATGACAGCCGTGCAGATGGCTCCGATAGCAAAGCACATGACGTAGAAATCGCCGTTGGTAAGTTCGAGAATGAGGCATAATACAGCTACGAGGGTCCACATCTGCCACATGTTTTCAGCAAAATATTCAATCATAAGCATTAAGGTTTATCTTATACAAAGATAGTAATAATTATCGGGAACGGCAAGAATTAAGCTGATTTTCGGACAAACATTTTATCTGACGCACACATTTGTCTTATACATTAATGACAAAGAGCCGACTTCACAGCCGGCTCTTTGCGGTTATACAAAAACATTATGAATTTTATTTAGCGAATAAGATGTGTAAAAGTTTCCACATATCAATCTCTTTACGACTGCAAAATTACGTCAGGAACGAGGGTTTTGCAATACCTAAAAATGAGGGTTTTCGCTTTACCATGCCTGTCGTTACAGTTTAAAACAAAAAAGACAGCCCGTCAAATCGTTGACGGGCTGTCTCTTATAATCAGAGTTTTATTATCTCTTCAAACCACGGTTGTTGAACGTAAGGTTAAGGAGCGTCAGGTACTTACGATACTGCTCGCTGTTGAGAACGTGGCGCATGAAGTTCAGATCTTTTGCGATGGCGTTCTTCACCATGAGCTCACGCTCGTCAGCATTTGCGTAAGCTGCGTTCATCATGTCCGCGCAGAACGAAGTGTGGATGTCCTGTACCAGCTCTACTTGGTCGCCTGAGAGGTCCAGACAGTCGGCAAGCTTGTAGTAATTTACCGACATGTTGTAAGCACTTGCGTTCTCAACGCTGTTCAACTTCTCGTTCTCTGCAAATGTCATAGTCATGCTGAGCAGGGCTACAACGGTTAAAAACAATCTTTTCATAATCCTTAAAATTTTCTTTTTACCTTGGACCTTGGTTCTTTCATCACGAATTGCCGCAGTCCGTTATCCTTAATTTGTTATCTCTGTTTGTCTTTCGACGGTGCAAATATACGACCACTTCTTGCTCAAAAGCACAAAAACTGACGGCTGTTTGCGTTAACAGCGCTCTTTTTTGACCTAAGTCAACATTTTCGGGGCTTTTAAAAAATAGCGTCATAAAGTACTGACACATTGTCATCTTTCTGTAAAATACGTTGTCATATCTGCCGCTTTGTCAGTTTTTCGGCGTCGAAAAACATCACCCTCGCACGGTTCTTTATATATAATAAGGTGTGTTCGATTAAATTCAAATATCCCATTTGAGAACTTAAATTTCTCTAACAAAACGCGTAATTTTACGTCTTTTCCACGGCAGGGAACGCCTCTGCGAACCGCGTTTGTAACCATTTGATAATCAAAGTATTAAGAACGGCGTTCCAAAAGGTAGCCTTTTAGGCTCTAAAAGGCTACCTTTTACACGCTAAAAGGCTGCCTTTTGCAAGGTAAAAGGTGGTCTTTTGGAAAGCCGTTGATTTTCGCCCGTTTTTCAAGGGATAAGAAGCGTGGTTTCCTGCTGTTGTTTTTGAGGAGTGAAAGGGGTGTGTTTGGAGGTATTTCAATATTCCAAAAAAGTTCTTTTAATTTTGCTTTTTACCCGACTTTCGCTATCTTTGCACCTAAAATAATTATATAAAACAATAATGGAAAACAACTTAAACAAATACATCGCCGTTGCCTACAAGCTCTATACGGTGGAAAACGGAAAGAGTGAACTCGTAGAAGAGGCTACCGATAAAGAGCCGTTCCAGTTTATAAGTGGCTTCGGACTGACCCTCGACAAGTTTGAAGAGAACATCGTAACACTCGAAAAGAGCGGCGCGTTCGACTTCACGCTGACAAAGGAAGAGGCTTACGGCAACCACGAAGAAGAGCATGTGCTCGACCTCGACAAAGAGATTTTCAGTATAAACGGACACTTTGACCACGAAAACATCTTCAAAGATGCAATCATTCCGCTGCAAAATGAAGACGGAAACAGATTTTACGGAAAGGTGCTTGAAGTAGGAACGGACAAGGTAAAGGTTGACCTTAACCACCCGCTTGCGGGCAAGACACTCAACTTCAAAGGTCATGTGGTAGAGTCGAGAGAGGCATCGAAAGACGAAATTCAAGGACTGATAAACCGCATGAGCGGCGAAGGTTGCGGCTGCGGATGTCACGGTGGCGACGGCGAAGGCTGCCATTGCGGCGACCATGAGCACGGCGAAGGCTGCCACCACGGTAACCATGAGCACGGCGAAGGCTGCCACCACGGTAACCACGGACACGGCGAAGGATGTTGCCACGGCAACCACGAGCACGGCGAAGGCTGTTGCCACCACAAGGACTGATCCCGTTTTGACAAGGACAAAGAGGCTGTCGCGACCGTAAACAGACATTGGTCGCCCTGCCCCATCAGTCATATTAGTCACATTTGTCCCATTCACCACCTAAAAGGAAACAATAATGAGAAATACTTTCGGCAACCTTTTTCGCCTTACCACCTTCGGAGAGAGCCACGGAGAGGCAGTAGGCGGAGTAATAGACGGCTGTCCGTCGGGAATACGGATTGACGCTGACTTCATACAAAGCGAGCTCGACAGACGCCGACCGGGACAGAGCCGCATCACCACCGACCGCAATGAAGCCGACCGGGTGGAGATACTCAGCGGCGTGTTTGAAGGCAAATCGACAGGTTGTCCGATAGGTTTTATCGTAAGAAACTCAAACCAACGCTCGGGCGACTACGACAACATGTGTGATGTATTCCGCCCTTCGCACGCCGACTTCACCTATTTCAACAAATACGGAATACGTGATCACCGCGGCGGCGGACGCTCGTCGGCACGCATTACGATAAGCCGGTGTGTCGGCGGAGCCGTGGCGAAACTGGCTCTAAGGCAGCTCGGCATATCCGTAACGGCATACACCTCACAGGTGGGGAACATCGTTTTGGATAAAGATTACAGGCGTTACGACCTGTCGAAGACCGAAGAAAACATCGTAAGATGTCCCGACCCGGCATTGGCGGAAGACATGATACGCCTCATATCAGAGGTAAAAGCAGCCGGCGACACCGTCGGAGGAACGATAACATGCGTCATCAAAGGATGTCCGACAGGCTTGGGCGAACCGGAATTCGACAAACTTCACGCCGCCCTCGGAGGTGCCATGCTCGGCATAAACGCCGTCAAAGGTATTGAATTCGGCGATGGTTTCGACTTCACCGACAAACGAGGAAGCCAAGTGAACGACGTATTCATAAACAAAAACGGGCGCATATCGACAACCACCAACCACAGCGGCGGCATACAAGGAGGCATCAGCAACGGCGAGGACATTTATTTCCGCATAGCTTTCAAGCCCGTAGCGACACTTCTGCAAGAACAAGACACGGTTGACAAAGACGGCAACCCGACCAAGCTTAAAGCCCGTGGGCGCCACGATCCGTGCGTCCTGCCACGCGCGGTACCCATCGTTGAGGCAATGGCGGCGATGACTATATTGGATTATTTCCTGCTTGCCAAGACATCATCCTTATAAAATCAATGCGTAAGAAATCACTTAGCAAGACGCTTTCTGCTTGAAGCAATGACATAAGAGTTTGCGCACAAAAATGCAATCTGCATAAAGCAAAACTGTATAAAACTTGTTAACATACTTCATTACCTTCTTAATTGGCATTTAATTAACGTATATTAACCCGGTAAAAGGTGGTAAGAATGAAGTTTATTTATTAAATTTGCAAAGACTTTTCGGGGTTTGTGAAAATCTTGAAATAGTCTAATTAAGTCTAGTTTAGTTTTTGTGTTGGTTGAGAGCGGTCGTTTGACCGCTCTCTTTTTTTATTCCATAAAAGAACAAAAGAGCTCAATAGAAAATTAGTGGGGATAATTTTCTACCGAGCCAAAGTTTCCGGTTGTCCAACAATCACTTACTGATGAAATATCAATATACGAAAAAGTCCGACGTTTCACAACGTCGGACTTTCTTGTCTTAATAGACTCTTAAACTAATATTATCTGAGAATGATAAGATGTCTGTTTCGTTTTTGTGTGTATATCTTTTATGTTTATTTCGGCAGGTTAAATGCTTTTGTCATTTCAGCCATCTGTTCATCGCTCATGCCTTCGGGCTCTTCACCCATGTTTTTTGCAGCGATGTAAATCAGAGCACTCTTGTTCAGCACGTCAACTTGGTCGAAAGCCTGCATTATGTCGTTATCGATTGCGAACACGCCGTGCTTCTCCCACATTGCCACATCGTAGTCGTCAAGCTGTCTTACGGTCTCTTCCGCCAGCTTAACGCTGCTCGGCAACTCGTAAGGAATTATTCCGAGACCGCGCGGACAGAATGCCTTTGTCTCCGGAATCATGCTCCACAACAGCTTAGTGAGCACGTCTTTACCGAGGAACTTGCGGATATGCGTCATTGCAACAAGCTCTATCGGGTGTGTATGGAGCGACGCACGGTAAGGCGAACCTTTCTCTATGAGGTGGTCATGCACCATCAGGTGAGATGGC
>CAJMQT010000029.1 GCA_905215655.1 uncultured bacterium | reverse complement strand
CCAAACTTGTTTGAGCTATGCCGTGGCGAGAAAAGGTGCGCGAAAGCGAACGTTTTCGTTAAGCCATACGGGCAGAGCCAAACTTGTTTGAGCTATGCCGTGGCGAGAAAAGGTGCGCGAAAGCGAACGTTTCGATTAAGCCATGAGCAGAAGGAGCTTGCTCACTATGCCATGGCGGAGAAAGGTAGAATGAAATTCAACGTTTTTCTTAATTATCCCCAATTCCTTGTAAAAATCATTGAGGCTCATTATGAGGATTATTTCTGTGGATTTACACGGATTTCTGCCACAAATATACTCGATTATTTTAGTGTCGGTGTTACTCACAGCCCGGAGGGCTGAACTATATTTAACCGGGTGTGGAGGAACATCGTGACGACACGCCCGGAGTCTGAGCTTTACACTAAACGCACCCGAAGTGGTGCTACTCTTTATTTTCTAATAAAAGTTGCGACATAACAAACTTTTATCGGACAGCAATATAATTTAATAAAGTTCTTAATTTAAATGCTTTGCTCTTTTTGTAAATCTTTGTAACTTTGCGCTCGCAACAAAGGCACGTTTGTTTTTGTAAAATCAAACATTAAATGGGCGGTCGAAAACTGCCGACGGTAGCATGCCTCGGCACCAAGGACAGCCCGCAAACATAATTTAAATACATCATGGCAAAGAAAGCATTACTGATGATACTCGACGGCTGGGGTATCGGAAAGCATGGCAACGGCGACGTAATCTACAACACGCCGACACCTTATCTGGATTATCTTAACGCTGTAAGCGCACACTCTCAGTTGCAGGCTTCGGGCGAAGACGTCGGTCTGCCCGACGGACAGATGGGCAACTCGGAGGTGGGACACCTCAACATCGGAGCGGGACGCATCGTATATCAGGACCTCGTGAAAATCAACCGAGCATGCAAAGACGGCTCCATAATGCAAAACCCGGAAATCGTCAGCGCATATACCTACGCCAAAGAGAACGGTAAAAAGTTGCACCTCATGGGACTGACGAGCAACGGCGGCGTACACTCTTCGCTCGACCACCTCTTCAAACTCATCGAGATATCAAAAGAATACGGACTGAATGATACATACGTACACTGCTTCATGGACGGTCGTGACACCGACCCGAAGAGCGGAGCGGGCTTCATCAAGGAGATTAACGACGTATGTGCCGCCAACGACGCACACATAGCAAGCATCGTGGGACGCTTCTACGCTATGGACCGCGACAAGCGCTGGAACCGCGTGAAAGAGGCTTACGACCTTATCGTAGAGGGAAAAGGCAAGGCTGCCGACGACATGGTAAAGGCGATGGAGGAAAGTTATGCAGAGGGAGTGACCGACGAATTTATCAAACCTATCGTCAACTCGACCGTCAACGGACGCATCGAAGAGGGCGACGTGGTGATATTCTTCAACTTCCGCAACGACCGCGCAAAGGAGCTTACTCAGGTGCTCACACAGCAGGATATGACCGACGAAGGCATGCACACGGTGAAAGGTCTGCAATATTACTGCATGACGCCTTACGACGCGTCGTTCACAGGCGTGCATATCCTCTTCCCGAAAGAGAACGTGGAAGACACCTTGGGCGAATATCTCAGCCGCATGGGCAAGAAACAGCTGCACACCGCCGAGACGGAAAAGTACGCCCACGTGACATTCTTCTTCAACGGCGGACGTGAGACACCGTTCGACGGCGAGGATAGAATACTCGTGCCGTCGCCCAAAGTCGCAACCTACGACCTGAAACCGGAGATGAGCGCTTATGAGGTTAAAGACAAGCTGGTAGGCGCGATCAACACTCAGGAGTACGACTTCATCGTAGTAAATTTCGCCAACGGCGACATGGTGGGACACACCGGCGTGTATAACGCCATCGCAAAGGCTGTCCACGCCGTAGACAACTGCGTGAAAGAGGTGATAGAGGCTGCAAAGGCTAACGACTACGAGGCTATAATCATTGCCGACCACGGCAACGCCGACAACGCCATCAACGCCGACGGCACGCCCAACACGGCACACTCGCTGAACCCCGTGCCCTTCATCTACGTCACAGACAACAACTCGGCAACCGTCAAGAACGGTCGTCTTGCCGACGTGGCGCCCTCAATCCTCCATATCATGGGCTTGGAACAGCCCGCCGACATGACGGGAGAGAACTTGATTGAAGACAATAAGTAAGAGTTAGATTAATTAAGAATTAAGAATTAAGAGTTAAGAAAAATACCAACGTTGCATATTTTCTTAATTCTTAACTCTTAATTCTTAACTCTTAATTCTTAACTCTTAATTCTTAATTCTTAATTCTTAATTAAATAATTTCTTTGTTAAAGCTCTTTGAGCAGCTTGTCTATTTCTTTTTGCGTTATGCTTTCCCTGTCTTTCTTGTCATAAATGGAAAGCAATGTGACCGTGCCGTGGTCTTAATTCATCTCAACCGTAAAGGTTATGACGCGTGCGCCGTGGCTTTTGCCTTTCCCTTTGTCGCTTATCGCCATGCGTATCTTGCGTATGCCGTTGCCTAAGTCGGCACCGATGTAAGGGTCAATTTCAAGATTTGCGATAAGTGTTTCAAGGTCATCGCATATATTGTGATACCTTTTCAGCAGCTTCTTGAAGTTCTTTTTGAAACTGTTGGCTACTTCAACCTCGTATTTCATACAGAAAGTCTTTTGCCTGTTGTAACTTTACGCCTGTCTTTCGGGCGTCCCTTACCTCAATAAGTCCTTGTCTGATGTCATCCAAGACCTCGGCTTTTTCGCTTTTGCTCATCTCCTTTTTGTTCTCACTTATGAGCTTGCGCAGATACTTTTGCAGCTTTTTCATTGCCTCGTTGTCGCCCATAAGAGATACAACATCTTGCATGACAGACTGTTGTAATGCTATTGATTTGTCCATATTAATGTCTCCTTTCTTCTTATGCAAAGATAAAACAAACCGAGCGCAATGAAACTTGTTTCTAATTGCCGAGGTGCCGTTTATCTTATGCAAAAATATACAAGTCTTTTCTTATTACCAAATAGATTTGTCAGAAAGTGAGGTTTTTAGTACTTTTGCAGTCATTCGGGTGAACGGAGACCGACGCGATTGTTTTAATAATACTTTTATGCTATGGACGTAAAGATAGAAAGCTCGTGGAAAGAGCAGCTGGGCGGAGAGTTTGACAAGCCTTACTTTGCCAAACTCATCTCTTTCGTGCATGACGAATACCGCAGCGGCACGTGTTATCCGCCGGGACGACTGATATTCAACGCCTTCAACCTCTGTCCGTTTGACAAAGTGAAAGTGGTCATTATCGGACAAGACCCGTACCACGAGCCGGGACAAGCCGAGGGACTGTGCTTCTCGGTGGCGCCCGGCGTAGCCTTCCCGCCTTCGCTTGTCAACATATTCAAAGAGATAGAGAGCGACACGGGAAAACCCGTGCCTGCCGACGGGAGCCTCCGCCGATGGGCGGAACAAGGTGTGCTGCTGCTCAACGCCACGCTGACAGTACGAGCACATGCCGCCGGCAGTCATCAGAAAAAGGGCTGGGAAGAGTTTACCGACGCCGTGATAAAGACGCTGTCGGCTGAACGCGAGCACCTCGTCTTCATCCTTTGGGGCAGCTATGCACAAAGCAAGGCTCAGCTGATAGACACCTCGCGCCACCTCGTCCTGCGCTCGGCGCATCCCTCTCCTCTGTCCGCCTACCGCGGTTTCTTCGGCAATCATCATTTCAGTCTCACCAACCAATACCTCGAAAGGTATGGAATGAAAGGAGTGGAGTGGTAAAAGAACCCCGAACCCCCAAGCCCCAAGCCCCCTCCTAACCTCCCCGAGGGGAGGAAAAGAGTTTGGGTGAGGGTGATAAAGGATGAAGGAAAACACTAAGGGATAAAATAAATAAATAATTAATTAATAACCATTAATCAATAACAAAGCTAACTTCAACTCCTCCCCTCGGGGAGGTTGGGTGGGGGCTGGTGGTTGTTTTATGGTCTTTTTTTATGAAACATCTTCCTATTATTCAGGTGGGCGACGTGCTTGTGTCGCCCGATATCTTTACAGAAAGATTTTGTTGCGACCTTGACAAGTGCAAGGGAATATGCTGCGTGGAAGGCGACGACGGCGCTCCCGTGACGCTCGACGAGGCTGCCGAGATAGAGAACACCCTCGACACGGTGTGGAACGAGCTGTCGGCACAGGCACAGGCGGTGATCGACAAGCAGGGTGTGGTCTACAACGACCGCGACGGCGACCTCGTGACGAGCATCGTTGGGAATAAAGACTGCGTGTTCACATGCCACGAAGGCGGCTGTTGTCTCTGCGCCTTGGAGCGCGCATACCGAGAGGGTAGGGCGGCGTTCTGCAAACCGATAAGTTGCGCTCTGTACCCGATACGCGAGACACGGTTCTCCAACGGCACCGTAGGACTGAACTACCACCGTTGGAATGTGTGTGCCGACGCAGTAAAAAAGGGGCGTGAGCTCGACCTGCCAATATATAAATTCCTTAAAGAACCGCTGACAAGACGCTTCGGCGAAGACTGGTACAGAGAGCTGGTATTCACCGCCGAAGAGTTGCGTAAAGAGGGATTTATAGAATAACTGACGTTATTTTATCTTCTTTACCGCCACGAGAAACCAGATGAAGGCGATGGCGCGCAGCAACAACGAGTAGTCGGCGGGCAGGATAAAGACGAAGAAGGCGAGCTGAACTTCGAGCAGACGGAGCGTCCGGCGACGGTCAATCTCATGTCCGAGCACCGACGAATAGTATGCGGTGAGCAGTCGCAGCGGCGTATCCATCTTGTTAACCACACTTCTGTAAATCTCTGACATCTTTCTGTAAGATCCGGCATTAGCCGTAAGTATCATTTGCTTTTCCATATTCCTTTTGTCTTGTTTACACCTGCAAAATAAAAGGTCTTTTGTGCACAATAAGTTCAATACCATGGCGTTTTTAGTTAAAAAGAGATAAATAAGAACGTCACAAACTCGAAATAACCTTACATCGTCCACTCCTGACTCATAAACCAACGCTCTGCCCCTTAACAAGAGAGGGGTAACCAAGAGCCGGCTTTCCGGATGATGGTTTTAGCTTTTACAAATTATGGATTTAAAAAGTCATTATAATAAAGGTCTGATAGAGGCAGGCTGCGACGAGGCGGGACGCGGATGTCTTGCCGGCAGCGTGTATGCCGCGGCGGTGATACTGCCCGAAGACTATCGGAACGAGCGGCTGAACGACTCGAAAAAGTTGACGGCGGCGCAGCGTTACACGTTGCGCGAGGAGATAGAACGCGACGCCGTGGCGTGGGCTGTCGGTGTGGTGACAGCAGAAGAGATAGACTGTATAAATATTCTGAACGCCAGCATTCTGGCGATGCACCGTGCCCTCGACGCCCTGACGGTACGCCCGCAGGCCATAATCGTTGACGGCAACCGCTTTAAACCTTACAAATTCATACCTTACGAAACGATAGTAAAGGGCGACGGTAAATTCCTCTCGATTGCCGCGGCAAGCATTCTCGCCAAGACTTACCGCGATGACTACATGGACCGACTTGCCGAGCAGTATCCGCAATATGACTGGAAAAGCAACAAGGGATACCCGACGGTAAAACACCGCAAGGCAATAGAACAGTTTGGAGTGACACCGGAACACCGCATGACGTTCGGACCGATGAAGAAATTAAGAAATAAGAATTAAGAATTAAAGTTGCACTTCTTAACTCCATACACAAAGAGGTAACTTTAATTCTTCACTCTTCACTCTTCACTCTTAATTCTTAATTCTTCACTCTTAATTCTTAATTCTTTACTCTTCATTCTTCACTCTTCACTTTAAAGCCATGCGTCACGACAAACTTGAAAAGGAGCTGTATCTGCTCGAACTGCTGACGGAGAACCGCAGCTATACGATAAAACAACTGTGCGACAAGCTCAGAATGTCGCGCCGCAACTTTTATTATTACGTCGAGTTCTTCCGTGACAGCGGATTTAAAATCTATAAGCACGGCGACTTCTATTGCATCGACCGCACGTCGCCCTTCTTCGGACGCATAACCGACCGCATCTCGCTGACCGAAGAAGAGGCGGTGCTGATACGGCGGCTGCTTGATAAGACGGGTAAAAACAACGCCTTGGTGACCAACTTGAAGAAAAAGCTTGAACGCTTTTACGACTTTGACATACTGACCAACGACGAGCTCCGCGAGCAGACCGTACAGAACATCAGCGTGATTTACGAGGCTATAAAATTCAAACGTCAGGTAATGTTGTGCGGTTACATCTCGCCGCACAGCAGGACGACGAAAGACCGCCTCGTCGAGCCGTTCTTGCTTATGAACGGCAATAACGAGGTGCGCTGCTACGAGCCGTTGTCGCAGATGAACAAAACGTTCAAGATGAGTCGCGCCGGCAGCGTGGAACTGCTCGACACACAATGGGTTTACGAGAAGAAACACCGCGACATGTATACCGACATCTTTATGTTCAGCGGCGAAGAGCGCATGCCCGTAACGCTCATTCTCGGCGAGCTGTCGTACAACCTGATGCGTGAGGAATATCCTCAGGCGGAGAAGTTCATCCGTGAGAATGGCGACGGACGTTACCGTCTGGAAATGGACGTATGCAGTTACACCGGAATAGGGCGTTTTGTCCTCGGACTGTTTGAAGACATTGAGGTGGTAGGTAACGATACATTCAAAAGATATCTTGCTGAGAAGGCGGAAAAACTCAGGAATAAAATAAGTAGTCAGGAGTTGGAATTTATCGTTCCGTTATGAAAATCAGGCACACGATAAATTCCTAATTTTTCTTCCTCTTTTCTGTTTTTCTTTTAAAAATGCAGTTACTTTGTTATCGTATAACAGAAAAAAGTAACAAAAATGAAAGAGAAAAGCATTAATGAAATCTATTCCGAATGGAAAGAGATGAAGAGAAGATTAGTGAAAGAGTCAACGCTGTCTACCTACACAACGAACGCCGAAAAACACATTCTGCCACTCTTGGGCACACGGAACGGACTAAAAGAAAACGATGTTCAGTCGTTCGTCTTCAATCTTTTGGGACAAGGATTGAGCACGAAAACAGTCAAAGACATTCTGATAATACTGAAAATGATAGTTCATTACGGCGTCAAAAGGGGCTGCATGAAGTGGTGCGAATGGGACGTGAAACTGCCGAAAAGCGAAGAGCGGACAACAGTAAAGGTGCTCACTATGAGCCAGCAAAAAACCGTTATGGCGTTTCTGAAAAACAATTTCTCCTTCCGTAACCTCGGACTTTATATCTGCCTGAACACCGGAATGCGCATAGGAGAAATCTGCGCACTCAAATGGGACGACATAAACATTGGCTCGAAAACGATAAATATAAACCGCACCATCGAGCGGGTGTACGTCACCGAGGGCAAACACAGATACACAAAAGTGATTATCAGTTCGCCGAAGACAATCTGTTCACGCCGCGAAATACCCATCAGCACCGAACTGACACGTATGCTCCGCCCGATAATGACCATCGCAACGCGTGACGGATATGTGCTTACAAACGCTGCAAAGCCCTTGGAGCCACGCATCTATCGCCGTTATTATCAGAAAATCATGGAACGTCTGGGCATGCCCTGCATCAACTTTCACGGTCTGCGCCACACCTTCGCCACACGTTGTATCGAGAGCAACTGCGACTATAAGACCGTCAGCTCCATCCTCGGACACTCGAACATCAGCACAACCCTCAATCTCTACGTTCATCCCGACATAGGACAGAAACGTAAATGTATTGACAAAATGATGAAAGCGATGAGGTAAGAGAGGAGGGGAGAGTGAGGCTGTTTTGGGGAGGGGCTTCTTCTTTAAAACATCTTGCTTACCCTCTCTATTCCTTCGGCAAGAGCGTCGATTTCCTCCTTTGTGTTGTATAAGGCGAAAGAGGCGCGGACGGTGCCTTGAATGCCGAGGCGGTGCATAAGAGGCTCAGCGCAGTGGTGACCGGTGCGGACGGCTATGCCGAGACGGTCCAAGAGGGTGCCCATATCGAGGTGGTGGATGTCGCCGACAAGAAATGAGATGACGGCGTCTTTATGCTCCGACTGCCCGAAGATGCGGATGCCGTCGATGTTTTTAAGACGCTGCATGGCGTATCTTGTCAGTTCTTGTTCGTGCCTTTGGATGTTGTCCATGCCTAATGTGGTGAGATAGTCGATAGCCGTTGCAAGCCCGTGGGTGGCAACATAATCGGGCGTTCCCGCCTCAAACTTGAACGGCAGACGCTCAAATACGGTCTTCTCGAAGCTCACGCTCTCTATCATCTCGCCACCTCCCTGGTATGGCGGCAGGCGGTCAAGCCAGTCTTCCTTGCCGTAAAGTACGCCGACACCCGTCGGACCGTACATCTTGTGACCGCTGAAAGCAAAGAAGTCGCAGTCAAGATCCTGCACGTCGACGGCGAAGTGAGGAGTGCTCTGGGCACCGTCAATCATCACGGGCACGCCGTGTTCGTGAGCCGTACGTATCATCTCTTTCACCGGATTGACCGTTCCGAGAACGTTGCTTACGTGCGCCACGCTCACGATTTTTGTCCTTTCGGTGAACATCTTGCCGTATTCTTCAAGGTCCAGCTCGCCCCTGTCGTTCATCGGAATGACGCGTATGGATATGCCGCGACGTGCCGCTTGCAGTTGCCACGGCACGATGTTTGAGTGGTGTTCCATTACGCTGACGATCACTTCGTCGCCAGCCTGCATGAACTCGTCACAGAAAGAAGATACTATGAGATTAAGACTTTCGGTGGTGCCGCGCGTGAAGATCACTTCGCTTGTCGAGCCGGCGTTGATGAACCGGCGCACCTTCTCGCGCGCCTCTTCGTGCAGGTCGGTCGCTTTCTGCGAGAGATAGTGCACTCCGCGGTGAACGTTGGCGTTCACGTTGTAATATTCTTCGGTTATCGCCTCCACCACCCGGCGCGGCTTTTGCGTTGTCGCCGCGTTGTCGAGGTAAACCAACGGACGGTCGTAAACCGTGCGACCGAGTATCGGAAAGTCGTTTCTGATTTGATGGATGTCGTACATAGGCAATTCAGTCTCACCCCGACCCCTCTCCGAAAGAGAGGGGAGTGGAATGATTTTGTGGCTTTATGGGTGATAAAATGATTATATTTTCAGAAAAAACCAACAGTCTTGACCTTTGTTCTTGCGTCAGCTCTCAATAAGAAAGCATATTACTCCCCTCTCTTTCGGAGAGGGGACGGGGGTGAGGCTGCTATCTGCACAGTTTGCACCCTTCACACTTGTTCAGCTCTCCGCGGAAACGTTTGTCCACGAGATAATGCAGACGGTCGCGCAAAGGCTCGAGACGGATGCGGTCAATCACTTCGTTGATGAAAGCCGATTCGAGCAGGAGTTTCGCCTCTTTGAGACTTATTCCGCGCTGACGCATGTAGAAGAGGGCGGTGTCGTTGAGCTGACCGACTGTGCTTCCGTGGGCACATTTCACGTCGTCGGCGTAGATTTCGAGCATCGGCTGTGTGAACATACGCGCCTCCTTCGTGGCACAAAGGTTCTGGTTGGTCTCCTGCGAGACGGTCTTCTGCGCTCCGTGGCGCACGAGTACACGTCCTGCGAAGGCGCCTACCGCCTTGTCGTCGAGCACGTATTTGTAAAGCTCGTGGCTCGTACAATGCGGCACTTTATGGTCTATCAGCGTGTTGTTGTCAACATGTTGCGCCTTGTCGGCTATCACACAGCCGCACAAGCTGCACTCCGCGCCTTCGCCTTCGAATGTCAGCGTCGTGCGGTTGCGGGTCACTCCGTTGTGCAGGGTTATCACATTGTGGTTTACGCGGCTGCTTCTTTGCTGCTCGATGAACACGTTGCTCACTCTGACGTTCTTTGCGTGGGTCTCTTCCAGACAGTAAAGGTCGAGTCCGGCGTTGTCTCCCACGTAAGCCTCTATCACCTGCGTGGCGAGGAAGTTGCGGTCGTCGGCGGCGTGGTCGCAGAAGAGCAGCTTTATCTCGGCACCCTCTTCCACGACGATAAGCACACGGCGGTTGACCATCAGGTCGACATCCGAGCGCAGGATGTTTATCACTTGCACGGCGCGGTCTACCACAACGCCCTTAGGAACGTAAACAAACAGACCGTCTTGAGCCAGCATGGTGTTGAGTGCCGTTATGCCGTCTTCCGACGATTTCGCCAGTTTGGCGTAATATTTGGCGATTAATTCGGGCTTTTCCGCCGCCGTCTTGCACAGCGAGTTGATGATTACTCCCTCGGGCAGGGGCTGTCCTTTGGGCTTTATCTTGTCGTGAAATATGTCGTTGACGATGAAATAAAGCGACGTGCTGAGGTTCGGTACGTCGCAGCGGAACGCCTTATACGGGTCGACGGGGATGTCGAGACGGTTGAGGTTAAGTCCGTAATCGGGCGCGAAGAGAGCCCCGATGTCGGTATATTTGTACCTTTCGTCTTTGCGCGTGGGCAGACCGATACGTTTGAAATCGTCGAAGGCGGCATCGCGCACGGCGTTCAGCGCCTCGGCGCTATGTGCGCAGATCATGTCGCGGCAACCGTTGAAAAGGTCTATATATTGTTCTTCTGAACTCATGTTAGGTTGTGATTTTGAACAAGAATGATGTCTTACCGAATATTCCGGGAACGCTGTTTACAGTCCGCTCTCTTCCTTTATCCAGTCGTATCCGCGCTCTTCTATCTCTTTTGAAAGCTCCGGTCCTGCCGTCTTTACAATCTTTCCATTGTAAAGCACGTGTATTATCTGCGGCTTGATGATGTCCAAGAGACGCTCGTAATGGGTGATGACGATGCAGCTTGACTCGGGTGTGCGCAGTTTGTTGACGCCCTCCGCCACGATGCGCAGCGCGTCGACGTCGAGTCCTGAGTCCGTTTCGTCGAGTATGCTTAGCTTCGGTTCGAGCATAGCCATCTGGAAAATCTCATTACGCTTCTTCTCTCCGCCGCTGAAACCCTCGTTCACCGAGCGGTTGGACAGTTTGCTGTCAAGCTCCACAATCTTACGTTTCTCACGCATAAGTTTGATGAAATCGGCTGCGTTAAGAGGCTCTTTACCCTCATATTTGCGCTTTTCGTTTATCGCCGCACGCATGAAGTTGGTCATTGATACGCCCGGAATTTCCACCGGATACTGGAACGACAGGAACATTCCTTCGTGCGCCCTGTCTTCCGGTTTCATGGCGAGCAGGTCTTTTCCGTTGAACGTCACCGTGCCCTCTGTCACCTCGTAAAGCGGATTTCCCACGAGGACGGCACTCAGTGTGCTCTTTCCCGAGCCGTTAGGTCCCATTATGGCGTGTGTCTCTCCGTCGCCAATCGTAAGATTGATGCCTTTCAGTATCTCCTTGTCGCCTATCTTGGCGTGTAAGTTTTTAATCTCTAACATCGTTATTCTTTCGGTTTTCGCTCCTATGATAAATAAGGAGACAAAGTTAAATATTTTCTTTTATATTGATAATATCGTGTGGTAAACTTTTTCTCTGAACCGCTCGTAATCGTTTAATATCACGGTGTTGCCGAACTCTTCATATTGAAAATCGCTCAATTCGGACTGAAAATCCAGCCCTTTGTAATATTCCATGTAATCGTTGCAGTTGGTTATTCCTGCCGCATCCGGCACATGAACGACATATATCAGGGTCTTGTTCGGCGTATGGAAGAACACATCCGGATTGTCTTCGGACAGCGTGACATATTTTTCTATGTTGTGTTCGGTGAACGTTTCCCATCTCGTTATCGACTTGTCTTTTCTGTAATAAGGCAGCTTGTCCAAGATAATGAATATCTGGAAGTAGGGATGTCTGTTGCACCTTATGTTCGCTGTCTCGCCCAACATGTTCTCGAAATAGTTGTTGGAGTTCTGAGAGTAATTCTGCATGACGAACTTTACGCCTATTCCGCAGACGGGTTTGTTGTCCTTGAAAATCGTTATGTCGACTTTCTTGTCGTAATAACGCCCGGTCATCGTGCCCTCCTTGTCCTTTTCAAACCCTTGTGACATTACGGTAAAACCGTTGCCGAGCTTCTCCGCCAAGTCTTTTGCTATTGCCCCATGGAGCGGCTTCAACTTGACGTTGCTTCGTGAAGTGCCTGAGCGGATGAACGAGTCAAACGAATTCGAGACAACCTTCAAGAACCCGTCGTTCGTTAAAGGGAATGTAATTTCCTGTTTCTTCATTACAATACAACTTATAGTTAAGATATTGTTCCAAGTCTTTCGAGTTGAAGGTGTAATATCCTCCGCTCTTATAGTTCTTCAATATTCGGAGGTAGTCGATGAACTCCCTGCTCTTTATCGCCTGCTCGATAAGCGGCAGCGGGATGTCCGTCAGGATATACAAGCCGCTGTATAAGCCCGAGCCTGCCGGCACCTCGTTCAGCTTTATGGTAGGAATGCCGCTGATTAAGGTGTTTATCGAATATTTGTTTACCGCCACATCTTTAAGCGCTTGGGTTCTTCCGTACAGATACCAGTCGGGTTTTTCATCCTCCGTCCGTCCTTTCAGAAGTTCCGTTTTGCGGCTGTTCAGATAGTCGGCTATCTCTTTGTGGGCGAAGATCTGCTCTTTCGGCAGCGGTTTTCCCTGCCCGTCGTATGGAAAGAAGGCGCGATGCCATCTGCCCGTCGATGCCTTCAGCACCGGTATCGTGAGCGCCTTGAACGGCACGTCGGTTATGAAAACCTTGTCAGCCAATGTCGCAAAACCGTTCTTTACCTTGACGTATCGCGCCACGTTAGCCTTTCTCACGGCATTCATCAGCGCCAGATTTGGGCGTGAGGAGATGTAGAAACGACCTTCGATGTCCATCTCTTCATACGTGAACGAGTCGACATATTCTTTCTCCCGCTTATCGGGCGAGTAAGAGTAGTATTCAATCCGGTTCTCGTTGTGCCTTGCGTCGAAGAGTGAAATCAGCGTGTATGTCGTTACGCGCTCGAACGCTTGGAAGTGTCCGAGGTCGATCAGTCCGGCGAGAGTCTGGCGTTGACGGATAAACGAGCGCATGTTCGTTGCCGCGAGGCTTGTCAGCCACGATGACGGCGTTATGTAACACAGTCGCCCGTTCTTGCCGAGCATATTGAAACCAAGCTCAAAGAAAGCGAGATAAAGGTCGGTCATGCCGCCTTGGGTGAAGCCGAACGTCTTCACGTTGGCGTAATCTTCTTCGAGATTATGCACCCTGACGTAAGGCGGATTGCCCACGACGTAGTCCATTCGTCCGTTGAACGACGTTATGTTCAGGGCGTTGGCGCATGTCAAGTCCCATCTGACGTCCGTCAGTCCGTATCTTTTGGCGGCGCGTGACAGGTTCTTTCGGCAGTTGTCGCAGGTCATCCGGTCTATCTCGATGCCGTGAACGAACTCTTCAAGTTCCGCTTTAAGTACATCAATTTCTTTATTCTCAAGCAGGAAATCACGGCAATAACGGTCAACAATCTCACACAAGAAGGCGCCGTCTCCGCAGCTGTTGTCGATGACATGCCTGCGAAGAATGTTTCCTGACGTGTAAGACGCAAAGTCAAGAATGCCCTTCACAAGGTACTGCGGAGTGAAAACCTGTCCGCCATGCTTGACCGATTTTATGTTGACGTCTGCCATAAATTCTTCTTATCCCACCGTTCCTTCGAGCGTTACGCTGAGGAGCTTCTGTGCTTCGACGGCAAACTCCATCGGGAGTTTGTTTAAAACTTCCTTGGCGTAGCCGTTGACAATCAGTCCTACTGCCTGCTCCGTGGGTATGCCGCGCTGGTTGCAGTAGAACAGCTGGTCCTCGCTGATCTTGCTGGTAGTTGCCTCGTGCTCCACTATCGCCGAGTCGTTGTGAATGTCCATGTAAGGGAAGGTGTGCGCTCCGCAGTCACTTCCTAACAGCAGACTGTCGCAAGAGCTGTAATTGCGGGCGTTGTCGGCGTTTGCCGTGGCGCGTACCAGTCCGCGGTAAGAGTTCTGGCTGTGTCCCGCGCTGATACCTTTGCTTATAATGGTGCTCTTTGTGTTTTTGCCGATGTGTATCATTTTCGTGCCCGTGTCAGCCTCCTGGTAGTTGTTGGTCACGGCAACAGAATAGAACTCCGCCACCGAGTTGTCGCCCCGGAGCACGCAGGAGGGGTATTTCCATGTTATCGCCGAGCCCGTCTCCACCTGCGTCCAAGACAGCTTTGAGTTGACTCCGCGCAGCTCGCCGCGCTTTGTCACGAGGTTGAACACTCCGCCTTTGCCGTTCTCGTCGCCCGGATACCAGTTTTGTACGGTCGAGTATTTCACTTCGGCGTTGTCTTTCACTATTATCTCGACTATCGCGGCGTGCAGCTGGTTCTCGTCGCGCATCGGCGCGGTGCAGCCTTCGAGGTAAGATACATACGACTCGTCTTCGGCTATTATGAGTGTGCGTTCAAACTGTCCCGTGTTGCGTGCGTTGATGCGGAAGTAGGAGCTGAGCTCCATGGGGCTGCGCACGCCTTTGGGTATGTAGACGAACGAGCCGTCGCTGAACACGGCGCTGTTGAGGGCGGCGTAGAAGTTGTCGCGGTAGGGCACCACCGTTCCGAGGTATTCGCGCACCAGGTCGGGGTGGTTTTTCACCGCCTCGCCTATCGAGCAGAATATTATGCCCTTCTCGGCGAGTTTCTCCTTGTATGTGGTTTTTACCGAAACGGAGTCCATTATGGCGTCGACGGCGGTCTGTCCGCTTAATATCAGTCGCTCTTCGAGCGGTATTCCCAGTTTCTCGAAGGTCTTCATCATCTCCGGGTCGATGTCTTTTTTCTCCTCAGACTTTTTCTTTGCCATCGGGTCGGCATAGTAAGATATAGCCTGATAGTCGATTTCGGGCAGCCGGACGTGCCCCCATGTGGGTTGTTCCAGCGTCTGCCAGTAGCGGAACGCCTTCAATCGGAAGTCGAGGAGCCATTCCGGTTCGCCCTTCTTCTGCGAGATGAGGCGCACCACGTCCTCGTTAAGTCCCTTCTCGATGACGTCGGTATGTACGTCCGTTGTAAAGCCGAACTCATATTTACGGTCGGCAACGCTGCGTACGAACTCGTTATTGTTGTTGTCTTTTGTTTCCATTTTCTTATTTCTGTGCTGCCTGCGACGCGTCGGCGCCACACGTTTAAGGAGATGCAAAGTTACGAATAATGGCGCTGTTGGCAAAGCTTTTACGTATTTTTTGGTTTATTTATTATTGTGCGTCGGCGTTATTCCGGTTACGACGAGCGTGCCGTCGGCTACCTTGAAACGAATGTCGTTACAGCCGTAAGGCATGCCGTAAACGCGCCCGGGGTCGTCGTGATACTGCGGGCGCGGGTCGAGGGCGAGCACCTCTTTAAGCGATGCCAGCTCTTCGGGCGGTAGTTTTTGCGCCATTTCATCGGGTATCATGACGTCGAGCGTCCGCCATGCGCGCCGTTCGGTAAAGCCTCCGCGGGCGTCGGCATGGCTGTCCACGTAGCTCAGGTAAGGCTTGATGTCATAAATCGGCGTGCCGTCCATCATGTCGGCGCTGCTGACAACAATTACCGTGCCCTCTCTTGCGTCGTGCTCTATGCCCTCTATCCTTACCGACGACAGTCCGAGACCGTTGGGACGGAACGGCGAGCGAGTGGCGAAGACACCCATACGCTCATTGCCGCCGAGCAGGGGAGGGCGCACCGTGGAATGTACGGCTGCGCCGGCGTTAGCCGAGAAGCCCCATATCAGCCAGATGTAATCAAACTCCTCTATGCCGCGCAGGAAGTCTGGGTCGCGGTATTCAGGCTCCATGACGATCCTTCCGCGCAGACCTTCTGCAAGTCCGCTCTGCCGCGGCACGCCGAATTTCGACGTCAGCGGTGACCGCATGTGTGCTATCGGTCGTATGTCTTTTTCGTTTTTCATTCTTATTTGTCTGTAAAGCCCCCTCCCGGCCTCCCCGAGGGGAGGAGATCGGAGCGGGCGTGGGTAATACTTTGCAAAAGTAGTTCATATTTTCATGTAATCCCGCTTTCGGGCGTTAAAATGTTATTTACGCCATGCGTAGCGTCCTTGTTTTTGCTATTGCACAAGCAACGCGAGTTAGATGAAAATTTCAAGGAGTTAAGAAGTTAAGGAGTTAAAGGAGTTAAGACAATACTTTTGTCGGCTTAATAGCTATAAGCATATGTCTTAACTCCTTTAACTCCTTAACTTCTTAACTCCTTGAAGTTACCTTCTTAACTCCTTTTTTCTTTAACTCCTTGAATTTTTTGTCGAGCTCACGTTAGACAAACAAAATGTAAGATAATCCGTGCTTTTGCTGACAAAGTGATTTCGCTTGACCTCCTCAGATTTGATTTCCTGAAAAATATTATCCGACGGGCGCAAATTTTAAAAATATCGTGTGCAATCTTAAACGTCGGCATGTCAGCGGTTTTGGATGAAAAGATTGTATGGTGTGCAATAATTTCCTGCAAATTACAGCCCGAAAGCATGCCTTTTAGACGATGAAATGGGCGTTTTTGTGCTGCGAAAGGTTCCCTTTTGCATTCCAAAAGGCAAGCTTTCGCAACATAAAAGGCTGCCTTTTACGATTTGAAGGGTTGTCTTTCGCAACGCAACATGCGTTTTTTTACAAAAAAAGAGACGCCTTTTTGGCGTCCCGTTTCTATTTTCCTGATTTTCAAGTGACTTCTTAAAATGACAAAAAGTCACGGAAACCGGTGTTTCGATGAAATACTGTAAAATGATTGCCGCCTCATGCCGAGTCTCTGTGCGGGTATTAACCCTTGCGGTAAGCGGAGGGTGATACGCCGACATGTTCTTTGAAAAACTTGCCCAACGACGACTGGTTGGGGAAGTGCAGGTCTTCGGCTATCTCCTTTATGCTTTTCATCGTGTCTTTCAGCTGAACCCTCAGTTCGGTCAGTATGTAGCTGTTTATCCATTCGTTGGGCGTGCGCTGGCTTGCCTGACGCACTATCTCCGAGAGATATTTCGACGTGATGCAGAGCTGCTCGCCATACCATCCGACGCGCCTTTCCTGTCTGAAATTCTGTTCGACAAGATGGATGAATTCGGTAAAAATCTTCTCCGCCCGCGTCTGACGCTTGTCCTGACTCTGCTGAATGCGGTAAATGACGTCGCAAAGGTCGTAAATCATCGCCGAAATAAGCGTGCGTACCACGTCCTTGCGGAAGTGGTTGCTTGTGTCTTCAACCTTCTCCTTTATCAGTTCGAAGTATTTCCTGACGTCCTGAACCTCGCTGTCGGCTATCCGGAAGACGGGGTGTGTGCGTGAGAAAAGAAAGAGCGAGGACAGCTCGTGAACACCTTTCACAATCTCGTGAAAGAAGTCGTAGGTCATCATTATGCCGATACCCACCGACCCCTCGTCGTCGGTGTAGCCGCTTATTACCTGTCCGTTGTGCAATATTATCACGTCGCCCGGCTCGGCGCGGTATTCCGTCGTGTCGGCGGTATATCTGAAACAGCCTTTCAGACACAGCCCCACGATCACGCTGCGGTTGCGGAACGGCCGCTCGGGCATGGGCGTCTTGGCGAGATCTTCAAACAATACCAAGTCGTCGCCGATGTGGCTTAGGTCATATTTCTGCCTGATTTCGGGTATCGATATGTCAGTAAGTTCTCTGTATTTCATCTTCCGTGGTAGTGCGGTATTAAGGTTTCTGTGGGCGTCAAGCCTTTGCCGGCTGCGTGGTAAGCTCGTCCGTGTCGTCCTTCTTCTTTGCCGAATAACTTACGCTGAGGATTATCCCGATGTAGACGCAGTTGACGATTGTCGATGTACCTCCCTTGCTTATCAGCGGCAGCGGCTGTCCCGTGACGGGCGCCAGACCTACCGCAACAGCCATGTTGAACATCGCCTGCGCCACGAGCAGCAGCGCGAAGCCCATGATAAGCAGCGCGGGGAACGTGTTGACACAGCGGCTGGCTATGGCGGCGGTACGGAACAGCAGGATGATATAAAGGAAACAGACGAACGTGGCGCCCCATATTCCCATCTCTTCGATGATGATGGCGTAGATAAAGTCGGAGAAAGCCTGCGACAGGAAGTCGCGCTCGACGGAGTTGCCCGGACCTTTTCCGACAAGATTTGACGATGCGATGGCTATATTTGCGTGTGCCACCTGAGCGTCTTTGTCAAGGTCTACATCTTCCGGAGCTATCTCCTTGTTGTTGGTAAATCGCAATATACGGTTCTTCCACGTGCCGAAGCGGTGGAACACCTTTTCCACTTTGGTCTCCTCTCTCTTCTCGACCTGCTCAGTCACGGTGTTCTTCGCCGTCTTGCCTTCATCTTCCTTCTCGGCATTTCCGAGCATCATTATCAGTCCGAAAAACAGCGTTGCCGAGAGCATTACGACCCCGAGAAGCTTGCCGAGCTGACCTTTGGGCACCTTGCCGATGAACATCAGCATGAAAACGACGGCTCCCAAGAGGATGGCGGTAGACAAATTCTCAACCGCTATGGGCGGAATGATGAACAGACAGACGATAAGTATGTATTTGAAAGCACGGCGGTCAGCACCTTCCGACGTCTGTAATGCGCTGAGTATCTGTGCCGTGGCGAGGATAAGTGCACCCTTGGCAAACTCTGACGGCTGGAACTGTATGCCGAAAAGCGACATCCAGCGCTGGGCGTCGCCCGTCGCCTCGCCCAAGAAAAACACGGCTATCAGTCCGAGAAACGAGAAAAACAGTGCGAAGGGAGTGACGATCTTGAAGTATTTGCACTTGACATTCATCGTACAAATCATAGCCGCCACACCGAAACCGAGCAGCAGACAGTGCTTCAACACGGGTTTGAGATAGTCGCCGCTCTTGAACGACAGACCGCTCGACGCGCTGAAAACTTCAATGATACTGATAATGCAGAGAAAGAAGAACACCGTCCAAATAACTCTGTCTCCCTTAAACTTGCCTGCCGTTGTGTTGCTTGTCATGCAAAAAATAGTTGTATTATTGAATTGAAATTAAGAGCCCCCCTCCGGCTCC
>CAJMQT010000028.1 GCA_905215655.1 uncultured bacterium | reverse complement strand
GTCTGAACTTCTGCACTTCTACACTTCTTAATTCTTAACTCTTAATTCTTAACTCTTAATTCTTAACTCTCGTTTAAATAATATGCAAAAATATTTGTATATTTGCATAAAACTATGTATTTTTGCACCCGTAATCGCATAAATATACAAAATGAAAGCAAAAAACAGCAGGCTGCAAGCTCTGCGAATGCTAATATCAAGTAAGGAATTATGTTGTCAGGACGACGTGTTGAAAGCTCTCGCGCAGGAGGGCTTTGTTGTTACACAGGCTACTTTGAGCCGCGACATGAAGCAACTTAAAGTGGCGAAGGCAACCAACATGAGCGGCAAATACTTCTATGTCCTGCCCAACGAGACTTTGTACAAGCGCGTGTCAAGCCCCAAACGGGCAGCTGAAATGCTACTTACGTCAGGGTTCGTGTCGATCAATTTCTCCGGAAACATGGGCGTCATAAAAACCCGTCCGGGCTATGCCAGCAGTTTGGCGTACAATATCGACAACGGCGGAATACCGGAAATAATCGGCACTATCGCCGGCGATGACACCATTTTTATCGTGATAAAGGAAGGATGTCTTTACGAAGACATAATAGAAGAATTGAGAAATATAATTCCGGACATAAAATAATAACGCTGATTAAGGTAATAAAAGAAATGGAAGAGATAAAAGTGATGGTGGCGGACGCATCGCACGAAAAATATGTGGACACCATTCTTGAAACCATTGCGGCTGCGGCGAAAGTGCGCGGAACGGGTATCGCCAAGCGTACGCACGAATATCTGGCGACAAAAATGAAAGAGGCGAAAGCCGTGATAGCCCTTTGCGGCGACCGCTTCGCCGGTTTCAGTTATATCGAGACGTGGGGAAACAAACAATATGTCACCACCTCGGGACTTATCGTTCATCCCGATTTCCGTCATCTTGGAGTTGCAAAGAGCATAAAGGACATGACCTTCACGCTGGCACGCACACGCTGGCCGCACGCCAAGATATTCAGTCTTACAAGCGGAGCAGCCGTCATGGCGATGAACACACAGCTCGGTTATCAGCCCGTAACCTTTGCCGACCTCACCGACGACGAGGCGTTCTGGCGCGGCTGTGAAGGTTGCATAAACGTTGACGTGCTGCATCGCACAGGGCGAAAATACTGCATCTGCACCGCCATGCTTTATGACCCGGAAGAACATCTGCCGGCAAAAATACCGATGGAGGTGTTGCGCCGCATTCAAAAACTTGAAAAAGGAACAGACGACTGACGGTGTCTGAAAGTATAAAAAGAACAATATAAAGATACATTTTCTATCGCGCCAACCAGTTTTTGCCGGCGTTAGAAAATATAAAAAGAACAACATAAAGATAATATATTATGAAAAAGAAAGTGGTAGTCGCTTTTTCCGGCGGACTCGATACAAGTTACACAGTGATGAAACTGTCGCGCGACATGGGTTATGAGGTTTACGCCGCATGTGCAAATACGGGCGGTTTCAGCCCCGAACAGTTGAAGGCGAATGAAGAGAATGCTTACAAACTCGGTGCGAAAGAATATGTGACGCTCGATGTGACGCAGGAATATTACGAGAAAAGTCTGAAATACATGATTTTCGGAAATGTGCTGCGCAACAACTGTTACCCCATTTCCGTGTCTTCCGAGCGCATCTTTCAGGCGATAGCAATCGCCCGTTACGCCAAGGAAATAGGTGCCGACGCCATCGCGCATGGCTCTACCGGCGCGGGCAACGACCAGATACGTTTTGACATGACGTTCCTTGTTATGGCGCCGGGGGTGGAGATTATCACGCTGACACGCGACAAGGCGCTCTCCCGTAAGGAAGAAGTGGACTATCTGAACGCCAATGGTTACTTTGCCGACTTTACCAAGCTGAAATATTCTTACAACGTAGGTATCTGGGGAACGAGCATCTGCGGCGGCGAGATACTCGACTCGGCACAAGGTCTTCCCGAAGAGGCTTACCTCAAACACGTTACCCGTCAGGAAGAGAGCGAACTGAAAATAGAGTTCAAGAACGGTGAGATAGCAGCCGTGAATGGCGAGAAATACACCGACAAGGTCAAGGCGATACAGAAAATCGAGGAGCTTGGAGCGGCTTATGGAATAGGGCGCGACTGCAACGTCGGCGACACGATAATCGGTATCAAGGGTCGTGTGGGCTTTGAGGCGGCGGCTCCCAAACTGATTATCGAGGCTCACCGCACGCTCGAGAAGTACACTTTGAGCAAATGGCAGCAGTATTGGAAGGACCAAGTGGGTAATTGGTACGGAATGTTCCTGCACGAAAGTCAGTACTTGGAGCCCGTCATGCCCGACATCGAGGCTATGCTTACAAGCAGCCAGCGCAACGTAAACGGCACGGTGATAATGAAACTTCGTCCCCTCGGATTTGAGGTCGTGGGTGTCGATTCGCCCGATGACCTGCTCAAATCAAAGCTCGGCGAGTACGGCGAGATGCAGCGCGGATGGACCGCTGACGACGCCAAAGGATTTATCAAGGTGCTCAGTACTCCGCTGAGAGTGTATTACGGCATTCACGAAGACGAACAGCGGTAGTTTTGTTGTTCCGGATTATTTGTCCCGAAAGAAAAAGTTTAGACATAATGAAAATAGGTATTTTAGGCGGCGCGGGCTACACCGGCGGTGAACTGCTGCGCCTCTTGATAAATCATCCGCAAGCGGAGATAGTTTTTGTAAACAGCGAAAGTAACGCCGGCAACCCCGTAACGGACGTTCACGAGGGGCTTTACGGCGACATCGACCTCGTATTTACCGACGCCATGCCTTTCGACCAAGTGGACGTTGTGTTCTTCTGCTTCGGTCACGGCAAGAGCCGTCAGTTTCTGAAAGACCATCAGATACCCGACAACGTGCGGATAATCGACCTCGCACAGGATTTCCGTCTTGCCGAGCCGGGCAACGACTACGTCTACGGTCTGCCTGAAATCAATGCTGAAAAGATATCCGCAGCAAAACATCTTGCCAACCCCGGATGTTTTGCTACGTGCATCCAGCTGGCTCTTCTGCCTGCCGCCAAGATGGGCTTGATCAACGACGACGTTGCCGTTAACGCCATTACGGGCAGTACGGGAGCCGGACAGAAACCCGGAGCGACGACTCATTTCAGTTGGCGCAACAATAATCTCAGCATTTACAAGCCTTTCCAACATCAGCATGTGCCCGAGATCAAGCAGAGCCTGACGCAGGTTCAGGGCAGGCTCGACGCCGAGATAGACTTCATCCCGTATCGCGGCGACTTTGCCCGCGGCATATTTGCCACCGCTGTTGTAAAGACCACGGCACCCGAAGATGAGATAATAAAAGGTTATAAGGCGTTCTACGAGAATGCCGCCTTTACTCATTATTCCGACAAGGCGATAGATCTCAAACAGGTGGTGAACACTAACAAATGTCTCGTTCACTGCGAGAAGTTCGGCGACAAACTGCTCGTCACGTCCTGCATCGACAATCTTCTGAAAGGCGCGGTGGGTCAGGCGGTGCAGAACATGAACCTTATGTTCGGTCTGGAAGAGACCTGCGGACTGCGGTTAAAGGCGTCGGCTTTTTAGTGAAGAGTGAAGAACGAAGAGTGAAGAATTCGCCGGTATGGGAACAAAAAACATCAATGAATACAATCGGGAAAACTCTCCTTTGCATACAAAGAGTTATCTTTTCGCCATAAGAATTGTAAAAATGGTGAGATACATCAAATGTTCTTCAAAAGAGATAATACTGACTAATCAGGTATTACGTTCGGGAACGGCTGTCGGTGCGTTGCTAAGAGAGGCAGAGTTTGCTCAAAGTTCTTCCGACTTCATTAACAAATTGTCCATTGCATTGAAAGAATGTAACGAGACTTTTTATTGGCTTAACATTTTGAAAGATACGGATTATATTAACGAAAAAGAAGCGGAAAGTATCATTAATGACTGCAACGAACTTATCGCTATCCTTGTATCTTCCATTAAAACTGCAAAACAAAGAAATCCAAAAATATAAACATGAAGAGCAAGAAGAAGCGTTTAATATCCTTACATTTGAATTCTTCACTCTTAACTCTTCACTTTTAACTTAAAAATATGCAACTATTTGACGTTTATCCACTTTTCGATGTTAATATAACAAAAGGCGAAGGATGTCATGTCTGGGACGATAAGGGACAGGAATACCTCGACCTTTACGGCGGACATGCCGTCATCAGCATAGGTCATTGCAATCCGCATTATGTCGCCAAGGTTACCGAGCAGCTCGGCAAACTCGGCTTTTACAGCAACTCCGTGGTGAATACGCTGCAACGTGAGCTTGCCTCGCGCCTCGGCAAAGCATGCGGATATGAGGATTACCAACTGTTTCTGATAAACTCGGGAGCCGAGGCTAACGAGAACGCTCTTAAATTAGCGTCGTTCAAGACGGGACGTACAAGGGTGCTGTCAGCAGCCAAGGCGTTCCACGGACGTACCTCTCTTGCCGTTGAGGCGACCGATAATCCGAAAATAATTGCACCGATCAACGCCAACAAGCATGTCACCTATCTGCCTCTTAACGACCTTGCGGCGTGGGAAGAAGAGCTTGCCAAGGGTGACGTATGCGCCTGCATAATCGAGTGCATACAGGGAGTTGGCGGCATAAAGCTCGCCACCGAGGAGTTTGCCAAGGGCTTGCAAGCGGCTTGCAAGCGGCATGGAGCGGTGCTCATCTGTGACGAAATACAGTGCGGTTACGGACGTTCGGGAAAGTTCTTCGCCCACCAATGGCTGGGCATACGCCCCGATCTGATTACCGTGGCGAAAGGTATCGCCAACGGCTTCCCGATGGGCGCTCTGCTCATATCGCCCGAGTTCGAGCCGGAATACGGACAGCTCGGCACAACGTTTGGCGGCAACCATCTTGCCTGCGCAGCCGCTCTTGCCGTGCTCGACGTTATGGAGAGTGATAATTTGGTTGAGAACGCCCGCCTGACGGGTGAATATCTGATGGCTCGTCTGAAAGAGTTGCAGCAGCAGGAGCCGCACATCAAGGATGTGCGCGGTCGCGGACTGATGATCGGTATCGACCTTGACATGCCTCATAAGGCGCTCCGCAGCAACCTTGTTTACGAGCAACATTGCTTCACGGGCTGTGCCTCGACAAACATCCTGCGTCTTCTTCCGCCGCTGTGCTTCACCAAAGAGATGGCGGACGAGTTCATAGAGAGGCTGAAAAGGGCGTTCGCGAGCATATAAATAGCTGATAACGAATGATATAAAGATATTGTTGCCCGCTAAAAACTTTCGGATGAAATATCAATCTATAAGTTTAACGGATAGCAATAAAATCAAATCTTTTATCCTCCCAAAGACCGTCTTTTACCTTCCAAAAGATAACCTTTTGCAATGTAAAAGGTGGTCTTTTGCAATGTAAAAGGTGGTCTTTTGGGAAATGGAATGCTTTAACCTGCATTATTCATAGGCGTTTCTACTGCGAGTCCCAACTGCCTGTACGTCAGCAAAGTGCTCGCTCTTCCTCTTTGGAAGTAGGAATTACTACATCCGGCATCGTCATCGCTGTGCTTTCACTGACGCACAGACATTTGGAACTCTCGTAACGAAAGCCTATGAATAATGCAGGTTAAAAAGGCAAAGAGTTTTTCCGCTACTACTTAACTCATAAAAATATTTTTCCAAATCATGTTTCACACCTTCACAGCCGTGCAAGTCGTTGCGTGACAGTAAGATACGGTGAATGATGGTGCCTCCTCCGTGTGAACGTTTATGTATAGTGTTTTTCGTCCTTCACGGTAAAACGCTTATAGACAGTCTGTTACCGTGAAACATGGTTTGGGTAAACTTTAATCGGTTATGAAAATAGAAAAGGAAAAGGAACAGCCTCACCCCCGACCCCTCTCCCAAAGAGAGGGGAGGAGCTACGCCGTAAAAAAGTAGGGACATGCCTTCGGCATGTATTACTGTCTAACGCATTGATAATCAAATCAAACATGCCAAAGGCATGTCCCTACATTTTGGATTATTTTGTTTTTTGATACATGCTCGTTGCCCGGCTGTCAGCATTCTTTTTTCTTTCTTATAAATCCCCAACACTCATCCAAAATCTTGGCGTGTGCCAGCTTCATCACCGCCAGATAGAGCGCGGCGGCAAGCAGAACGCGGCAGGGAAAGAGCAGCCACGGATTGCCGACGGGCGCCGTAACGTACATCACGACGGGCATTATTATCGCGGCGGAGACGAGGAAAGGACTGATGTCGAGCGCCACATCGATGGCGCGTATGCCTGTGAGGCGGTGAAGGAAGTACTGCCATACGGCGATGAACAGAATGTTGTAAGCCGTATAAGCCCACACCATGATCTGTATGCCGCTGCCGGCAAACGCCACGACGACGGCTATCTGTAACGCCACCTGAACCACCGTACACCAGAGGTAGATGTCGCTGCGCCCGCGACTTATCATCAGATTTTGGTACAATGTGTAAACGGGCATGAAGGCACCGCTGAGACACAGCACGCGGAGCAGGGGCACGCAGACCAGCCAACGCTCGCCGATGGTGAGCAGGATAAACTCCTCGGCAGTCATTGCGAGGCAGAGCATGGCGGGGAAGGAGAGGAAAGACATGAGGCGGAGCATCTTACGGAAAACCCTGCGCTCGCGCTCGCCGTCGCCCCGTATCTGCGCCATGACGGGCTGCGCCACCTGTGCCACCGTGCCCGAGAGGAACGAGTGTGCCATCGTGTTCCACTTGTTTGCCTGTGTGAAGCTGCCCACAGCGCTTATCGGATACAGCCTGCCGAAGACAAAGGTCAGGATGTTGCCGTTCAGGGTGTTGATAATCGAGGTGAAGAGTATTTTGATACTGAAAGCCAGCATCTGTCTTATCGGACTGAAATCGATGTGCAGCGACGGTCGCCACGGCGTGTAATGATAGCGTCCGAGGTTTACCATCGTGATGTAAACCACCTGCTGCCACGCGAGGCTCCAGTACGCCTTGCCGTTCAGGGCGAGCACGACGCCCGTTATGCCCGACGTCAATAGCGCCACAAAGCCCGTCATGGTGTTCTCCTTAATCATCATGTTCTTGAACATATATGCGCCGTGCGCTATGCCGAACGACGATATGACGAAGCTCAGGAAAACAAATCTGGACAGTCCGGTGAGCGCCGGCTGGCGGAAGTAGGCGGCTATGAGCGGCGCCGCGAAGAACAGGACGGCGTACATCAGCAGGCTTACTGTGACGTTAAACCAGAACACGGCGTTGTAATCGCGCGGCCTGGGGCTCTTCATGTTGGCGAGTGCCTGCGTGAAACCGCTGCTTTGCAGGTTGCCCGCGATAGCCGTAAAGATGGTCAGCACGCCTACCATACCCATGTCTTCGGGCGACAGCAGCCGTCCGAGAAATATCCCGAAGATAAGGTTCAGCACCTGTGTGGAGCCGTTATTCATCATGCCCCACAGCAGTCCTTTTGCCGTTTTTTCTTTCAGATTGTCCATTATTGTGCAAAGATAAGAATAAATTGAATAATTAAGAATTAAGAGTTTAAGAATTAAGAAAAATACCAACGTTGCATATTTTCTTAATTCTTAAACTCTTAATTCTTAACTCTTAATTCTTAATTATGAACTCTTAACTCTTAATTCTTAATTCATTTCGCTTATATTTCGTATCTTCGCAGAAACGAAAGGCTGTGCGGACATGGCACGCCGACAGTTCGGATAATTTAAAACGATACGACTATGGCTAAGGGACATAAGGCTACTAAACGGCTCACAAAGAAGAAAGTGACGGAAATGTTGCAAAATCTTTTCATTCAACATCCCGGCGAGACGCTCACGTTCAAAAACATCTTCAAGACGCTGAGGCTCGATACGCACCCGGCAAAGATGCTCGCCGTCGACGTGATGGAAGACATGGCTTGGGACGACTTCCTCAGTAAAGTCAGCGACAACTCATACAAACTGAACCTCAAAGGACAGGTGCAGGAGGGCAGGTTCATACGCAAATCAAACGGAAAGAACAGTTTTATCCCCGACGACGGAGGCAAACCGGTCTTCGTTGCCGAGCGTAACTCGCGCTTCGCCCTTACCGGCGACCGCGTGAAAGTTACCTTCATGGCGCGCAGGCAGAACCATATCAAGGAGGCGATGGTGACCGAGATACTTGAAAGAGCCCACGACACCTTCGTCGGAAAGCTGCGCGTGGAGCGCTCGTTCGCCTATCTCGTGTCTGACGGACAACTCTTCCTCCATGACATCCTCATACCGAAGAACAAGCTGAAAGGCGGAAAGACGGGCGACAAGGCTGTGGTGAAAGTCACCGAATGGCCCTCCGAAGAGAGCAAAAACATCGTGGGAGAGGTGGTTGACGTGCTCGGAGCGACGGGCGACAACGACGCCGAGATGCACGCGATACTGGCACAATACGACCTGCCCTACAAGTATCCGAAGAAGGTTGAGGATGCAGCCGAGAAGATAAGCGCCGAGATTACGGAGCAGGATTACAAGGAACGCGAGGACTTCCGCGACGTGACGACATTCACCATCGACCCGAAAGACGCCAAAGACTTTGACGACGCGCTGTCCATCCGCCCCATCGGCAAGAACCTATGGGAGGTCGGCGTGCACATAGCCGACGTCTCGCACTACGTCACCGAAGGCTCGATAATCGACAAGGAGGCGCAGAAACGCGCCACCAGCATTTACCTTGTCGACCGCACCATACCCATGCTGCCCGAGCGGCTGTGCAACTTCATCTGCTCACTTCGCCCCGACGAAGAGAAGCTGACGTACAGCGCCGTCTTCGATCTTGACGCTGACGCCAACATAAAACGCTGGCGGCTGGTTCACGCCGTGATACGCAGCAACCGCCGCTTTGCCTACGAAGAGGTGCAGGAAATACTCGAACGCAACGGCGTAGTGGACGGAACGGGAGAGCCGGCGCCCGCGCCCGGCAAGGACGGATACCAAGGCGAATACGCCGAAGAGCTGATAACGCTCGACCGTCTGGCAAAGAAGCTGCGCGCCGCAAGGTTCAAAAACGGCGCCGTAAAGTTTGACCGTGAGGAAATGCGGTTCGAGACCGACGAGAAAGGAAAGCCCATACGCTGCTACTTCAAGAAGTCGAAAGACGCCAACAAACTCATCGAGGAGTTCATGCTGCTTGCCAACAGGAGCGTCGCCGAGAGCGTTGGTAAAGTGTCAAAAGGCACGAAGGCGAAGACATTGCCCTACCGAATTCACGACATGCCCGACCCTACTAAGCTCGAGACCCTACGCGAATTCATCGTCAAATTCGGTTACAAGCTCAAGACCGAAGGCACAAGGGGCGAGATTTCGCGCAGCCTTAACAAACTGATGGACGAGTGCAACGGGCGCAGCGAGCAGAATGTAATCGAGAAAGTGGCGCTCCGTGCCATGATGAAGGCAAAGTACAGCACCCACAACATCGGGCACTACGGACTGGCGTTCGACTATTACACCCACTTCACCAGTCCCATCCGCCGCTATCCCGACACGATGGTTCACCGCCTGCTGACCCGCTATCAGAACGGCGGACGCAGCGCAAACAAGGAGTATTACGAAGAGCTCTGCGAGCATTCGAGCGACATGGAGCTTACCGCACAGAGCGCCGAGCGCGACAGTATCAAGTATAAGATGGTGGAATTTATGTCCGACAAGATCGGCGAAGAGTACGACGCCCACATCAGCGGCATAACTTCATACGGCATTTATTGCGAGATTGACGAGAACCATTGTGAGGGAATGGTGCCCATGCACGACCTCGACGATGATTATTATGACTTTGATGAGCGCAACTACTGCCTGCGCGGGCGCCGTCATCACAACATTTATCGCCTCGGAGATGCAGTCAGAATACAAGTGGCGGGCGCCAACTTGGAAAAGAAACAACTTGATTTCACATTGAAAGATTGAAAGGTTGAAAGGTTGAAAGATTGAAAAATTTGGGAGTTTAGAAGTACAGGAGTTCAGGAGTACAGACAATAGCTTTAAATGATTGTGAGTCACAAAAGTAATGTCTGTACTCCTGAACTCCTGTACTTCTAAACTCCTAAATTTTTCAATCTTTCAATTTTTCAATTTTTTCATTTGTTAAGTCTCCACACGCAGCCGTCCTTTGTGTCTTTCACTTCAAAGCCGGCGGCGGCGAGGTCGTCGCGGATGCGGTCGCTGGTAGCCCAGTCTTTGTCGGCTTTTGCCTTTGCGCGGAGATCCAGCACCATGTCGACCACTTTGCCGTAAGCCTCCTCACGGGCGTCGTTGTCGCTGCCTTTGTCTTCACGCAGACCGAGGATGTCGATGGCGAAGAGGCGCATCACTAAGCCGAGCTCTTTCAGACAGTCGGCGCAGATAGTAGCCTTGTGGTCGACGAGCTTGTTCACCAAGGCGCATGCCTCGAACAGATAACTTATTACCTGCGGCGTGGCGAGGTCGTCGTTCATGGCGTCGTAACACTTCTGACGCAGCTCTTTGACGAACTTTTCCGTCTCGGCGTCACACTTGTCAGCCGTCGGCACGCGGTCAAGGTCGGCTATTCCCGCCATCAGTCGGGCGAGTCCTTTCTCGCCGGCGATGAGCGCCTCGTCCGAGAAGTCTACCGTTCCGCGGTAGTGTGCCGAGAGGATGAAGAAGCGGATTGTCATCGGTGAGTAGGCGTGAGACAGCAACGGGTGCGTGCCGGTGAAGAACTGTTCCAGCGTTATGAAGTTGCCGAGCGACTTGCCCATCTTCTGTCCTTTTATTGTTATCATGTTATTGTGCATCCAGTACTTCACCATCTGGTGTCCGCGGCTTGCAACAGCCTGTGCTATCTCGCACTCGTGGTGCGGGAAGACGAGGTCCATGCCGCCTCCGTGGATGTCGAACTGTTCGCCAAGATACTTGCGTCCCATTGCCGTACACTCGCAATGCCAGCCCGGGAAACCGTCGCTCCAAGGGCTCGGCCAGCGCATGATGTGCTCGGGCTGTGCCTTTTTCCATAGTGCGAAGTCAGCCTGATTGTGCTTCTCGCCCACGCCGTCGAGCTGTCGGCTGGCGTCTTTCACGTTTTCAAGATTGCGTCCCGAGAGAATGCCGTAATGATATTTCTCGTTGTATTTTGCCGTGTCGAAATATATGCTTCCGTTGCTCTCGTAGGCGAAACCGTTGTCGATTATCTCCTTTACCAGCTGCTCCTGCTCGATGATATGTCCCGTGGCGTGCGGCTCGATGCTTGGCGGCAGCACGTTGAGAGCCGCCATCGCGTCGTGGTAGCGGTTGGTATAGTGCTGCGCTATCTCCATCGGTTCGAGCTGTTCGAGGCGAGCTTTCTTGGCTATCTTGTCGTCGCCGTCGTCTGCGTCGTGCTCCAAGTGCCCTACGTCGGTGATGTTGCGCACGTAGCGCACCTTGTAACCAAGGTGTCTGAGGTAGCGGAAGAGTATGTCGAAGGTTATCGCCGGGCGCGCGTGTCCGAGGTGCGGGTCGCCGTAAACGGTCGGTCCGCAGACGTACATTCCCACGTTTGGCGCGTGCAACGGTTCAAATCTCTCTTTTGTCCGTGTAAGAGTATTGTAAATCAAGAGTTTCTGTTCCATCGTGATTTTGTCTGTTTTTATTTAAAGTTCGATATTTGTCAATTCCTTATTGTCCTACATTAATATAAGACGATGTCTTCACTTCAATCGGCAAAGTTACAAAGTTTTCTTTTATTAAGTGTTTGTTTGGTCTTTTTTTTCAATCTGTCACATTATCGATGTATATTCCTTACACTTTTCATTGACAAACTCCCGATTTCCAAAAGGCGGTCTTTTACCCTGCAAAAGGTTACCTTTCAGCGTGTAAAAGGCGGTCTTTTGCAGGGTAAAAGACCGCCTTTTAAAATTGAAAGATTGAGGGATTGAAAATTGAAAAATTGAGAAACGAAGTTCGGCGTCAAACCAATTTGGAAAAATAACGACAAGGCTTATTTCCTTTTTCCTTCTGTTTGTCGGGACACAAGATGACGGGGCGGCGGCAGAAAGCAATATTTTTTACAAATATCCGTTATTTTATTGATATGGAAAACTATGAAGATAAAAGAGCGGAAGACCGCCCGGTGATACCCGATGCGCTGCGCAACTCGCGCCGTAAGCGCCGCAACACGATATTGGCGGTGCTCGTAGCGCTGCTTGTCGCGATGTCGCTGACATGCCCGGACGAGGCGAAACATAATGCGGCGGTAAACCGCGAAGTGAAAAAAATGATAACAGACATGCCCTCGGAGAATGACGCTTGGGGAGCCATCGGCAACATCATGGCGTCGGGGATAGCGTCGCTTGCCATCGATCAGATGCTCGATGTGGAGGATTATGTGTTCTTTTCGACAGGCTCCGTTCGCTTTGGCGACCGCTCGCGCACCGTCTCCTTCGGCATATTCAACCACGTCTTTACCTTCGACTCGGAATATATAAGGCAGTCGGAGTGGAAAGAAGAGGATTGAACGATTGATGAAAAACGCCCTTGCAAGGCGTGTTTTTCATATAAAATTTAGTACTTTTGCAGGCAAAAACATAATAAAATAATTTTTTGCGAATATGAATATAGCAAATGAGATAAGCGCCTCGGCGCAGAAAGCGATCAAGGCTCTTTACGGCGCGGACGTCACGCCGCAGATGATACAGCTGCAAAAAACAAAGCGGGAGTTTGAAGGACACCTCACGCTCGTGGTCTTTCCTTTCCTCAAAATATCAAGAAAAAAGCCCGAAGACACGGCACGTGAAATAGGCGGATGGCTCGTTGAGAACGACGAGAACATAGCTGCCTGCAACGCGGTGAACGGTTTTCTCAACCTCGTCATCGCCCCATCGGCATGGCTCCGCCTGCTCAACGCCATCAATGCCGACGAGCATTACGGCGAGAAACGCGCCGGTGAGGACGCTCCCTTGGTAATGATCGAATATTCATCGCCCAACACCAACAAGCCTCTTCACCTCGGACATGTGCGTAACAACCTGCTCGGCTGGTCGCTGGCGCAGATCATGCAGGCCAACGGCAACCGTGTGGTAAAGACCAATATCGTCAACGACAGAGGCATACACATCTGTAAATCCATGCTCGCATGGCTGAAATACGGCAACGGAGAGACGCCACAAACGAGCGGGAAGAAAGGCGACCACCTCATCGGCGACTATTATGTGGCGTTTGACAAGCATTATCGCGAAGAGGTGAAACAGCTCACGGAACAATACAAAGCCGAGGGACTCGGCGACGAAGACGCCGAGAAGAAGGCGAAAGAGGAGGCTCCGCTCATCAAGGAGGCTCACGAAATGCTCGTGAAATGGGAGCAGAACGACCCCGAAGTGCGTGCCCTCTGGGAGAAGATGAACAACTGGGTATACGAAGGTTTCGACCAGACGTACAAGGCGTTGGGCGTCGGTTTCGATAAGATTTATTACGAGTCGCAGACTTATCTCAAAGGAAAGGCAAAGGTGGAGGAGGGACTCGAAAAGGGACTTTTCTTCCGGAAAGACGACAACAGCGTGTGGGCTGACCTCACAAACGAGGGTCTCGACCAGAAACTTCTGCTCCGTTCAGACGGCACTTCGGTCTATATGACGCAGGACATCGGCACCGCCGAGATGCGCTTCAACGACTTCCCGATCGATAAAATGATTTATGTTGTGGGCAACGAGCAGAACTATCACTTCCAAGTACTCTCAATCCTGCTCGACCGTCTCGGCTTCAAATGGGGCAAGGAGCTTGTCCACTTCTCTTACGGAATGGTCGAACTGCCGAACGGAAAGATGAAAAGTCGCGAGGGAACGGTGGTCGATGCCGACGAACTTATCGACGCGATGATAGCTGACGCACGCCAGACAAGCGAAGAACTGGGCAAGTTTAACGACATGACCGACGCCGAGCGCGCCGACGTGGCACGCGTCGTGGGACTCGGAGCGTTGAAATATTTCATCCTCAAAGTTGACGCCCGCAAGAACATGTTGTTCAATCCCGAAGAGAGTATCGACTTCAACGGCAACACCGGACCTTTCATCCAATACACCTACGCACGTATCCGCAGCATTCTTCGCAAGGCTGCCGAACAGAACATCACCATCCCCGCAGAGCTTGGCGACGGCTACACGGTGAACCAAAAGGAAACGGAGCTGATACAGAAGATGAACGAATACGGTGCCGCCGTGGCTCAGGCCGGCAAGGATTACAGTCCGAGCGGCATAGCAAACTATTGTTATGAGCTGACAAAAGAGTTCAACCAGTTCTACCACGATTACAGTATTCTCGGTGCGCAGACCGACAATGAGAAAACCCTCCGCCTCGTTCTTGCCGCCAACGTGGCAAAAACGCTACGCAACGGAATGGCTCTTCTCGGTATCGAAATGCCCGAAAGAATGTAAATTTTTTAGTAGTTAAAGGAGTTAGAGTAGTTAAAGTAGTTAAAGTCAAATGCTTTATCGTTTAATACTTTAAGAGAAAGGTGATCAATAAAGCATTTGACTTTAACTACTTTAACTACTCTAACTACTTTAACTACGAAAAAAATCCACCTCATGAATAATGATTTGATAAATCCTCCGACGTACCGCAACGACACCGTTCTGCCCCTTCCGCCGGAAGTCTCGGCTGATGCGTGGGCGGTGGATGCGGCATGCAGCGGCAATCCGGGCAAGATGGAGTACCGCGGAGTCGACCTTGCAACGGGGGCAGATGTGTTCCGTTTCGGTCCCGTTCACGGCACTAACAACATCGGGGAGTTTCTTGCTATCGTCCATGCGCTGGCACTCATGGAGCAGAAAGGTATCAGAAAAACCATTTACAGCGACAGTTTTACGGCTATGACGTGGGTCAGAAAGATGCAATGCAAGACCAAATTAGAGCGTGACGGGCGGACGGAGAGGCTGCATCAGCTTATCGCCCGCGCCGAGACATGGCTGCGGACACACGCTTTCAGAGTGCCGATAATACAATGGGACACAAGGAGCTGGGGCGAGATACCTGCCGACTTCGGGCGGAAATGACGCCCGTAAAGCCGAAAATATAGTATGTCCGGACGCCCTGTAAGTTCTTGATGTAATGGCGGAACCTGACGTTCCGGATAATCTGAAACAACCTGTAAAACCCTCAAACGATGAATATATACACCCAATGCGCCCTCCTCTCGGCTTCGACGTTGCGCATGTTGCCTCATATCCTGCTCTATCTTTGCTATCGGAAGACCATCGACGCCGACCTTGAACGCTACGGCGAAGGGCGTGGCGGAGTGCTGACGTTCATTAAGGTGTGTACCCGTCAGAAGGTGTTCCGCAACCTTTTCTATTATCGTTTGGGCGAATATCGCTCCTTTTTCATCAGGTGGCTGCTGCCCGAAGAGCCGACAATGCACATCACTTGTCCGCAAATTGGCGCGGGATGTCACCTCGAACACACTTACGCCACTTATCTCAATGCCGACAGCATAGGACGAAACTTCTACTGTCTGCACCTCGTAACGCTTGGCAACGGGCGCGACGGACGCCCCGTGATAGGCGATAACGTAAGCATTTACACGGGTGCCACGGTGTTCGGACATGTCCGGATAGGCAATAATGTCACGATAGGCGCAGGCGCGGTGGTGTTCAATGATGTGCCCGACGGTTGTACCGTGGTGGGAAATCCGGGGAAAATAATAAATTAAGAATTATGAATTAAGAATTAAGAAAAATACCTTCAAAGCATATTTTCTTAACTCTTAACTCTTAATTCTTAACTCTTAACTCTTAACTCTTAATTAAATTTATATGACTGAATACGAAAAGATGTGCAGCGGACAGCTTTACGACTTTACTGACGCTGAGATTTACAAGAGCCTTGAACATGCCAAGGAGGCATGTAAACGGCTGCAAAACGTCACCATTTCAGACGATGACTACCGCGAAATCATCGAAGACCTGATACCCGGATTTCCAAAGGACAGCACGGTGTGCCCTCCGTTCCATTGCGACCACGGCAGTAGGGTGACCATCGGGCGCAATGTCTTCATTAATTACAACTGCACCATGCTCGACGGTGGCGGCATAACCATCGGCGACAACGTGCTGATAGGTCCCAACTGTCAGCTCTATACGCCGCAGCACCCAATGGATCCGGTGCTCCGCCGTCGTCCTGTCGAGTCGGCATTTCCCATCGTTATCGGCGAGGACACGTGGCTTTGCGGCGGCGTAATAGTATGTCCGGGCGTGAAAATCGGCAAGAGATGCGTCATAGCGGCGGGCAGCGTGGTGTGCCGCGACATACCTGACGACTGTATGGCGGCAGGCAATCCCGCCGTGGTGAAGAAAAGATTGAAAGATTGAAAAATTGAAAGATTGAAAAGTGGTAGTTTGGAAGTACAGGAGTGCAGGAGTACAGACAAATGACTTTTTTCAATCTTTCAATATAAATCCACCGTTATGAAAAAAGATAAATTATCCCTTTGCTTTGTCTGTCTTGGCAACATCTGCCGCTCGCCGGCTGCCGAGTGCATCCTGAAACAGCGTCTCGAAGAGCGCGGAATAGGCGAGGAGAGAGTTTTTGTCGACTCCGCCGGCATTGGCTCGTGGCACGAGGGACAGTTGCCCGACCGACGTATGCGCTCGCACGGTGCCGACCGCGGCTATGACATCAGCAGCAGGGCGCGACAGATAAAGCCGTCAGACTTTGACCGTTTCGACTTTATCATCGGCATGGACGATGAGAATATAGCCGACTTGCGCTCGCTCGCGCCGACGCCGCAGGACGAGAACAAAATCCTGCGTTGTACCGACTTTTGCACCCGTCAGACGGGTCTTCGTGCCGTGCCCGACCCGTATTACGGCGGCGACCGCGGTTTCGAGCATGTCCTCGACCTGCTTGAAGACGCCTGCGACGGGATAATCGACAGGCTTATTTTAAATTAAGAATTAAGAGTTAAGAACTAAGAAAAATACCAACAAGGCTTATTTTCTTAATTCTTAACTCTTAATTCTTAATTTTATTTTTATCTTTGCTTAAAGATAAGATTTTATTATGAAACGACTGCTCTTGCCTCTTCTCCTCATGCTCACGCTCCTCTCGTGCTACGACAGGCACGGCGACGACACGCGGCGCTCCATGTATTATTGGAGCACGGTGCTCGATATAGACAGCGCGAAGGCTGACTTTATCGACAGACACGGCGTCGGCAGGATTTATCTAAGATACTTTGACGTGGTAAGAGACGCCTCGGGCGCGTTGACTCCCAACGCCACGCTGGCTTTCAAGACGGGCGTTCCGCACGGCGTGGAGACCGTGCCAACGGTCTATATCACCAACGACTGCATGCTCGGAGACGTAGGCGGACTTGCCGAAAAGATTTGCCTAAGGATAAAACAGATGAGCCGGACAAACGACATCGACGGCGTAAAAGAGATACAGATGGACTGCGACTGGACACGCCTGACACGCAAACGCTATTTCAGATTTCTCGAAGAGTTGCGCGCCTTGGCTCATGCCGACGGACTGACGCTGTCGGTCACCATACGCCTGCACCAGCTGTCGCAGCCCGCTCCGCCCGCCGACCGTGGCGTGCTGATGATGTATAACACGGGCGACTTTACCGACCTTGCGTGTGAGAAGCCCATCCTCGACATGCGCGACGCCGCGCCGTACATGCACAGGCTACACTCTTACCGCCTGCACCTGTCGTCGGCTTATCCGCTCTTCGGCTGGCGTATCCTGTTCAGACGCGGACGCTACGTGGGCATAATGCACAAAGACGACGACCTGCCCGTGCTGCCCGGCGACAGTATCGTGGTGAGACAGCCGAGCCTCGGCGACATCATGACGGCGGTGAAAGCCGTAGGGCGCAAGCGTCCCGACGCCAACCGCGAAGTTATCCTCTATGACCTCAGCAACCCGAATATATCAAAATTCAACCCCGACGACTATGAGAAGATTTTTAATCATTAGCATTCTTGCCGCCCTCTTCCATCTCGATGCGGCGGCTTGTGCATGGGAAGGTCCGACGCACAACGCTTATATGTTCAGCGTTTTCAGGCGTGAGAGCGTCGCACGCCCGTTTCTTGACGAGGTGGACGCCTACTGGCGCTCATACGCTCAGGAGCAGGACAGCAGTCTGACAGACTATTTCATCAATAACAAAGACAAAATTCTCGCCGTCGCAAGACGCAAGGGCGACAAGCAGATGATGCGTTATGTGGCGCTGCTTGCCGACTATCTGGACGCCTGCAAAAAGGTTTCGGTTGATAATTGGCAGTATCCGACGAAGGAAGACATCATCAAAGGCAAGTCCATTCTCAGACGGATAAGGTCTCAGGCGGCGGCACAGACGGGCGCAAGGTACCGCGGCATGTTCTCGTTGTTAGTGATGCGAGCAAACATGATGCTCGGCGATGACGCCCGGAATCTTACCTACTGGAAGACATCTGCTTCAAAAACAACCACCGGCGTGTGGCGTGAGATGGCGCGTAACATCTACGCCCGTGCGCTGCTTAAAGCCGGACGGCGGCGCGAGGCATGCGACGTCTACGCCTCGCAGGGCGACATGCAGAGCATAAAATGGTGCGTGAGAAACTATCGTAACCTTGCCGGCATACAGCGGATGTACGCCGAAGACCCGTCGTCGCCTACGCTCAGATACCTCGTACAGGACTTTGTCAACAACGCGCAGGAGACGCTCGACACCCCGGCGGATTACACCTACAATGAGAGCTGGTTTAAAGAAATCGGTGCCATGCCTATATATAAGAAAGAGGTAGACGACTTTATTGCCTTTGCCGATAAGGTGGTTGCCGAGGGACGGACAGCCGAACCGTGCCTATGGCGCGCCGCCTCGGGCATGCTGCGCTGGCTCTTCGGTAGACAGGCGGAGGCGGTGGCCGACCTCAACAGCGCGATGACGCTCGACGGAACGCCGCGCATGAAGGACAACGCACGGTGTATCCGGCTGCTCGTGTCGGTTGGTAGCGCGACGCTTGGCGGCGATTATTCGGCTTGGCTGGTGCAGGAATTCCGGTGGCTGAACGTGAAAATAAAGGAAGAGCGCGGCAACAGCGAGGAGTATAACAATCATTATACCGACGTAAAGGACCGCGTCGTTTACAAAGCTCTCATCCCGAAGTATGAGAACGCGGGGCTGCACAATCAGACGACGGCGCTCTACGGCATGATACGCGAGGACGAAGTGGACTTTATCAGTCGCGGCAATCACGCCAAAGAGGGGCTTTACCGCGACGGCGATTACGCATGGAACACCGATTATGCGGGCTTTAACGAGTACTTCGGGCGGCTCGACAGCCTTGACGCTAAGGGCGTTGCCGGATATTATACGTACCTCACCTCGTCAAAAACGGACGTCTTCGACGACTACGTGGCGCGCCGGGTGTATGCCAATCCGCAGTATTATTACGACCTGATAGGCACGAAATATATTTCCGAAGGTCGCTTTGCCGAGGCTGTTCCGTATCTTGAAAAGGTGGAAATGGATTTTATCGCAAAGCAGAACATCTGCTGTTATATGGCAAAAAGAGACTATACCGTGGAACGATGGTTCCACCGTCAGAAGTTTGCCGAGGATGAACCGTGCGAACAACCGCTGTTGGCGACGCCGTCGGAAAACTTGAAATTGAAGTTCTGTAAGGACATGCTGGAGCTTAAATCGCAATACAGTCTGGCGCGTGAAGGCGTGAATAAGGATGAACTTGCATACCGGCTTGCCATCCTTTACTTCCAAGCGTCGTGTTTTGGCGACTGCTGGTTCCTGACGGCCTACGGCAACTCCCTTTACGGTTTGTTGTATGAAGACCCTTCGTTTGCCGATAGGTATAAAAGAAAATTCGACTTCGTAGCCACCGCGCTGTCGCTGCTTAAAGAGTGCAAGCGCAGCTCTTCGCAGTCCCTCCGCTACAAGGCGCTCTATGCCTTGGCGTTCATCCCAACAGATCCGTGGTACTCTGTCGACTGGGACGGCAACTATGATCGGGTTGACAAGATACACATCGGCTCGCGACAGTACAACGCCCTCGGCGAGCTTCACCGTTTCGCCCGGTCTTATCCGCAGTATGTCGACTCCTATACCACCCGTTGCGACATCCTCAAACGCTTTGTCGCAATGACGGGAGGTAATAAATAAATGTGTGTCTGACGAAATCAAGCAAGCCGAAAGAAAGAGTATCAAAATTATATTTGCGTCGGAATAAGTCGATATGTAGGGACGTGCCTTTGGTACGTAAAATACGTAACGTGTTGATAATCAGGTCAAACATGCCGAAGGCATGTCCCTACATATCTGTGTGTACCGTTTTTTTGATACATCTTCTTTCGGCTTGCTTGATTTCGTCGAACTCACGTTAAAATACTGATATAATCCCCGTCCCATCGCGATGGTGCGTCCTTTGAATATCGGCGGGTACCATCTGCCAAGACCTACGACACCACTCAGAGCCTTGCCTCGGTGCAGGAAGAAC
>CAJMQT010000027.1 GCA_905215655.1 uncultured bacterium | reverse complement strand
TACGAAACAAAAATGGCACTTTTAAAGCGAAAAACATCGGGTTTTCGGGCGTTTTCCGCGGATTTTTATTGCACACTTTTTGCATTTTCAGCATAAAGAATTGTCAATGTGATGATTACATTTGCACACGTATTTTAAAATATTTGCGGACAAACGATTTAAATTTTCAAATTTTTAATTCTGATAGCCTTAACGTTTTTCAATGTGTAAGGAAAAAGAAGAAAATGGTGACGCTCTGCAACATCAATAAAAGATTAGGACATATATCAAAAAAATGGGACGAGCCAGCCGTACAGGGACATGACTTCGGCATGTTATTCTTTTGATTTTCAAGAGATTAGATGGTTACACGTGCCAAAGGCACGTCCCAACATATTAGGGTGTTCCGCCGTAAATCTCATTCTGATACACCTTTACGAAAGCCCACACAAAAAGAGAAAGAAACGTAAAGGTTGTATTATTTCTTCACCGTTCTAACGATAAAGATACTTATTTCGTAAAGCAGCCACATGGGAAGAGAGACGACAAGAAGGGTGAAGATGTCTGACGTGGGGGTTATGACGGCGGCAACGACAAGGATAATCACGATGGCATGGCGGCGGTAGGTCTTCATAAAGGAGGATGAGATAAAGCCCATTTTGGCGAAAAGCCAAAGGAGGACGGGCATTTCGAAGACTATCCCGAGGGACAGACTCATAAGAATGAGTGTGCTGATGTATGATTGCAGTGAAATCATGTTTTCAACTTCGCCGCTTACCTGATACGTGCCGAGGAAGCGGAAGGTGAGCGGAAATATCAGAAAATATGATACAAGGACTCCCAGCATAAACATGAAGTAACCGCTGCCGACAAGACTTACGGCGTAGCGGCGCTCGTTCTCGTAAAGAGCGGGAGAAACGAAACGGAAGAGTTGGTAAAGGATGTATGGCGAGGCACAGAGCAGACCGGCACACGCCGCCGTCTTCATGTGAATGATAAACTGCTCCGCCAGTCCGGTGTTAATCAGCCGGACAAAGAAACGCCCGGTATCGCCGGCATTGAAAATGCCGCTTATGCGGGCAAGGAAACGGTACGTTATGAAATCGGCATCCTTGGGAGCAAGGACAACAGCGAATAGTTCCTCCTTGAAAAGGAACGCAATGACAGCGAACACAATGATGACGACTGCGATCTTTATCAATGCCGACCGCAGCTCGTCAAGGTGTTCCCAGAAGGTAAGTCCCTCGGTGTTATTTGTCATCTTCTTTCTTTTCGGGGTGTTTCTCGTCGTCCTTGTCGAGCTCGTTCATCCCGTCTTTAAACGAGCGTACGCCTTTTCCGAGACCTTTCATAAGCTCAGGAATTTTCTTTCCTCCGAAGAAGAGAAGAATTACAAGTGCGATAAGGAGCACTTCCTGCATGCCGATACCGCCGATAAAAATCATATTTTCCATTATTTTATGTATTAATTCAAAGTTTTGTTTTCAATCTTTCAACTTTTCAATCTTTCAATCTTGTTTATCAACACCCATCCTCCGAAGATTTGAATTAATATTCCGGGGACGCCGATGCGGAAGTCCTGCAATGCGAGGAACAGGTCGCCTTTCATCATCCACTCGCCTAACGTGCCTACAACTTGGTATGAAAGAACTACGGCGAGGATCGCCAACAGAGAGGCACTCTTGAACTTAGAAGCTGCGAGGCTCGCAAAAACGGCGAGCAGCACCGACTTCATCAATATCGCGGGAAGCGCCGCCGGAGCCGGCATACCGAACAAGGCGGAGTTGACAAGGGGTGAGGCGACAGCAGTAAGGAGTCCCACACAACTGCCGTACTTATACGCTCCGACAAGCGTAAAGAAGTAAATGGGCAGGAAAATCAGCCCGCCATCAGGCATCAGATGGCACAACTGTGGCAAAAGGATGTTGCCGATGACAAACGCCAAGGCAAGGAGATAAGTTTTGGACTGAGTAAATCCGAGCGAATAATTATCTATTGTTGTTTGCATAATTTTAAGAATTTATGAATTTACAGTCAAAGGATTTGAGACATGATGACTGTTCCGCTTTTCAATCTTTCAACTTTTCGATCTTTCAATCTTTCTATATTTTAAGTCTAAATCCGCCCATACAGTTGAAGCCGGGCATGTCGTAGCCTCGATTGATGACATAGTCTGCGTCTGTGATGTTGTCCAAATTAATGAACAGGTCGAGCGCTTTCAATGCGTTGTAAGTCACTTTCAGATTGAGCAACACATAATTCTGATGGTCTATGTTGTCAGCGACATACAGTCCGCCGACACCTTTCAACCCTGCGTCAACATGCAGTTTGGGCAATGCCTTCCAGCCCGCGCCAAGGTAATACATATTCTTCGGCGCCGCAACAAGCCCGTCGAGCGAGGTGTGCAGATAGCTGTAAGAGGCGCGAAGCGTCAGTTTGTCCGTCGGACTGCTTGACGCCGAGACCTCAATACCTTTGTTGATAAATCTGCCCGTGTTGACATTCTTCATGTCGACGGTCTGGATCATGTCAGCACCTTTGCTGTAATATCCGGTCAAGTCGATATTAAGATAACGTGAAAAAGCCTTTTCTATTGTCACCTCATAGTTCATCATGCGCTCCGGATCGAGGTCGGGATTGGCGGGACGGTAGAGATACATCTCTCTGAACGACGGGTTGCGATAACCTTTTGCGAGCGACGCTTTAAGCATCCAGCCGGCGCCCGGGCGGACGACAAAACCACCCTGAGGTATCCAATGCGTGCCGAAGCGGTTGCTGCTTGCCACGCGCAAACCGGCGTTAAGCACCAACACGCCGCGGAAAAGCTCTTGTGCGGCGGTAACATAAGGCGAATATTCCGTCACGCTTTTACGGCTCATGGTCGACAGCGAGCCATCGGTGTGCTGCGTTCCGCCCGACATCGGGATTTTGCCGGTGTAATTATCAAAGTCAAAACCTACGGTTGCCGCCATTCCCTGCCACGGCTTGAAGTTCTGATAGACAAGAATGCCAAACCTGTCGTCAAGGCTGTGAAAGTGGCGCGGGTCGTCGACGAAATGATTGCCATAACTGTAATAAACGCTCAGATTGCCGCCCGTCGAGCCATAATTGTTGGTCAATGACAGCGACGCCGCGCCCCTCGTTACATTCTGATGATAAATGTCCGTGGCGTCAGGATTGGACAGTCTGGCGTATATCGGGTCGTTGCCTACAAAGTTCATGAGCGAATAATCGGCTCCTATCTTCCACGAACGGCTCAGTTCGTAGCCCAGTTTTGCATACAGACTGCCCTGCTTGAAGTCGAAGTTGTCCTGCAAACCGTCGGTGCGGTCGTAACCCAACGACACGAGCGAGGTAAACTTTCCATACCTGACGGTGTTGGTAACGGAGCTCAGCCATGTGTTGTACGAGCCGTAAGAAGAGGTCAGCGAGGTGTTCACTCCGTCCTTGTCAGCCTTTTTTGTTATCACGTTGACCACGCCGCCCATGGCGTTAGAGCCATAAAGGACCGATCCCGGACCGCGCAGCACCTCTACCCTGTCGACATATTCCGCCTCATACGAGTCGGCGACATGGTGAGAGTAAATGCCCGCAAACTGCGGTTGTCCGTCAACCATCATAAGCACCGCATTGGTGGGATTGCCTCCCACTCCACGGATCTTGATGCCTCCCGAACCGCCGGTGCTCACTCCGAAGCCGAAGATATTACGCTCCGCGATGAACAGTCCGGGCACTCTGCCCGAGATGGCGGACAGCAGTTGTGTCTTGCCCGACGCCTCGATCTGGTCTCTGTCGACAACAGACACGGTGTAAGGCAGCATGTTCCGGCTCACGGCACTGTTGCTTCCAGTCACCACGACCTCGCCAAGGCGGTAGTTGCGGAGCGTGTCTTTGGCGCTCTGAGCCAATATTTTATTGGCAGGGAGCAGAGACATGAACAATGCAGCGGCGGCAAAAAATCTATTCATATTTATTTAGTTTTATTTTTTCAGGAGTTAAAGGAGTTAAAGGAGTTAAAGGAGTTAAAGACAATACCTTTGTCGTTTTATGGGCACCAAACCGTTATCTTTCCCTTCCACGGAGAGCGGTCAGGGTTTGCCTTGCAGCTTTTCATTGACAAAACTCTCTATCAGCGGCAGACATTCGGCTGCCGTCCGGCAGTCCTTGCATAGTTTTTCTACGGGGCAGATGTCCGTTCCGGCACGGTTGATGATGTTCGGAACGAGGACGTCATACCCCGTTTTTATGCCCGCCCCGTCAAGCAATGCCAGCGCGGGGGCGCTTATCGTGAGGGCAAAAACCTCGCTGACGCCACCCGAAATCATCAGCGCCGCGGCGCCTTTGCCCACCACCTTGTCGGCAACCGTCGCCCCGCGGAGTCTTTGTTTGCCGTCGGTCAGCAGTCGGAAGAGGTCAGAAACGCCTCTGCCGTCGTATGTTGACACGCCGCCGTTGAGCACCGCCAACGAATGGTTTTCTTCCTTAACGAGCCTTATCAGACGGTCCATCAGAGTTTGCCTTGTTTGAGTTGGTCGACAAAATGGTCTATCCTTTGAAGTTCCTTCGGTATTTCAATGCTCTGCGGACAGTGGGGAGCGCACTTGCCACAACCGATGCAATGGTCTGCCTGACGCAGCTTCGGCACGCTGCGATCATAGCCAACGAGGAAGGCACGGCGCGCCTCACGATAGTTCTCCGCCTGCATATCTTCGGGCACGTTGCCCGCGTTCACACATTTATTATAATGTAAGAGTATGCCCGGAATGTCGAGTCCGTAGGGACACGGCATGCAATATTTACAGTCGTTGCAGGGGATTGTGGGATAACGTAGCATTATATCCGCCGTCTCGTAAAGGAATTTTATCTCCTCGTCGGTCAACGGTTTCAGCGGAGAGAACGTTCTCAGATTGTCTTCGAGGTGCTCCATGTAAGTCATTCCGCTGAGAACCGTCAGCACATCGGGGAAGGTTCCGACGTATCGGAAAGCCCACGATGCGACGCTGCGCTGCGGTTCCTGCTGTTTCAGACGCGCCACGATATGGTCGTGAACGTTTGAAAGTCTGCCGCCGAGGAGCGGCTCCATTATCACGGCGGGAATGTTCCGCTTAGCCAGTTCGCCGTAAAGATATTCGGCGTTGGTGTTGCGTTTGTTTATTTCCTTGGCGTGTTTCCAGTCCAGATAGTTCATTTGTATCTGGACGAAGTCCCACTTATATCGGTCGTGCTGCGACAGGAGATAGTCAAACACATTGACGTCGCCGTGGTAGGAGAAGCCGAGGTTGCGTATGCGTCCCGCCTCACGCTCCTTCAAGAGGAAGTCGAGTATGCCGTTGTCGATGTACCGTCCGTTCAGGTCAGCCATGCCGTCGCCCATTCCTACGCCGTGCAGCAGCAGGTAGTCGATGTAATCCACCTGCAACTCTTTGAACGAGTTGTGATACATTTCGAGTGTTGCCTCGCGGCTCCATTTCTCTTTATTGAAGTTGGAAAGCTTTGTCGCAATGTAGAATTTGTCGCGCGGATGGCGCTTCAACGCTATTCCCGTGGCTCTTTCAGACATGCCCTTGCAGTACGCCGGAGACGTATCGAAATAGTTGACGCCGTGTGCTATCGCCGTGTCTACCAGCTTATTCACCATCTCCTGATCGATTTTCTCCTCCGAGTCGCGTGCGCTTTCATCGGTCACCGTGGGCCAGCGCATGCAGCCGTAGCCGAGCAACGAGACTTTTTCTTTTGTCTTCGGGTTCTCGCGATAGGTCATTTTACCCATCGGGATGTCGCCCGACGGTCCGCCAACAGCCGTGGTCTTGTCTTTATCCGAGGTGCATCCGGCAAGAGCCGCACCTGTGGCTGCCACTCCCGCACCCATCTTTTTGATGAAATCTCTTCTGCTTATATTATGTTGTTCGCTCATGGTTGTTCGTCTTAGGTTATATAATTCTGTGATTTTCGTGCCCCTCGACGTATATTGCGCTGAACGGACGAGAGGGGCAGAGGTTCTCGCAGGCACCGCAGCCGATGCACCGCTCGGTGTTGACGACAGGTATGCGGAGCGAGTCTTCCACGTCGGGTTGCACCGGCACCATCTGTATTGCGCCGGCAGGACAGTGGCGTGCGCAGTTGCCGCAGCTCACTCCTTCGGTCAGAACCAGACAGTTTTCTTTCACCCACACGGCGTGTCCTATCTGCACGGACGACTTCTCCGCTTTGTCAATAAGGCTAATGGCTCCTGTCGGGCAGACCTCGGAACATCTGGTACATTCGGGTCGGCAGTAGCCTCGTTCGTAAGACGACTCGGGCTGCATCAGCGTCTCCAAGCGTGTCGACGGGCGCAAAACGCCGTTGGGACATGCCGATACGCAGAGCTGGCATGCCGTGCAATGGCGCGCCATATTATTCAGGCTGCGTGCGCCGGGCGGCACGATGGGCGTTCGGCGTTCGGGTATTTTCTTGTCGGTTATCACCGCCAGTCCTCCGTCGACATTCTTTTCCTGAGCGCGGATAGCCGTTGCCGCGAGTGCCGTTGCCGTCGTTGCGAGGAAGGCACGACGCGAAGTATCTGTCCTTACGGTTGAAGCGACGGTCTTGTCTGTTGCCGGCGAGTCTTTCACATCGTTCTTCTTCCGGCGCGAATAGCTGATTGCGCCTTGATGACATTTGTTCAGACAGTCCATGCAGACCACGCAACGCGAGTAGTCGATGCTGTGTTTCTTACTGTCGATGCACGCCGCCTTGCAGTTGCGGGCGCAGAGTCCGCAGCCGTTACATTTGCTTGTGTCGATAACGGGCTTGAAGAATGAGTATTTTGAAAGAAAGCCGAGCACCGTCCCCACGGGGCAAATAGTATTGCACCATGTGCGCCCGTTACGCCAAGCGAGCACTCCGATGACGACAAGCGCCACGGCGGCGAGGGCGAAGGTGGAGGCGGAACGCATCCAGACATCCGTCGAATAAAAGGCGTAGCTGTCGGCTCTCTCGGCTATCGAGGCGAGCATGTTGTTACCCGTCTGCCACAGAGGTGCGAGCAGGTTCTGGGCTATTCGTCCGTAGGTGCTGTACGGAGCGATGAGCGCAAGCACCGAACCGACACCCGCTATCACGGCGGCAACGGCAAGTGCGAGCAGCGTATAGCGCAGCACATTCCTTGCCGGCGACCACGAGTAGCGGTTTTTCTTACTTTTCTTTCCGAAGTATCCGAAGATGTCCTGCATCACTCCGAGCGGACAAATCACCGAGCAATACACCCTGCCGAACAGCAGCGTGAGCGCCACGAGCAGCACCACAACACCCACATTGAGGGCGAGCAGCGCGGGCAGGAGTTGTATCTTGGCGAGCCATCCGAACCAGCGGTGCACCGTTCCGGTAAAGTCGAGAAACAAGAGCGTTATCAGCACGAAGCAGACAAGCGCCAAAATCAATCTTATTCGTCGTAACATAATGTCATTGTTTGTTTATCGGATATTAAGCAAAGCCCCTCATGCGCCTCCCCGAGGGAAGGAATTAAGGTTGCTCTTATTTACTGATACTAATTTATATGAACCGTAATATTTCGTCTTAAACAAAAAAACGACAATATCACGGATGCAAAAATACGGATAAATGCTCTTACTTCATTTATACATTTTACTTATTTTTATACCTACATTCCTTTTATTATAAAAAGATACAGGTCTTCATTTGCCTGTCAGACATCCGTCTGTCGAAATCAGCACCGCATCCCGCAGTATTCCGAAAGGTCGTACTTTCAATTTCAAAAGGTAGCCTTTTAGCTTGCAAAAGACCGCCTTTTACACGGTGAAAGCTTGCCTTTTGCACGCTGAAAGACCGCCTTTTGGAAAACGTTGGTTTGCCGATGAAAACTGTAAGGAAAACGTCTTGAAATATAACAGATTGTAAGCAAAACGGCAAGAATGAAGGAGCGTGACTGACGGGGATATTCATCCGCGCTACTTGACATAATGTCTCAGCCGCTCGATAACCTCCGGCGGGAAGTCACGATACAGGCGGAGGTCGTTGAGCGACTGTATCCTGCCGTGCAGGCGGCGGTGTTCGACGATGGTTTTTGCCTGATAAAAGCCGATATAAGGGTGACGCCGAAGCTGACTGAGGGTCATTTCGTTAAGGTCGAGGGTGCGCAGCGGCTCGCCGTTGACGACAAAATAGGGCATGGCGGCAAGCGGAAAGCCGTTAATCTCTTTGAGTTGTTCCGTCGAATAGTAACCTCCGAGGCGCTCGCGGTATGCCGTTATAGCCTTGGCAAAGGCAGGACCGATGCCCGGAACGCGCATAAGCGTTGTGGTGTCGGCGGTGTTGAGAGCCACATGCTCGCCGGGATGAAGTTTCAAAGGGTATTTTACGGTATCGCGGACGTGCAGGTTTTTATGCCCCGTTGCCACCATCTCAGCCGCCGGGCGGCAGTCGTCAGAGATGCGGATATATGGTTCCAGCTCCCTGTATTGCCCTGCGGTAAGCCCGTAAAGACGGGCGAAATCCTCCTTGGTGCGGTATATTCCGCCATGCGAGCGGTATTTGTATATGCTCCGCACCTGCCATTCCTGCAAACCGAGGCGCAGCAATGCGGTACTGTCCGCCGTGTTAGGGTCGAACGGAAACAGCTCCGTCTGTCGCCCTTCGACGCTATAACAGACGTGCGACGTGCTGTCGCCGACGTATATATAACGGTCTTTCGCCGCCATGCCGACGCTGTCCGGCGTTGCTACGGAAGCGCCGTCACCGCCCTTTCCGACGAGCAGCACGACACAGGCGGCGGCAAGCAACACGACGATCGACAGCGCCATGATGCGGCGGTCGTTGCGATGGATGTAAAAAATGTTTCTCATCGGTATCAAGGTTTACGGCTGTTTTAAACAATAGAGCCGTCCCGCCGTGCGTCAGATCACGCCGAACTGATGCAGGAATATTGCCGCGATAGCCGCCGGACAGATAAATCTTACGGCGAAGAACCACAGGCGGAAGAGCGTGTCGGGCAGCGTGGCATGGTTTGTAAACTCATGGTAGGCAACGCGACGGGATATGTGCCAGCCCACAAAGAGGCAGGTAAGGAAACTGCCGAGGGGCAGAAGTATCTGCGCGGTGAGGAAGTCGAAGGCGTCCATCAGCGTCCGTCCGATAAGCGTAAGTCCGTCGACGGCGCCCAGAGAGAGCGAGCACAGCACGGCAATAACGCAACAGATGGTTGTCACGATGCAGGCTCCGGCTCTGCGTGACACCTTCAATTCTTCATGAAAGAACGCCGTGCCTATCTCGTGCATCGAGATTGTGGACGTCAGGGCAGCAAGTGCCATAAGGGCATAAAAGAGCACCGAAATGACATAACCCAACAAAGGAACGCCCGAGAATGCCTGAGCAAAGACGTTGGGCAGGGTGATGAAGATCAGCGAGGGACCGGAGTCGGGACTCACTCCGACGGAGAACGCCGCCGGAAAAATCATCAGTCCCGCAAGAACTGCCACAAACATGTCGATCAGAGCGATACTTACGGCAGACTTGCCGAGGTTGGTCTTACGGTCGAAATACGATGCGTAGGTGCACAGACACGCCGTTCCGAGACTCAAAGAGAAGAACGCCTGACCCAGCGCATCGAGCATCACATTATGTGTTATCTTTGAAAAATCGGGCTTGAAGAGAAACTCCACACCCTTCCACGCTCCCGGAAGAGAGCACGAGGCGCCGACGATGACAAGCAGAAGGATGAACAGTGCAGGCATCATCAGCTTTGCCGCCTTCTCTATTCCGTTGCGTATGCCGCGTGCAACGATGTAATGAGTAATCAGGATAAACGCCACAGCCATAAGCGACGGGCGCCAAGGGTCGGACGAGAAGTCGGCGAAGTATTGTATCGCCTGATCCTTTCCACCGTGCAGCCCGCCTGCAAGCGACGTGAAAAGGTATTGCAAGCACCAGCCGGCCACCACGGCGTAAAAGCCTAAAATCATCATCGACGTAAGCACACCGAGGTAGCCCGTGACGCCCCAATACCGACGTTTGGACAGCTTGCGATAGCTGCGCGCGGCGTTGGCGGCGGAATTTCGACCCACCACAAACTCGGCGATCATGCCTGGAATGCCGAGAAACAGCACGCAGGCGATGTAAATCAGGATGAAGGCGGCTCCGCCGTCGTTACCCGCCATGTATGGAAACCGCCACACGTTGCCCAGCCCCACCGCCGAACCAGCCGTGGCAAGAACCACGCCGATGCGGCTGCCGAAGTTTGCTCTGTCGTTGTTTTGCATGATAAGAAATTGATGTTTTACCTGAAAATGATGATTTTATACGGTCCGGAAAAACGCTGATTATATCAGTCCGAACTGATGAAGGAATATCAGAAGGATGCAGACGGGGCACACATATTTCATACAGAAGAGGTAGGTATGAAACAATCTGCCACGCAGGGTGCCGTAGTTGGTGAACTCGTCGCGCACTATCTTATGCGGCAAGTACCACCCTACGAACAGGCAGGTGAGGAAACCGCCGACGGGCAACATTATCTGTCCGGTGAAAAAATCAAGGAAGTCGAACAGCGACTTGCCAAACACTTGAACGAAATCCCACTTGCCGAGGGACAGCGAACAGACGGCTCCTATCACGGAGCAGACCACGGTAATGAGCGTGGCGGCACGCTTGCGGGTGGTGCGCAGCTCTTCCTGCACGAAGGCGGTGCTTACCTCGTGCAGCGAGATAAGCGACGTAAGAGCCGCCAAAGCGAGCAGGGCGTAGAAGCCGAGTGCCACGATATAGCCCAAGAGGGGCATGCCGGCAAAGGCACGGGTGAAGACGTTTGGCAGAGTGATGAACACCAAAGAAGGGCCCGAATCGGGACTTATGCCAACGGAGAATGCCGCCGGAAAAATCATCAGACCTGCAAGGACAGCCACCACCGAGTCGATAACGCTGATTTGAACAGCCGACTTCATCAGGTTGGTCTGCCTGTTGAAATATGACGCATAGGTGCAAAGGCAGCCCATTCCGATACTCAACGAGTAAAACGCTTGCCCCAGAGCGCCGAGAAAGACATCGGCGTTGACTTCTGAGAAATCAGGTTTGAAAAGGAAGTTGACGCCCTTCATCGCATCGGGAAGCATGCAGGAAGACACCACAAGGACAAGAAGGAGGATGAAAAGAATGGGCATAAGCAGCTTGGACGCTTTCTCAATGCCGCCGCGGACACCGCGGACAATAACGAAATGGGTGACAAGAAGAAATATTACCGTCCAAAAGACAGGCTTGAACGGGTCTTTCTCAAAAGCGTCAAAATAGCTCGTAAAGAACTCGGGCGAGCCGTTGAGATGTCCTAAAAGGGAGGCGTAGACGTATTGAAAGCACCATCCCGAGACAACAGCATAATAGCCGGTGATAAGAAAGCCGGTAAGTACGCCTAAATAGCCGACCAGCATCCACGGCGTGCCTTGCGACAGACTGCGGTAAGCGCGTGCCGTATTGGAAGCCGCACGGCGTCCGATTATAAACTCACTGACCATGCACGGAATGCCGAGGATAAGCACACAACCTATATATAATAAGATAAAAGCGGCTCCGCCGTGCTCTCCCGCCATGTAAGGGAAGCGCCACACGTTGCCCAAACCTACCGAAGAACCCGCCGTTGCAAGGATAATGCCAAGCTTGCTCCCGAAGTTTGCTCTTTCAAACTGAGTCATCTTGTATTGCTGTTCGTTATTTGCTGTTTACCAATAAATTAGTTGCAAAATTATAAAAATTATCCTACTTTTGCATCAAAAGTAAAACAAAATATGGTTTTTAACAGCAAATTATCATCCAAATACCCATTTTCGTGTGCTTGCATCGTCCTTATATGGATACTCTGTTTCTGCACTCCGCCGCACACGCCGCTGGACAATGTGGCGTTCGTAGACAAATGGACGCACATCGTAATGTACGCCGGCACGTGCTCGGTGATATGGTTTGAGTATCTGCGCCGCCATAAGCGGGCATGTCGTCTACGTCTTTTCGTCTGGGCATGGCTGGCACCCGTGCTGATGAGCGGACTCATCGAGCTGCTTCAAGAATATTGTACGGGAGGACGACGGAGCGGCGACTGGCTTGACTTTGCAGCCAACACGCTGGGTGCCACGCTGCCTCTCATCGCAGGAACGGTATACATTTGGAAATTAAGAACTCATTGAATTAAGAATTAAGAGTTAAGAATTAAGAAAACATGCAAGGTTGTAATACTCCTCAAAGCATATTTTCTTAATTCTTAACTCTTAATTCTTAATTTCCAAAAGCACATTTTCTTAATTCTTAACTCTTAATTCTTAATTCAATAAATGCTTGATTTGTTACCGATATTCCTCGGCAATGGTGTTGCGCCAGAGGCAGAACGGCAGTTTGCGTAACGATGAATTATAGAAACGGCGGTCGCCCGTCACCTCGTCACCGATGAAGTCCGGTTTGTCGAAAGGCTCGTCCTCGCTCTCCAATTCGACCTCGGCAATCACCAGTCCGGCGTTATTTCCGTAGAACTCATCCACCTCAAAGACGTGGCGTCCGCTCTTTACGAGGTAGCGGGTCTTGTCTATCAAGCCCGGCTCACACAGCTTCATAAGTTGTTCAGCCTCATCGAGCGTTATCTCCTTCTCAAACTCATAGCGGCTCATTCCACGCTCGTCGGCAGCTCCTTTGATGGTAAGAAAGCCCTTGTCGCCACGTATCCGCACCCTGACACTTCGTCCCGGGGCGCTGCAAATGTAGCCTTGGCAGATGCGACTGCTGTCGTACGCCATTGCCTTATACCGCTCTCCGTCTTTGTGAACAAGGAATTTGCGTTCCGTCTCGATGCCGCTCATCCTACATTTGGTTGATCATGGAAACGATAAGAAATATCAACGCAAACAGAATAAGTGCGGAGAAAATCCATGTTATCACCTGTTTTGCCTGTTTTTCCTGCTGCGCTTCGCGTTTTGCCTTGCGCACTTTGCTTTTCTGACTCATAGTTATTTTGTTTTAAAGGTTATTATCTTGGAGTATTGAAGTACAGAAGTGAAGAAGTACAGACAAACGTATCGTCAATCAAGTTCATAATTTTATGAATATAAATATTTGTCAGTAGTCCTGTACTTCCACACTTCCGGACTTCTGTCTTTCTTATTCCTCGTCATTGACGGGGAACTCCATGAGGTATGCTTTGATAAATCCGTCGATCTTTCCGTCCATCACCGCATCGACGTCTGACGTCTGATAGTTTGTCCGATGGTCCTTTACGCGGCGGTCGTCGAACACATAACTCCTTATCTGACTGCCCCACTCTATCTTCTTCTTGCCTGCCTCTATCTTTGCCTGAGCTTCGAGACGCTTCTTCATGGCACGGTCGTAGAGTTGCGATTTGAGCAGTCGCATGGCGTTGTTTCGGTTCTCCAGCTGCTTACGGCTCTCTGTGTTCTCGATGAGGATTTCCTCTTCTTCGCCCGTGTCAGGGTCGGTATATTGGTAGCGGAGGCGCACTCCCGTCTCCACCTTGTTGACGTTCTGTCCGCCGGCACCTCCCGAACGGAAGAGGTCCCAGCTGATTTTCGAGGGGTCGACGTAAACCTCTATCGTGTCGTCTACCAGCGGAGAGACGAACACCGAGGCAAAACTTGTCATGCGTTTGCCCTGCGCGTTGAACGGCGAGACACGCACAAGACGGTGCACTCCGTTCTCGCTTTTCAGGTATCCGTAGGCATATTCACCGCCTTCTATCTCCATTGTGACGCTCTTTATGCCAGCCTCGTCGCCCTCTTGAAGGTCGCTCACGGTGACTTTATGCCCGTTTGCCTCGGCCCATCGCATATACATTCGCATCAGCATCTGCGCCCAATCCTGGCTCTCCGTGCCTCCGGCGCCGCTGTTTATTTTGAGAACGCAGTCCATGGGGTCCTCCTTCTGGCGGAGCATATTCTTCAATTCAAGGTCTTCAATGGCGCCTATCGCCTTGGCATAGTCGGCGTCCACCTCCTCTTCGGTCACCATTTCGTCGTGATAGAAGTCGAAGGCGAGCTGCAATTCGTCGGCACATGTGCGCACCTCTTTATATCCGTCGATCCATCGCTGGATGCCTTTCACCTTCTTCATCTGCTCCTGTGCCCGCTTGGGATCATCCCAGAAGTCGGGCGCCTGAGTGCGTAACTGTTCCTCTTCGAACTCTATTTTCTTCTTGTCAATATCGAGATAGCGGTGCAACGCGTCGGCGCGCTCCATCACATCTTTCAACTGTTCGCTTGTTATCATCAGTCTTTCAAATTATCATATTTTACCTTTTCAACTTTCGTTCCGGACGTTTTATATTGTCGTTGCCGACTACCGGCGTCAGGAATGGTGCTCTCTTTCGGCGTCTTCGTACATTTTATCAATCACGTCGGCATAGTTTTTCTCTATCACGCGGCGTCTTATCTTCAACGTGTTGGTAAGTTCTCCGCTCTTCATGGTGAAGGGAACGGGCAGCAGGACGAACCGTTTGATCTTCTCGTAACTTGCCAGCTGCTGTTGCAGCGTTTCAATCCGTTCGGTCATCATGCCGACGATTGCGGGATTGGAGCAGAGGTCTTCACGCGTCTTGAACGCGATGTTGTTGTTGCGGGCGTACTCTTCAAGCATGTGATAGTCGGGGATTATGAGTGCCGAGACAAACTTCCGCATGTCGGCAATGACGGCTATCTGGTCAACAAACTTGTCCACCAAGAGTTTCGACTCAATCATCTGCGGGGCTATGTACTTGCCGTTGGATGTCTTGAAGAGGTCCTTTATACGCTCTTTGAGGAAGAGTTCGCCGTTACGCATATAGCCTGCGTCGCCCGTATGGAAGTATCCTTCGGCGTCGAACACTTCTTTGTTGAGCGCCTCGCGGTTGTAATATCCCTTCGTGATGGTCGGTCCTTTGAGCAGCACCTCATCGTTTTCGCCTATCTTCACGCTTATGCTGCTGATCGGAATACCCACCGAACCGACGGTGAAGGGCTGGTATTTATGGTTGCATGAGACGGTTGCAAGGCTCTCGGTGAGTCCGTATCCGGCTATCATCCACACTCCGATAGAATGTACAAACTCCTCTACTTCGGTCGAGATGGCGGCTCCTGCCGTCGGGAAAATATTCGGACGGTCGAGTCCTATCTGTGTTCTTACGAGCTTGAAGAGCGTCTTATCCATCAGCTCATACTGCATTTTAAGCGCCAGGGGCGGTCGTTTGCCGCGACTGAGGTACTCGATGTTATGCTTGCGACCAATAGCCAGCGCCTTCAAGAAGAGCTTTCGCTGAATGGGGTTGGCGCGGTCTATCTTGTCTTTTACGCCGGCATACACTTTCTCCCAGAACCTCGGGACGGACGACATGCACGTGGGGTGCGTCTCGATCATCGACTTCTGCACCTCCTTCGGGTTGGTGTTGATTACTATCTCGGCGCCTTCGGAGAGGCAGAGTATAGCCCATCCGCGCTCAAAAATGTGCGTTATGGGCAGGAAGTTCATTATTCTGTCGTTCTCGTCGACGGGCACCACCTCGTCGTTTGCCACCAAAGCCGCGTTAAATTGTCCGTGTGTGAGCATGACGCCCTTGCTGTCTCCCGTCGTGCCGCTGGTGTAAAGGATATTGCAAAGGTCGTCGTCGTTTGCCTCTTTGTAGAGTTTTTCCACTTCCGACTGCCGCGGATTGTTTTCTCCGAGTTTAAGGAAGTCGTCAAAATACATTGAGTTTGTGTCGCCCGGGGCTATGCTTACGCGCCGGTCGAAGATGACGATGCGCTCGAGCGAGGGGCAATGCGGCAGCACGCGATGCGCCTTGTCATACTGCTCCTGCTCGCCAACGAAGAGCGTATGTATCTGCGCGTCGCCGATCATATATTGTATTTGTTGCTCGCTACTGGTGGCGTAGAAAGGTATGCTGACGGCTCTTATGCCGAACGCGCCGAAGTCGGTATAAAAATATTGAAGGGTGTTCTGCGAGAAGACACCTATGTTTTCCTGTACTTTGACGCCGATATTAAGCAGTGCGTTGGACACTTGTCGTACCTTTCGGGAGAACTCGCGCCACGTTACCGATTTCCAATGGTCGCCGCCGAAGTCTTTATATATAAAAACTCGCTTGTCCCCATACTTCTCCGCTTGTTTGTGTACAAGGACCGAAAGATGACATCTTGTCTGCATAAGCATTCGTGATTTTTGGTTAATGCAAAGGCGGTGCAAACCGAGAGAAGAATAAAACAAAGCTATTTGTTTTTTCTTCCGAGGTGCAGCCTGTCTTCGCTTTATACATAATGCAAAGTTAACTTCTTTTAAGTAAACGGCAAAATAAATTCGGTTTTTTATTGATTTGCACTATCTTTAAATAAGATAGGCTGCACCTCGGAAAAGAAAACAAAAATTCGTTTCACGTCTTTTTGTTTTGCTTTTCACTCGGTTTGCTCTATCTTTGCATAATAAAAAAATCTCTAATTACTTTTTCCAATGAAACAATCCGCTTACACAAATGACGCCGTCGAACTGCTGAAAGCTCTTATCGAGGTGCCGTCGGTGAGCCGTGACGAGGCTGCCGCCGCCGACGTTCTCGGCAAAGCGCTCGACGCATACGGGCTGACCTACCGCCGTGAGGGCAACAATATCTGGACCGTTTGCGATGATTTTGACAGTCAGAAACCGACGTTGCTGCTCAACGCGCACATCGACACGGTGAAGCCGGTAAGCACATGGACGCGCGACCCCTTTGCCGCGACGGTGGAAGATGACGTGATTTACGGTCTCGGCAGCAACGATTGCGGCGGCGGACTGGTGTCTTTGTTGCAAGTGTTCAGGCACCTGTCAAAACGTCAAAGGGCGTATAACATCATCTGGCTGGCGTCCGCCGAAGAGGAGGTTTCGGGCGTAAACGGTATCAGGAGGGTGCTGCCTATGCTGCCGAAGATTGACGTCGCGCTGGTGGGAGAGCCGACAGGCATGCAACCCGCCGTGGCCGAAAAGGGTCTGATGGTGGTCGACGCGGTGGCGAAAGGGGTGTCGGGACACGCGGCACGGGGCGAAGGTGTCAATGCCATTTACGAGGCGTTGGACGACCTCACATGGCTGCGCTCGTACCGTTTCGAGCGGGTCAGTCCGCTGCTCGGTCCGACAGTAATGAACGTTACGATAATAAATGCCGGCACGCAGCACAACGTCATTCCCGACGAGTGCCGCTTCACGATAGACATACGCACCAACGAGATGTATCGCAACGAGGACGTGTTCCGCTTTCTCGGCGAGCATCTGAGGAGCGAAATCAAGGCTCGCTCGTTTCATCTCTCGTCATCATCAATAAGCATGGAGCACCCGCTGGTGCGCCGCTGCACGGAGATGGGCATGACGCCGTTCGGCTCTCCCACGCTGTCCGACCAAGCGCTGATGTCGTTCCCGTCGCTGAAATTGGGTCCGGGCGAGTCGTTCCGCTCCCACTCCGCCGACGAGTTTATCCGCATAAGCGAGATTGACGGAGCGATAGACACCTACATCCGTTTGCTCGACGGCTGCGAGATATGATTTTTCTTACAATCCGTAACATTTCAAGAGCTTTTCCTTACAGTTTTCATCGGCAAACTGCCGATTTCCAAAAGGCGGTCTTTTACCTTGCAAAAGACCGCCTTTTATCGTGTAAAAGCTTACCTTTTGGAGTGCAAAAGCTTACCTTTTAAAATTGAAAGGACGGTCTTTTGTTTTTCAATACACAAATCCACATCCCCGAATTGTTAAATCGCCGCGGTACAAATAAAATAAAAGCTCGTTTCAACCGCTTTTATTTTGTAGTTCGCTCGCCTTTCACTATCTTTGCAAGATAATAATAACAATCGGGATGAAACCAAAAGTTTTCTTCGGAAAAGCATTCAGTTTAAGGCTGTGGATCAATCTGCTCGCCATGTTGTTCGTCGTCGTCCTGCTCTGCTGGGGCGTCAAGACGGGCATTGACCTCTATACTCATCACGGCGAAGAGATAACAATTCCCGACGTAAAGCACAAATCCTTTGCCGACGCAGAGCACCTGCTCAACAGCGCCGGACTGGAAGTGGTGGTCAGCGACACAGGCTACGTCAAGACGTTACCGCCCGACTGCGTGCTCGAACAGACACCCGAACCGGGCAAGAAAGTGAAGTCGGGACGCATAATATACGTCGTGATAAACTCGTCAAGCTCGCCCGTGCTCACCATTCCTGACATCATCGACAACTGCTCTTACCGCGAGGCGCGCGCCAAACTCATGGCGATGGGCTTCAAAGTGGGACCGACGGAATACATCCCGGGCGAGAAAGATTGGGTCTACGGACTGAAATCAAAGGGACGCAGCCTGCGCACCGGCGACAAGATATCGGTCAACGACATCGTGACAATACAAGTGGGCGACGGCATGAGAGACTTGGGCGACTCGATAATATACGCCGACCCGTCATTATATTACGGCGAATACGGCGACTCTCTCAGAACCGTTCAACACCCGGAATACGGCAACGCGGAGAGCGGAGGCGGCAATCAGGACGTCGACGAGTTTGAAGTGGTCAACGGACCGGAGTGACTTTATAATTAAGAATGAAGAATGAAGAATGAAGAATTGGGCAATCTGCCCGATCTGAACGATATAAACGGACAGGACGTCGACGACGAGGAACTCGACGGGGAGCAGGCGCTGTACGAGCATTTGCGCATGGTCGTAGACAAAGGACAAGAGCCGCTGCGTATCGACAAATACATGCTCGAACACCTGCAACACACCAGCCGCAACCGCATTCAGCGCGCCGCTGACGCCGGCTTCGTACATGTAAACGACCGTCCGGTGAAAAGCAACTACCGCGTACGCCCGCTCGACGTCATCACTTTAATGCTCGACCGACCGCAACACGACAGCAGCATCGAGCCGGAAGACATACCGCTCGACGTCGTTTACGAAGACTCCGAACTGATGGTGGTCAACAAACCCGCCGGACTTGTGGTACACCCGGGCTGCGGAAACTATCACGGCACACTGGTCAACGCCGTGGCATGGCACCTGAGAGACCTCCCCTCATACAATCCCAACGACCCCGAAGTGGGCTTGGTACACCGCATCGACAAAGACACCAGCGGACTGCTCGTCATCGCAAAGACACCCGACGCCAAGACAAAACTCGGCGTACAGTTCTTCAACAAGACCACACGACGCAGCTACAACGCCTTTGTGTGGGGCAACTTTACCGAAGACGAGGGACGCATAGAGGGCAACATAGGTCGCGACCCGAAAGACAGGCTGCGCATGACGGTGTTCCCTCCCGGCTCGGAGACGGGCAAACCCGCCGTAACGCACTACCGGGTGATGGAACGCTTCGGCTACATCACCCTCGTGGAGTGCATCCTCGAGACCGGCAGAACCCACCAGATACGTGCCCACATGAGGCACATCGGGCACCCGCTCTTCGGCGACGAGCGCTACGGAGGCGACATAATTCTGCGCGGAAACAGGACAGGCAGTTACAGAAAGTTTATCGACAACTGTCTGAAAATATGCCCGCGGCAGGCGCTTCACGCCCGGACACTCGGCTTCAAGCACCCCAAGACGGGACAACAGATGGACTTCACGTCGCCGCTTCCCGACGATCTGGCTCTCCTCTTGGAGCGTTGGAGAACTTATATTAACGCAAACGAACTTTAACAAGAATACATTATGAACAATATCAAAAGAACAATAGCCATCGTATGCGGCGGCGACTCATCCGAATCAGGAGTGTCGTTGCGCTCGGCACAAGGACTTTATTCTTTCTTTGACAAGGAACGTTACGACGTCTACATCGTCGTCATGAAAGGTCTTGAATGGACAGTAAACCTGAAAGACGGCACCACGGCGCCGGTAGACAGAAACGACTTCTCGTTCATGGAGAACGGTAACTTTGTGCAGTTTGATTACGCCTACATCACCATTCACGGCACACCGGGCGAGAACGGCATACTTCAAGGCTTCTTCGAACTTATCCACGTGCCTTACTCAACCAGCGGAGTGCTTGTCGAGGCGCTGACTTTCAACAAGTTTGTGCTCAACCAATATCTGCGCGGCTACGGCGTCCGCGTGCCCGACAGCCTGCTTATCCGCAAGGGATACAACGAGATCGTGGACGACGACGAGATAGAACGGACAATCGGCATGCCGTGTTTCGTCAAGCCGGCAGACGACGGCAGCAGCTTCGGAGTGAGCAAAGTAAAGAACGCTGACCAGCTCGCGCCGGCGATAAGAAAGGCGATGCTCGAGAGCGAAGACGTCATGGTGGAACAGTATGTCGAGGGAACGGAAATCTCGATCGGCTGCTACAAGACGCGCGAAAAGAGCGTCGTGCTGCCTGCAACGGAGGTTGTGACAAGCAGAGAGTTCTTCGACTACGACGCGAAATACAACGGACAAGTGCAGGAAATCACGCCGGCACGCCTCAGCGAGGACACCACCCGCCGCGTAAGGGAAATCACAAGCCACATTTACGACATACTTCATTGCAACGGAATAATCCGCATCGACTACATCATCAGTCACGGAAAAGGCAGCAACGGAGAGGACGTTGACAAGATAAACCTTATCGAGATAAACACCACTCCGGGCATGACAGCCACAAGTTTTATCCCGCAGCAGGTTCGCGCGGCAGGTCTTGAAATGAAAGACGTGCTGACCGACATCGTAGAAAACCAGTTCAGATAAAGCAGGACGCCATAATTTAGAATATTATCGGGGGAAGTTCAGAAGTACAGAAGTGACAGGAGTACAGACAAAAGTTTTGTTATCAACGGAAATACAGACGGTTTTTAATCAAAAAACACAATGTAGGAGGGGATGCCCAGCTGGTCGCCGATCTCCCGGGCCAGCAGACC
>CAJMQT010000026.1 GCA_905215655.1 uncultured bacterium | reverse complement strand
CAGCTCTGTCTCTGTCTCCTGCTGTTTTGTGGCGTTCATCGTGCTCTTGTTACGGTCGTAATCGTCCGACTTGCGCTGGATTTCGTCCTGCATCGCCTTCAAATCGTTCTCATACTGCTTTGACTGAGCTTCGAGGTCACCGCGTGCCTTGATAAACTCGGGGAGGCTCTGCATTACCGACTGTGCGTCAACATGTCCGAACTTCTGTGCGAAAACCGCCATCGGAGCGCACAACATCAACATTAAAACTAACTTTTTCATTTCTTTATTGTTTTTTGATTTATTGTTTTCTAATACTTATTTAGTTAAGAATGAAGAATTAAGAAATAAGGAAATATGTCCCGTCGGTATTTTTCTTAACTCTTAATTCATAATTCTTAATTCTTTTAATTCCTAATTCTTAATTAATTGGAATATCCCAACTTGCTCAACACTTCGTTGCTTATGTCCACTTTCGGAGAGCCGAAGATTATGCCGGTGTCTGACGCACGGTCGAGCACGAGCGAGTAGCCGCGCAGGTCGGCGATGTCTTTCACCGCGTTGTAAATCTCTTCCTGAATGGGCGTCATCAGGCTGGTGCGCTTCTTGAAGAGCTCTCCTTCCGGTCCGAAGTACTTCTTCTTCAGGTCGCTTGCCTCTTTTTCCTTGTTCATTATCGCCTCTTGGCGCGCCTTTTTCTGCTCTTGCGAGAGGAAGACCACTTCGTTCTGATAATTCTTATACATGGTCTGCGCCTCGGTGTTGAGTGCTTCTATCTCGGCCTGCCACTTCTTTCCAACCTGCGTGAGCTGTTCGTTGGCACGCTCGTAAGCCGGAATATTCTTCAATATATACTCCATGTCGATAAGCGCAAACTTCTGTGCGCTCGCTGTAAATGCCGTTGCCAGCATTGCGAAAACAAGCAATATCTTTCTCATAATCAAATATTTTTATAATTAAGAGTTAGGAATTAAGAATTAAGAAAAATACTGCTGCCGATTAAAAACGGCAATGCACATTTTCTTAATTCTTAATTTTTAATTCTTAACTGATTAAAACTCTTGTCCCAAAATGAAGTGGAACTGTCCGCCGCCTTTGCTTCCGAACACCTTGTCAAAGCCGTAGGCATAGTCGATACCCATAAGTCCGACCATCGGAAGGAAGATGCGCACGCCGACACCTGCCGACCTCTTCATGTCAAAGGGATTAAACTTCTTCGTCTCGTTCCATGCGTTACCGGCTTCAAGGAACGTCAGACCGTAAATCGTCGTGTTGCCCAAGAGGAACGGATAGCGCAGCTCCAAGGTGAAACGGTCATAGGCGTAACCCTCGTAGCCATAGGGAGTGAGGCTTCCGTTGTCGTAACCGCGCAGTCCGATTGTCTCCTCGGCATAGCCCGTCGAGTAGCCGCTCATACCGTCACCACCCATGTAATATGTCTCGAACGGCGACTTCTTGTGCTTGTTGTAAGAGCCTAACAGACCGAACTCGACGCGCGTCATGAGCACGAAACATTTCTGTCCGTTGGTCAGCGCGGTGTAAGTCTTCGAACGGAACTTCCATTTATGATATTCAACCCAGCGGTATTTCTCCTGCTGCTCGTCCGTATAAGTGGGCGATTGAGGATTGTTTGCAAGGTTGGCGTAGTTCTTATGATCGAATGCCGACCAAGGCGGAGTGAGCGTTACCGATGCCATGAACTCCGAACCGCGGCGCGGGAAGAGCTGGTTGTCCGTAGAAGTACGCGACAATGTGATGCCAAGGTTGAGGTTGTTGCAGTTTCCATTGGTCACGATAAAGTACTGCCAGTTCTTCAACATGTAACGTTGGTAAGCAAGCTCGACCGACAACTGGAAGTAGTCGTCAGGCCAGCGGAGACGCTTACCCCAGCCTATCGAAACGCCGAAGAGCTTGACGTATTTGTCGGGATCATAATAATTCTCATAATAATTGTTATAGCTGTTTCCGTATCCGTAAAGATAGTTATAATAATTATTCATGTAGCCGCTGTTGTAATAGTTGCTCGACACGTCGGTCTGCTTTGAGAAATACGTGCCGACGGTGAACTGGATAGGACGTTTTCCGCCGAACCATGCCGTTGAATAAGAGGCATTGTACGACTGATAATACGTTCCGTTGGTCTGTGCTCCGAGTGAAAGCACCTCGCCGTCGCCCACCGGCATTATGCCCCGGTGCTCCTTGTTCTTGTTGAAGAGGTTAGCCATCGAGAAGTTGTTAAGATTCAAACCGATGCGTCCGATGACACCCGTCTGTCCCCAAACGAGCGAGAACTCAATCTGGTCGTTTGACTTCTGAACGAGGTCCCAGTTGATGTCTACGGTTCCGTTTTCATAGTTCGGCTTTACGTCAGGGTTGACCTGCTCCGGATCGAAGTGACCCATTGAGGCGAGCTCACGCGCCGAACGTTGCAGCGCTTCTTTCGAGAAGAGGTCTCCCGGCTTTGTTCTCAGCTCTCGACGCACGACGTTTTCATACAAGCGGGTGTTGCCGTTGATGCGCACATGGTCGATGTGTGCCTGACGTCCTTCCATTATTCGCATTTCAAGGTCTATCGAGTCACCCACGATATTGATTTCCGTCGGTTGCAGATTATAGAAGAGATAGCCCCTGTTCCAGTATTCGTTGCCCACGGCGTCGTCATCTTCCGAGAGGCGTTTGTTCATCAATTTCTGGTTATATACGTCACCTTTCTTCATGCCGAGGAGCCGGCTCAGGTAGTCGGTGGTGAAGATTGTGTTGCCCACCCACGTGATGTTGCGGACGTAATATTTCTTTCCTTCTTCCACCTTTATATATATATTGACGTGCTTGTCGTCAACGTTCCATACGCTGTCTTCAAGTATTACGGCGTCGCGGTAACCCAGTTCGTTGTATTTGTCGATAAGGTTCTGCTTGTCCGTCTTGTATCTTTCATCGGTAAACTTCTTTGATTTGAGGAAAGAGGAGAGCTTTCCTGCCTCGTGCGTTTTGGCGAAAGCACCTTTCTTGAACAGTCCTCCTTTGATTTTAGAGTCTTTCAGGTTTTCGTTACCTTCAATCGTTATGGTGCGCACCTTCATCTTTTCCTTCTTGTCGATGATGACGTCCAGTATCACATGATTGGCGTTTGTGACGTCGTCGCGCTGCTGAATGTTGATGTCGGCGTTCTTGTATCCTTTGTCGTCAAAGTAGTTTTTTGCGAGCGTCTTGGCGCGGTCTATCATGTTGGGGGTTATCTGGCTGCCTTTGAGCAGTCCGAGTTTAGCCTCCATGTCTTCTCTTTCCGACTTTTTCAGACCGACGTAGTTGATTTCGGAGACACGCGGACGCAGCGCGAGATAGAAGTGCAGGTATATTTTCTCACCGACAATCGAGTCGGCAGCGATTTGACATTTGGAGAAGAGACCATGGTTCCAATATCTCTTTACGGCGTCGGAGATGTCCTGTCCGGGCACGTCCAGCTCTTGTCCGACGGTGAGTCCGGATATGCTTGCGAGCATGTAGTCCTCGTATCCGTCCACTCCGGACACGGCTATTCCGCCGAGTTTGTATGTGCGTGGCGTTCCGGCATAAGATATGTCGGGGTTTACAATCTTTTCCTGTGCGGCTGTCGTGATGCTGAATAGCAGCGCCGCGAGCAGTGCGATGTATCCTATGCCTTTGTTCATTGTGTCTGTTTGTTTTCTTGAATTAATCATTGTTCTCGACTTGTGCTTCTGTTTTGCCGAAACGTCGTTGTCTGTTTTGATAGTCGGCAATAGCCTTTCTCAGATGTGCCTCGTTGAAATCGGGCCAGTATGTATCACAAAAATAGAGTTCGGAGTAAGCTATCTGCCAGAGCAGGTAGTTGGAGATGCGCAGCTCTCCGCCGGTGCGGATAAGCAGCTCGGGGTCGGGCATGAAGTTGGTCTGCATGTGACGGTCGACGGTCTGTTCGTCGATGTCGTCGACATTGATCTCTCCCGACTTCGCCTTGGCGGCTATTTCCTTTACTGCATTGGTGATTTCCCACTTTGATGAGTAGCTCAGCGCCACGACCATTGTCATGGAGTCGTTGTCGCGGGTGTGGTCCATCGTTTCCTGCAACTTTGCCTGCACTTCGGCGGGCAGCCGCCCGAGGTCGCCTATCACGCGGAAACGCACGTTGTTTTTCATGAAGATTTCGTCTTCAAGAGATGTGAGTACGAGCCCCATCAGTGCCGCCACCTCGTCGGCGGGACGGTTCCAGTTTTCGGTCGAGAAGGTGTATAGCGTCAGGTATTTCACTCCGAGTCGCGTACATTCGGACGTTATCCGTCTTACAGTCTCTACGCCTGCCTGATGTCCGTAGCTGCGTTCTTTGCCCCGCTCTGTCGCCCAACGTCCGTTGCCGTCCATTATTATTGCGATGTGGCGCGGTATGCGTTTCATATCGATAGGTGTGTCAGTCATCTTTGTTACATATTTTACATTTCGCCATGAAGCTGTAAGTGAGCGTCAGCCTCAGCATTGAGTAGCAGTCGGTGTTTTTGAAGAGACCCGAGCTTTTGACGTAATACGGGTCTTCAACGCCGTCGAGCTTGTCGCTCAGGGAGAAGTGCATCGCCCATTCCACGCCGAGGTTCAGGCGTGAGTTGAGCTTGTATTTCACGCCGGCTCCGATGGGTACGTTAGCCGTGAAGACGCTTTCGTCGTCGGCTTTGGCGTATGTCGCGCCTATGCCGAGGAAGATAAATGGTGTCAGGCGTTTTGCTCCGCGGTATTCGCGCCCCGTGCCGTAAGGCCAGAAGTTGTATTCGTAGGTGAGGCTTACGTCGGTAAGCGTGTTGTTAAACTCCACGGGATTGTCGTGAAACTCGGGGTACCAAGTGTCCACGTTGGCGGAGCTGCCTTTGATTTTGCCGAACGAGAGGTCGAGCTTCAGCCCCATGTAGGGGTTGAAGACGCGTCGCAGCACGACTGACGTTACTGCCTGCATGTTCTTTGTCACGCTGCCGTTGAAGTCGCCCTGATAGCTCATCATTCCCACGCCGGCGCCTATTTCCATCTTATACTCGTAGTCGTCCTGCGCCATCATGCCGCAGGGTACGAGTGAAAGGAGTGCGCATAGCAGGAAAGCTCTCATCATTCAGGGGTGTTGCAGGTTATTGTAGGTTTATTTGTCGAAAGACGTTTGCGGGTCTTTCCATCCGAGTTTATTCAGTCGTCCGCGCCATACGGTGCCGTTGCCGCCGCAGATTATCCAGAGGAAATTGTCTTTGTCTGCGGTTATTGCGCAGAGGTTGCTGCCGTTGTTGGTGAAGTCTTCGGGCAGCACGTATCTGTCGTCGGCGTGCCATGTCAGTCCGTTGTCCCGGCTGACGTATATCTGCGAGAATGCTTCGGCTGTGCTTGTGCCTTCGCCCTTGCCGCCGATAGCCACGAGCAGGTCGCCGTATTTCGTCATTTTAAGGTTGGCAAGGCGCGGCAGCTGGTATCTGCTCTGCTCGTTGCAGGACATCCATCCATGCTCTTGCGAGCCTTCGGCGTATTCTTCAATCTTGTTCCATACCGTTGCGACAGAGTCTTCGGGATAGGTCTCGAGTCTGCGTGTGCCGGTCATTATGACGCGTGCCGAGTTTTTGTCTGTGGCGAGCGGCACCGATGCAAGACAGATGTTGTCTGTCGGCAGGTCGGCTTTATCACCGCTGATCTTCTCCGTCTGCCATGCGGCGCCGTTGATTTCGGAGCTTACCATGTTGCCTGCGGCGTCAAGGGCGTACAGCTTCATGCCTGCCGAGCCTATCAGTCGGCTCGGCGTGTCGAGGTCGGCCATGCCGTTGATCATGCTCGCGTCATGCCACGTCTGTCCGTCGGTTGACACTATGAGTTTGCCTCCGCTGACGGTGAAGAGCAGGTTTCCGTGCGCCGTCATGCTCCGGCAGGCTTGCGCGTCGAGCGTTATGTTGGTCGTGACTGCCGTCCATGACGATGCGCCGTCGGTCGACGTGGTGTAGAGTGACGTCTTGCTGCCGTCGGTGCCGCAGAGTATTATCTTGTCGTTGAAGGTCAGCGCCTTCATGCCTTGCATGCGCATGGCGTCGGGACAGGTGCCGGCGGTGTTCCAGCGGAACGAGTCGGGGTCTTCCTTATGCACGTTCACCTCGACCGTGTAGTTGCGGTAGGCGACGCCGGACGATGCGTAGACACGGAACTCGCGCGGCTTGGTGAAGTCTATCGAGTCGCTCTCGCTGAAATATCTCAGCGTGTCGCTCTCCATATCTTTCACCACGACAAACCCGTTGTTCTTGGTGTTTACCGAGCATAACACGTGCGCCGCGTCCGTATTCTGCGGCAGCGAGTCGGTGTTATATATCTTTCTTCCTATCTGGTCGATGTAGAATTTATATTTGCTTCCGGTCACGCTGACGGTGTAGATACTGTCTTTCGGCGTGCCGTCTTCGTTGAATTGCGTCTTCGCTTTGGTTGTGAGATAGCGTTTGAGCGTGCCCAAAGAGAATGAGGTTATAGCCGTGTCGTTATAATAGGTTATGTCTGTCTCGGTGTCATCGCTGAGGCATGACGCCGCAAGCATTACCGCCGAAAACATTATGACAAAAGGTTTTATAATCCTTTTCATTCTTCGCGTTTTTTGAATTTTTAGTTGCAAATTTAATCAGAATTCCTTAAATAAAGCCCCTTTCGCTTACTTTATTATCTAAATTATTTATAATTTGAACTTTTTTACAAAATTAACGTGCTTGCAAGAGGCGGCTTCTTACAATTTGAAAGCATGCTTTTTGCGTTGCAAAAGACGGTCTTTTACACGCCAAAAGCTTACCTTTTGCACGCTGAAAGACCGCCTTTTGGAAAACGGCGCCTTGCCGATGAAAACTGTAAGGAATGTATAGTGATAATGTAACAGATCGTAACAAAATCGTGCCTTCCGGCACAGGTGCGCAGCGTCAGTTGCCGTAGGGCGGAAGGTGGCGTGACTGTTGTTTGTTATTTTGCATTATTTTCTTACCTTTGCAGCCATGAAATATTCTGCCCTTATAATACTCTCGGCTGTCATCCTATCGTCGTGCGGCGAGCGGAAGACGGAGCGACAAGAGACATTCACCATCGAGACAATCAACAGGACAACGCCCGTAAAGGATCAGGGGCGCAGCCCGCTGTGCTGGGTCTACGCCATGCTCGCGACGATAGAGAGCGACCGGATCATGACGGGCGACTCGGTAAACCTCTCGGCGGCATACGTGGCACGAACCGTTCTGACGGAACAGGCGGAGAAGCTCTATCTTACAAGGAGCGCACGGGACGTCTCGATGCGCGGCATGGCGCCGATGCTGATCAGCGCGATAATGCGGAACGGACTGGTGCCATACGACTCTTACCGCACGGACGCCAACTTCAACGTGGTGGCGCGGCGCATCGGCAGACTGGCACGCAACGCCGCCGCCAACCGTACCGGCATGGACCGTCTGCGGCAACAGGCGGCAGACATGCTCGACGAGGCTGTCCGCCCGCTGCCCAGGCACGTCTATATGTACCGCGCCGAGTACACGCCGAAGGAGTTTGCACACAGCGTTTGCGCCGAGGGTGAATACGTCTCGCTGACCAGTTTTACGCATAAGCCGTTTTACGAAGAGGTCATCCTCGACGTGCCGGACAACCGTGAGGACTGCCGCTTCCTGAACGTGCCGCTGGACACGATGATAAGACGCGTCGAGACGGCTCTGCGCTCGGGACGCAGCGTGTGTTGGGAGGGCGACATAAGCGAACCGGGATTTTCATTCAAAAAGGGCACAGCGCGCCTCGACAAAGATGATTTCAAGGTAACGCAGGAGGCTCGTCAGCGCGCCTTCGAGACCTTCCGGACCACCGACGACCATTGCATGGCGCTGATAGGCATTGCACGCGACAGCAGCGGCAGGCGTTACTTCATCTGCAAAAACTCGTGGGGCACGGACAATCCGTACCACGGACTGATGTTTATGTCGGAGGATTACCTGCGCATGAAGACCGTTGCGGTGGTGATGAAGAGGTAATAAGACAGCTGACAAGCACCCCACAGCCCCCTCCTGACCTCCCCGAGGGGAGGGAGTGAAAGCCTCACCCCCGACCCCTCTCCCAAAGAGAGGGGAGGGATAGAAATTAGTTTTGTGGGGAAGGAAACGGTTAAAATATAAATAAAATAACGACAATAAAGATGATGAATAACGACAACAAGCAACAAGACGGGTTGCTGATTTCTGCCTTGGGACAGACCGGGGCGGGTCTTGGCGGTGAGGTATCGGGGCGGCATATCGCCGCCGTTATCTTCGACTTCGACGGCACTCTGGGCGACACACGCTCGCTTATCGTGCGCACGATGCAACAGACCATCGCCGAACTGGGGCTGCCCAAGCGCACGGACGACGAGTGCGCGGCGATGATAGGACTGCCGCTGAAACGGACATTCACCGAACTTATACCTATGACCGACGAGATGGGCGACCGCTGCGCGGAGGTTTACAGCCGTCTGTTCGACATCAACAACGTGCCGGGAGCCGTGCCGCTGTTTCCTCACGTCGCCGAAACGATAGCGGCACTCCATGCCCGCGGACTGACGCTTACCGTGGCGAGCAGCAGGCACAGGTCATCACTCGTCGCATATCTCGACGCATTGCAGCTGGCGCCTTACATCTCTTACGTGCTCGGAGCGGATGATGTGAAACAGGCGAAGCCGGCTCCCGACATGGTGATAAAGACTCTGAAAGATAACAACTTGCAGCCTGAAAACGTAGTGGTTGTGGGCGACACGGTCTTCGACATACGCATGGCGCACAACGCCGGGGTAAAAGCCGTGGGCGTGACCTACGGCAACGGCAGCCGCGAAGACCTGCTGGCAGAAGGTGCCGAGTGGGTAATCGATGACTTCGGAGAGCTGATGTAAGGCAAGAAAAAAAAGAACAGCCACCTCCAGACCGCCCCGAAGCCCCCTCCTAGCCTCCCCGAGGGGAGGAATTGAAGTTACCTTTGTAGGTAAAGTTTTGAATTTAGTGATAATAAAAAGCAGGAAAGCCCGTAAAGAATTATTACTTTACGGGCTTTCCTGTTTTTATTTGAACTCTGCCTTTCTCCTCCCCTCGGGGAGGTCAGGAGGGGGCTTACTCCTTAAACGCCTCCGCCTCGGCGGCGGCTATTATCTCCTCCTTCGACATCGGACGGATGGTTGTCTTGACGTCGGAGAAGTCAAACTCATCGGTTTCCGATAGCTCGGAAGCCGTGGTATTCGTCTTTGTCTTTGGTTCGGCGGCAGTATCGGAAGATGTATCTTTTACATCGCGACAGCTGTTTTCGGCAGGCGTTCCGCCGCGTTGCATCACCTCGATTACGGCGTCTTGCACCACGGGAACGCTCGTCTCCACGTCTTGAACAACGATGAAATCTTCCTTGGCGTCAACGTCGGGCACGGTCTGGACGGGCTCTTCCTCCATCTTCGTGCGCTCTGTCTTGGCGGCGAAAACGGCATCGATGAACTGCGGCTGCTTTCTCAGACTTTGCAGGGTGATTTTGCTTGCCAGCTGCTGGCTCTCCTTTTTCGAATAGCCTTCGCCTTTGCCGCCCTCCAATCCTTCGATCATCGCCTGATAAACGAACATCGGACTGTTCTTCGCGTCGCGTCGCTGCTCTATCAGTTTGAAGTCAAGCCTTACCTTGTTCTTCTGACACCACTCGATAAGTTTGCTCTTGAAGTTTACCTCCTTATAAGCCACCTTGTCAATGTTGATCAGCTGCGAGAGTATCCTTTTCTGCATGAAACGCATGCAAGCCTCATAGCCGCGGTCGAGATAGATAGCTCCCACGAGAGCCTCGAACGCGTTTCCTTCCATATAACTGTTATGAGAGGAAGTGTGTCCGTTCGACTTTATGAGTCGGCTGATGCCCATTTCGTTTGCCAGACGGTTAAGTGTCTCGCGCTGAACGATTTTACTTCTGGTGTTGGTAAGGAAGCCTTCGCGCTTGCCTTCAAAGTGTCGGTAGACGATGTCGCCCACTATTGCATCGAGAATAGCGTCGCCGAGAAATTCGAGACGCTCGTTGTTGACGGGGCGTCCTTTGGCGTTGCGCCGCGCCACGCTTTTGTGCATGAGCGCCTGTTTGTAAAAATCGATGTTGTGGGGATAAAATCCGATGACTGTGTACAAAGACGAATAAAGCTCCTTGTCCTTGCGGAAAGGGAGCCTTATCTTATCAATAAAATTATTGACCATCATATTTCTTGAAGATGACACATGCGTTGTGACCGCCGAAACCGAACGTATTGCTCATTGCGGCGCGCACTTCGCGCTTCTGTGCCTTGTTGAAAGTGAAGTTAAGATTGTAGTCAATCTCTTCGTCTTTATCTTCTTCGTCGTGATTGATCGTGGGCGGAATGATGTCATTCTGCACCGAGAGGACGCTTACCATAGCCTCTACCGCGCCGGCAGCGCCGAGCAGGTGTCCTGTCATAGACTTTGTAGAGCTGATGTTGAGCTTGTAAGCTGCGTCGCCAAACACTTCTTTGATTGCCTTTGCCTCAGAGATGTCACCGACGTGTGTCGATGTTCCGTGAACGTTGATGTAATCGATGTCTTCGGGTTTGAGGTTTGCGTCTTCGAGTGCTGCCTGCATAACGAGCTTCGCTCCGAGACCTTCGGGGTGAGACGCCGTGATGTGATATGCGTCGGCGCTCTCGCCCTCGCCTACCATCTCGGCATAAATCTTCGCTCCGCGTGCCTTTGCGTGCTCAAGCTCTTCGAGGATGAGACATCCTGCACCTTCTGCCATGATAAATCCGTCGCGGCTCGCGCTGAACGGGCGTGACGCCTTCTGAGGCTCGTCGTTACGTGTCGAGAGGGCGTGCATGGCGTTGAAACCGCCTACGCCACAAGCGCAGATAGCTGCCTCGGCACCACCGCTGACGATGGCGTTTGCCTTACCAAGACGGATGAGGTTGAACGCATCGGCTATCGCGTTGGTCGATGAGGCGCAAGCTGATGTGGTAGCGTAGTTGGGACCGTGAAATCCGTAACGGATTGATATGTGTCCGGCAGCGATGTCGCTGATCATTTTCGGGATGAAGAAGGGTCCGAATTTAGGTCCGTTCTCTTCGTTCTTGGCATAGTAAGACACTTCGTCCTCGAAGGTCTTTATACCGCCGATACCGACTCCGAATACTACTCCGATGCGGTTCTTGTCAACCTTTTCAAGGTCCATACCGCTGTCGTCAACGGCTTGTATGGCACTGATGAGCGCCAACTGGGTGTAGCGGTCAATCTTGCGGGCTTCTTTGCGGTCTATCCATTGGTTGACGTCAAGTCCTTTGACTTCGCATGCGAATTGTGTCTTGAACTTTGATGCGTCAAAGTGTGTGATAGGAGCTGCGCCGCTGACACCTGCGAGGAGGTTCTTCCACGTCTCTTCAACGCTCAGTCCCACCGGAGTAACGGCACCCAGACCTGTTACTACTACTCTTTTTAATTCCATTTAAATAAAATTGGGGAGTTGTATGATTGTTGTGCGTTCAGCTTTCGGGAGCTTAAAGAAACAAAGGAAGTTAAAGGAGTTAAAGACAGTTGTCGCGCCTGCTGTGAATGATTAAGGAAAGCAGCGGGACAGTTGTCTTTAACTCCTCTGACTCCCTTAACTTCTTTAACTTCCTTTCGTCGAAAGTTGAATGATTATTTCGTGTTAGCTTCGATGTAAGAGATAGCGTCGCCAACGGTAGCTATTGTCTCTGCCTTGTCATCGGGAATAGAGATGTTGAACTCTTTCTCAAATTCCATGATGAGCTCTACTGTGTCGAGTGAGTCAGCGCCGAGGTCGTTTGTGAAACTTGCTTCCGGCTTTACTTCTGCTTCGTCTACACCGAGTTTGTCAACGATGATAGCTTTTACTTTAGATTCGATTTCTGACATGATTGTAATGTTTTAAAATGTTTGTAAAATGTATTCAATTTCTAAAAAATCGCTGCAAAGGAACGAATTTTTATTTAAGTGTGCAAATATTTTAGACAAAAAAGCACCTCAAAATGCACAAACCATATCGTTTTGTGCAAAAATTGAACGCTTATTTGGGATTTATTTCCTTATTTTATGAGAGTTAGGTGAAATTTCAGAAGTAATTAATTATGAATGGTCGGAAGTATTTGGAGTACGGAAATATGGTTACAGACAATGGCTTTTGAAGTAAAAACAATTCTGATTTCTTGACTTTTAAACGCTAAAAGGCTACCTTTTAGAACGTAAAAGGCTACCTTTTAGAACGTAAAAGGCTACCTTTTAGAACGTAAAAGGCTATCTTTTGGAACGCAAAAGGCGGTCTTTTAGAATGTAAAAGGTTACCTTTTAGAATACAAAAGGCGGTCTTTTGGAATGTAAAAGGTTACCTTTTAGAATACAAAAGGCGGTCTTTTAGAATGTAAAAGGTTACCTTTTAGAATACAAAAGGCGGTCTTTTGGAATGCAAAAGACCGCCTTTCGGTTTATAATTTATTGCTTATTGTTGCAGGATTACTTCTCTCTGCGCTCTTTGCGACCCAACATAAGGTATGCGATGGGCGCTGCGATAAAGATTGAAGAGAGCGTTCCGAAGATAACACCGAGTATCATCGCGAACGAGAAGCTGCGTATGCTGTCACCTCCGAGGAAGAAGATACAGAGCAGCACGAGCAACGTTGATACAGAGGTATTGATCGTACGTGCCAACGTTTCGTTCAGTGAGTCATTGAACAGGGTGAAGAAGTCTTTCTTCTTATACAGTCCGATGTTCTCACGGATACGGTCGAACACCACCACCTTATCGTTGATTGAGTAACCGATAACGGTCAGGATGGCTCCGATAAACGTCTGGTCGATTTCCAACGAGAAGGGAACGATACCCCAGAGCAGCGAGTAGAAACCGATTACAACCAGTGCGTCGAGTGCCAGAGCGATGGTTGCGCCTGACGAGAACGCGATGTTGTGGAAACGCAGCAGGATGTAAAGGAAGATTGCCGCAAGCGCTATGATGACGCTGATGATTGCTCCGTGGGTGATGTCTTTTGCCACGGAAGGACCTACCTTGGTGCTGCTGATGATCGAGCCGCCGGCACGAACGTCCGGATTCTTGAACATCTCGACGCTCTTCTGGGTTACCAGACCTGCGCCGGAGAGTGACTTGAAGAGGATGTCTTCAACCTCGTTGTCTACCGACGGGTCGTTTGAGTCAATCTTATAGTTGGTCGAAATACGTATCGTCTTGTGGTCGGTACCGAGCGCGAGGGCGCTTACGGTGCTGTTGGTGAACGCCGGGCGCAGAGCAGCGGTAACTTCCTCCGGCTCAACTGCTTTCTCCAGCTTGATGACGTAGTTGCGTCCTCCGGTGAAGTCGATGCTCATGCTCAGTTGCTTAACAGCAAAGCTGATGCAGAATATGATTGCTGCGATACCTGCAACGGTGAACGACTTGCGGTACATCGACATGAAGCCGAAGCTGGTCTTCTTGAATATCTTCGCCGAAAGGTTGGTCATGAAGGTGAGGTTGAGCCACTTGTCTTTCTTCATACGTGCCTCGTAAACAAGACGTGTGAGGTAAACGGCGCTGAAGAACGAGCAGCAGATACCGATAATCAACGTCGTTGCGAAACCACGGATAGGACCTGTTCCGAAGACGTAAAGAATGATACCTGTGATGATTGACGTCAAGTTAGAGTCGAAGATTGCCGAGAAAGCATTGCTGTAACCTGCCTGCAAGGCTTGTTTAAGCTGCTTGCCCTTGCGCAACTCTTCCTTGGTGCGCTCGTAGATAAGCACGTTTGCGTCGACAGCCATACCCAAAGAGAGCACGATACCGGCAATACCCGGCATGGTGAGGGCGGCTTGGAACGAGGTCAGAATACCCAAAGTGAAGAACAGGTTGATGATAAGCGCGCAGTTGGCAACCATTCCCGGAATGAAGCCGTACATGAAAATCATGTAGAACATAAGGAGAACGAATGCGACAATGAACGAGATCACACCCTGCTGAATTGACTGTGCACCGAGTGACGGACCTACAACGTCTTCCTGAACGATGCGTGCCGGAGCTGGCATACGTCCTGATTTAAGAGTGTTGGCGAGGTCTTTCGTATCTTCGATGGTGAAGTTTCCGCTGATTTCAGAGCTACCGCCGGAGATTTCTCCGTTAACTCGCGGCGCGCTGTAAACGGCGTTGTCGAGGACGATTGCTATCGCCTTGCCCACATTTGTCTTTGTAAGTGTAGCCCAACGGCGTGCTCCGTCCGAGTTCATCGTCATGTTGACGGTGGGTCGTCCGGTAACGCTGTTAAACTCGTCTTTGGCGTCCGTGATGACGTCTCCTTCCAGCGGAGCGCGTCCGTTGCCCTGAGTCACTCTCAGAGCGTAAAGCTCATAGACGTTCTTTACGCTCAGTCCGTCTGCGGGTTTTGCACCCCAAAGCAGCTTGACGTCAGCGGGGATAACCTGTTTTGCGGTCTCCGAGTAGATGAGTTTGTTGATTTCAGCCGTATCTCTTACGTTGGCGTAACCAACTACGCTAAGGCTTCCTTGCGGCGCGAGCTGCAACATGGCGAGCAGCGGGTTACGCTTCTTTGCCTGTGCGAGCTGCGAGTCTTGCTGTCCTGCCTTCTCTGCGGCTGCATTTTTATTGTTGTTGAGCTGGAATTTGGGCTTTGCGGCAGAGGCAGAGGCGGTCTCTGTCTTTGCGTCGGCAGAGTCTTTAACGGCTGTCGTGTCGGCTGTTGTCGTTCCGGCAACGAGTCTCTGGTCGAGCTGACGCAGCATCGGAGTTACCTCTTCGCTGTTGTATGTCTCCCAGAATTCGAGGTTTGCGCTACCTTGGAGCAATTTACGGATACGCTCCGGCTCGCGGATACCCGGCATCTCGACCATAATTCTGCCTTCCTGACCTTCCAATTTCTGGATGTTGGGCTGAACCACGCCGAACTTGTCGATACGGTTTCTTACGACGTTATATGAGTTGTCGATAGCCGACTGCACTTCCGCGCGCAGCGCTTTCTCTACCTCTGCGTCGGTGCTTTGCGTGCTCACTTTGCCTTTCAGCTGCTGTGTCGCGAACACTTCGGCAAGGCGATGACCCGGCGCGTTTTGATGATAATACTTGATGAAGAGCGAGATGAAATCGCTTTGACTTGTCTCTTCCTCTTTCTTTGCCTGTTCCATGGATTTCTGGTAGGCAGCGTCCGTCTTGTGGTCGGCAAGTACGTCAACCACGTCGGGTACGGAGATTTCGAGGATTACGTTCATACCGCCTTTGAGGTCGAGTCCCAATCCGATTTGGGTTTCCAAGCATTTCTGGTACGAGTAGATGCCAAGGTACTTCACAGAGTCCTTATAATTCTGCTGCGCAACAGGGTCTTTGATCTTTGCCGCCTGACCGTCGTAGTAGCTTGTAGCGACGGAGAACGACAAATAGAAGATGCTTGCAAGAGCCAGCATGACGGCTGTAACAATTACAATTCCTTTGTTTTGCATTTTGATTGTTATTAATTTTGATGTTTTTTCGATTTCGGCATTATAGCGTGCAAAGATATATATTTTTTTAAACTTTGAGAAATTTAAGGGCTTTTATTCTGCTTTTTGTCAATGTTTTTTGTCCTTTCCGTCAATTTTCAGCCGGCAATAAACGGGGTAATGGTCTGAATATCCGATGCTTCGGTCTACCTTACAGCCGTAGGGCGTGATGTCTTTGGAGCACATTATGTTGTCGATGCGCACGTACATGGCGTTGCGATGGTATGAAAATCCGGGTCCGTTGCCGGTCGCAACGTAGCAGTCGGTAAGTTCGCGGGCAAGCCTCCGGCGGGTGTAGGATATGGGGCTGTCGTTGAAGTCGCCGCAGAGTATTACCTTGTACTTGCATTTAGAGATAAATCTTGCCACCGCCTCTGCCTGCGGAGCGCGTATCCGCGATGACTCGGAGAGCTTTGAGAGCAGTCGTCGCGACTCCTGCCGCATGGTGTCGCGCTCCGACTTGCCTTTCATCATCTTCTTGAATTCGGCGCGGTCTTCCATCGACAGTCCGGTGCGTTCAAAGTGGTTGTTGATTACGACGACGGTGTCGGTACCGATTTTTACGAAGAATGCGCCGCTGAGATTGTTTTCCGAGGTGTATGGTATGTGTTTTTTCGCAATGAGGGGGAACTTGCTCATTATCATGAGATTGTCACGCTTGTTGCTGTTCGTGACGGTGTCGGCGCACAGATATATGGTTTTCAACACGTCCTCCTCTGTTTTCAGGAACATTCCTTCCTGAATGCAGACTATGTCGGCACCGCTGTCCACGATGTACTGAAATATGGGATTGGGGGCGCCTTCGGGCACGTCGGCACGGCTGAAATTGTTTACGTTGTAGCTAAGTACTTTGATTGCGCCTTCCGGCGGGTCTGCGGTCAGATTGAGAGGACAGTACGTGCGTATGGGGAAATACGACAGGATGAGCCCTGCGAAGGTGATGAGCATGTATCTCTTCCTGAACACCGCGAAGAAGAACATGAAGCAGATGTTGATCAGGATGAATACCGGAAAGAGCAGTCCGGCAACGGCAAGCACGGGGTGTACCGTCGGATCAAGCCTGTCTGACAGTCCGATGAGCAGCATTATGACCACCGTCACGACGTTGGCTCCCGCCGTTATCTGCATTGTAAGGTCTGTAATCTTTCTTACCATCGCTCAAAAGAATGTTATCCGGAAGTTCTATATGCCCCGAAAATCCGGATAATATAGAAATCCAATATGATTTAAGCGCCTGCCGTCAGTTGCCTCCGTCAAAGAGTTTTCGTTTCTCTTCTTCTGTCAGACTGTCGTATCCGCTGCGTCTGACCTTGTCGAGTATGCGGTCAAGCTCGTTCTCACGAGCCTTCTTACGGGCGTTGTATTCCCAATCCGACTCGGTCCTTGCGTTGTCTTTAGGCTCGTACCGGTCATTTTTCGGCTCGTAGCGGTCGGCTTTTTTGTTGGATCTGCGCTCCCAGTTGTCTTTCAGATTGTCAAAGAAGCGCCGTCCCTGCGAGTATCCGAAGCCGCCGTAGCCGCCGTCACCGCGCCAGTATTTGATCAGAAGCCAGCCGAAGAGCATGCCTCCGAGGTGTGCGAAATGCGCCACGTTGTCGCTCGACGTGCCGAGGGCGGCGAAGAGTTCGACAGCGATGTAGATGCAGACGAACCATTTTGCCTTTATCGGCACGGGCAGCGGGAATATGAAGATGCGCTCGTTGGGGTAAAGCATGCCGAATGCGAGCAGTATGCCGTAGATGGCGCCCGACGCTCCGACGGTGGTCCAGAGGTTGAGCAGCGGCGCGCTGTTGCGTGCCACGGTCATCACGTCGGCGGGTCCGAAGCCCGGCAGCTGGTCGACCGCCATGAAGTAGAACGAGGCGAACTGTGCCAGCATCTGTATCAGTCCAGCTCCCAATCCGCAGACGAAGTAATATGTCAGAAACCTCTTCGGTCCCCACGCATTCTCGACGACGCATCCGAACATCCAAAGGGCGAACATGTTGAAGAACAGGTGCTCCAAGTTGGCGTGCATGAACATGTAGGTGAAGAGCTGATAGACATGGAAGTCGGGGGCGAGGAAGAAGTGCAGCCCGAACACGCTGTTAAGCTCCATACCGCGGTGACCGAGCACCCAAGCGGCAAGGAACGCCAGCACGTTGATAATCAACAGATTTTTTGTTATGGTCGTTATTCTGAACATACAGTCGTTTTCTCCTTAATTAATATATCAGAGGGCAAAAGTACGAAAAAGGCATGTAAAAAACAAAGAAATATGTTTTTTTAAGGCGTTTTACCAAAAGCCGCCTTCACGGAAAATAAAATTAATAACAAAGAGTTAAAAAGATGGCGATGCCTGCCGACGGCAGCGTGCTCCCCGATGACGAACGGGCGACGGTACATATATAATAAGGTGTAAGGCGCAACGAGGCTCCGTCCGTGCCGTTTCTATGCCTTGGCATGGCGGGATGAATGCTAATAAACCGATTTTTACACCTTTTTCAAGCGATATTTACACCTGATTTATTTTATTTTTTACGTACTTTGCAAAGCAAAGAATAACACTACAAATCATACAACGAGATAACCTTTTAAATTAGAAACAATTATATCATGAACAAAAACACATTTCGTCAAATCAGAATAAAGAATTCTTGAATTTTTGTGAATGACTGTTTTTGTGCTCATGTCGCCGACTGTCTTCGCACCGTCGGAGACAGCCGACGACATGACAAAGCAGCAAGAGGCTGACAGACAGCCGACGACGGCATAAAACGACACGGACAACATCTTAAACGAAATAAACAGACTAAGGGTTAGCACATCAATTTTCTTCAACGGACGAGAATTTGCCGACAGGTTGTAGCATGTAAAACAGAGGCAAATTCTCGCCCTCTTTTTAAAATTGAAAGATTGAAAAATTGAAAGATTGAAAGATTTTAATTGAGAAATTCTTCAATCTTTCAATTTTTCCATTTTTCAATACTACAATATTCCCCGCCGTCTTCCGTTTCTCAATAAGAGCACCGGAAGATAAAAACAGCAACCACGAAAAACGATAAAGAGACATGGAACACGACATGAAATGGGAGACGCTGAAAAGCGAATACCTCATACGCCGCCCGTGGCTGACGGCACGACGCGACACCGTAAAACTGCCGACAGGCGCCATAAACGATGAATACTACGTCTTGGAATATCCCGACTGGGTCAACGTGATAGCAACGACAAAGGACGGGATGTTCGTCTTCATACGCCAATACCGCTACGGTCTGGGGCGCACATCTTACGAAATAGTGGCGGGAGTGAGCGAAGAGGGCGAGCTGCCGGAAGTATCCGCCCGCCGCGAACTGCTCGAAGAGACGGGTTACAGCGGCGGAACATGGCACGAGACGATGGTAATCTCGGGCAACCCGAGCACGACAAACAACCTCACTCACTGCTTTATCGCCGAGGGAGTGGAACTTACCGGCACACAACATCTCGACCGGACGGAAGACATCGAGGTGCATCTGCTGACACGGGAGGAGGTGCGCCGGCTGCTCGACAGCGGCGAGATAGTACAAAGCCTGATGGCTGCACCGCTGTGGAAATATTTTTGCGAGCACTAAAACAGCCTGCGAAAACAGCCTCATCCGCAACGTTTCTTTTGAAAAAGGGTTGTGAGTGAGGCTGTTTTTCTTTATTAAAAATCCGCTTTCTTACTGAATGTCAGCCGCTCTCCCGTTACCGGATGAACAAAGGACAGCTGCTCCGCATGGAGCAGGAGGCGACTTTTTGTATCGGCGACATCTGCCGGCGAACCGACGGCAGGACTGCCGGAGGGACGCCCGTAGAGGCGGTCGCCGACGATAGGCATGCCCAGACCGTCGGCATGGGCGCAATGGACGCGCAGCTGGTGGGTGCGTCCCGTAAGCGGGTAGAGCGCCACACGCGTGCCGTCGGACGTCCGTGAGATGACGCGGTAACGGGTCACGGCGTTCTTGCCCGTGGCATAATCAACCTTCTGATACGGTCGATCGAGCGGGTCGGAGCACAGGGGCAGACTGATAGTGCCCTCGTCGGGGCAGCTCAGAGAGCCGTCGAGCACGGCGACATACCGTTTGCTGACGGTGCGGAGGGCAAACTGTCGCTGCAAGTCGCGGTAGGTTTCGGCGTCGAAAGCAATGATGATAAGTCCAGACGTGTCCATGTCGAGACGATGGACGGGCATTACCGCGGCGGCATCGGGACGGCGCAGACGGATTATCTCGGCAAGTGACGGCGCGCCACAGGTGCCCGGCACGGACATGAGTCCCGACGGCTTGCAGACAACGCACAGCCACCTGTCCTCATAAATTATCTCCGCCTGCGGCTGTCCTGCCTCCGACGCCGTTCCGGCTTCAACGTCCAGCCCCTGCAACATGTGGCGCAGTATGGGCAGGCACTTACCCCGGCAGGAGGGGTAATAATGCAGATGGTGGCGTATCTCGCCGCGGGGCGACGCGCCATACCAGAACTCGGCGATGCAAACAGGTCGCAGACCGTTCTCATAGGCATGCTGCAACAGCTTCGGGGCACAGCAGTCGCCGGCACCGGCAGGCGGCACACGCTGCGGCGTGTCGGCAAAGATGGAGCACAGGTTGCGCCTCTCGCCGCGGGCATTGAGCATGTCGTAACGGCTGAAAAGCCAATGTTGCAGACTGTCGGACATGGCATGCCGGCGCTGTTTAAGTTCTCTTATCTCGTCTTCAAAAACATCGGCGGCGGCACGTTTCTCCGCAATCAACGCCTCGTTACGCTTTCTCAGGCGGCGCAGCTCCGCCTTCATGAACTGGCTTTCGCAGGTCAGCCGTGCCGCCTCTTCGGGCTGAAGCTCCCCTACCCCGCGGCGTATCTCGTCGCGCCGTGCCTTCGCCTCGCTCATCTTTCGCCTGAAATCATCTTCCTCACGACGACATTCCGCCGTGCAGCGGTCAAGCTCCTGCAAGGCCGTCAGCCGTTCTTCGCTGTCAGTCAGGCTCTTTATACGCTCGTTCAACGCCGATATCTCCGCCTCGTGCGTCTTGAAATATCCGTCGGGAGGCGTGGCGTCGAAGACGGGCGGCACGAAAAACGGGTGGTCGTTGCTGCCGTCGAGCAGTCCGGAGAACGCCGCAAGATAGCCCAAAGCGCCGTCGCGAGTCTCCACGACGAGCACCCCGAACATCTTGCCCCGCCCGGCGTCGGCTTTCAGCCGCGCGTCGCTCTCCACATGGCGGCATACCTCTCGCGCGGCGTCAAGGCACAGCGGGTGCGGCACGTAGTCAAAAGGATTGTTGAATGCGTGCGGCTTCGGGGTGTCGGTATGTATCGGATGAAAACTCATCAGGTCTTGACTTTTGTTTTTGAAAGTATCGGCAAAGTTAGTGCTTTTGGTCGAAATAATCATAAAAACAGGCGCGATTATGTTTCCATGACAGGCAAGTATATTTTGATCGGGAGTTAACCTGCATTATTCATAGGCGTTTCTACTGCGAGTCCCAACTGCCTGTAC
>CAJMQT010000025.1 GCA_905215655.1 uncultured bacterium | reverse complement strand
TACTTTTTGGGTGGTTCTGCCGGTACATTCGTTTCCGGTCTGTCTTGGCAGCATTATGGGTGGACAGGTGTAGTATGCACGGGAATATTTTTCATAGTGGCTTCTCTCCTTGTCAATTGCTCAAAACAAAAAGTTGATCCGGCTGGAATGTAACATATTCATTTTATAAATAAATTCGCTCCAATGAAAATCGTATTTGTGTGTACCGGTAATGCAAGCCGCTCGGCAGTTGCCGAGGTCATTTTGAGAAAAATGATTCAAGAAAAGAATCTTGAGGACATTGAGGTGTCGTCATGTGGAACAGATGTTCCATACGGACAAGAACGTGAAGGAATCATGTGTCAAATAGCGGCGGAGCATGGATATTCGATGGGTGGTAAGGCTGTGATGATAACTGCGGAATTGGTTAATGCAGCAGACCGAATCATTGTTATGACAAGGCAACATAAGACCGAAGTGATACGGTTATTGGATCCATCACATTGGAATTGTATCGCATTATTTAACGACATCTGTTTCGGAGAATCTTCAGACCTCCCGGATCCTCACTATCAGTCAGCACAGGTATATTACACATGCTTCAATACCATCGAGAAAGGATGTAGGGAGATAGTCAGGAAATTGAAATAATCGAACCCTTGTCACCATCTTTAAGTTGTTTTCCGGGAGTTAATGTACCCGGCTTGTTTCTTGGACTGTATATAATATTGATTTTCAGCAGTAGTAAGAAATTCCTTGACAATTGATTATCGTTAATTTGCCATCTGCATAAATAGCAAACAAAAAGGAGATGTTTTTCATCATCTCCCTTTTGAATTTTTACTTCCACGCTCTGAACATCTTATCCCCAATATTCTGCGACACATATTGCATTGGCAACTTTGCATAAATTTCAGTTGTCTTTATTGAGGTATGCCCCATCATAAATTGTAATACCTCTTTGGATATACCCTGTCCGAGAGCCACCGTACAGGCGAATGTATGGCGGGCAATATGTGTGGTTAATGGGAAAGAACAATTGAGAGCCAAGCCTATACCTTTAAGGAATTGGTTGTATTTCTGATTGGAGGTTATTTCCATCTTGTAATTGTTACGTTCCAAGATTTTCTGTGTAATTGGTAGAATGGGGGTTACAAACTCATTTCCTGTCTTTATACGATGTCCGTCAATGTAATCTTTGCCATCAATGGTGACAACGTGCTGTTCATAATCGAATGATTTGGCATCGCTATATGCCATGCCTGTAAAAGTCTGGAAGAGAAAGAAGTCAAGATACCTGTTCATTACGGCATCCGTGCTTTCTTCCCGCATCCGGATTAGCTTTTTCACTTGTGCTTCGGTGAGGTGAGGACGGTCGCTTTTCTCCCCACGTTTATCTTGAAAACGCTCGTATGGATTTTCCTTGATAAGTCCGAGACGGAAAGCTTCAGCTACATACGACTTAAACCGTTTGTGATAGTTGTGGATGGCAGCCTGGCTTCTTATGATTGGCTTCCCTTTCATCGTACAGGTTTGCTCCTCCCTTATGAAAAGGTCGAACTGATAGATATGTTGCAAGGTTACATCATCAAAGGTTTTGAACTTGTCGAATCGTTCAAGTGCTTTGTATGTGGTTAAATGCCCTTTTCGAGTACCTTCGCGAAGCGGACGATTATTGATACGTTCCCTGAGCCATGCCATAAAATTACGGCGATTGCCACCGTCTGCACTTAGGTATGTTTTGAATTGGGCAATGGTCATATCATCCTTATTCACCTGCATGGCTATAAGAATATGCTCAAACTCTGTCACTTTCTTTTGGATTTCCTCATTGATAACAACGGCACGCGGATGATTAACCACCATTCCATTCTCCCATTGGTCGAGGGTAACGTTATGTCCTGAATGAAAATAACAGCGTTCCCTTTGTAGGCAAACTACGATTTCAATGGCTCCTGCCACTGTTGTTGTGGCTTTCTTCTTCCGGTTGAAGAATAATCTGACGTACTTACTCATAATGGTAACACATTTGTGAGATTGGTAACACAGCTACGGTAACACAAAAACCGTCCCGAGGGGGCTTTTTACGTCCAAGTGTGTCGCTTTTTCTCGTTTTTTTTTGATGGTGTTACCACCTTATATACTGCCTCAAAAGAATGGATAACTGACTGAGCATCAGAGGCAGTGAATATTTTTGAAAAGAAAAGGTCTTCATTGCTGAAGACCTTCTTTGGTGATCCGTTTGGGGCTCGAACCCAAGACCCCAACATTAAAAGTGTTGTGCTCTACCAGCTGAGCTAACGGATCTTACCACTTCACTTGTTTTGTAAAGCGAGTGCAAAGGTATGGTATTTTTATTAAAGTACCAAATTATTGACGATTTTTTTGCTGTTTTTCTGCAATTTATTTGTTGCCGGTCATGTTTTTGTAGGTTTTTTGCTGCAAAACACCCGACGAGTTATTGCAAAACACCCGACGAGTTATTGCAAAACGTCCGGCGGATTATTGAGGAAAGACTGTACGCTTTTTATCCTTCCGCAGGCGGCGTGTGCCCGCTTTCTTTGGTGACGTAGCGCTGGTAATAGGCTATCAGGATTGTGGTAAGCGGCAGAGCTACAATCAGTCCGATAAAGCCGAGCAGAGTGCCCCATACCGATAAAGAGAGCAGCAGGATCGCGGGATTGAGTCCCATCGCCTTGCCCATTATCTTCGGAGTAATGACCATGTCGATTATGACTTGCACGATGCAGAATACCGCTACGGCGCCGGCAAGTATCACCCAGAAGTTCTGTCCGGTGTCGGCTGCTTTCAACAGCGCGAGAAAAACGGTAGGAATAAGCGCGAAAGTGTGGAGGTACGGCACGAGATCCATTATGCCGATAAGAATTCCGAGACCGATGGCCATCGGGAAGTCGATGATTGTGAAGCCGATGCAGAACAGTATTCCCATGCTGAAAGCCACCAACGACTGACCGCGGATGTAGTTGTTCAGTTCGCGCTCAACGTCGCTCATCAGTTCTTTCCAGAACGGGCGTGCCTTCATCGGGAATATCTTTATCCATTTGGATGACAGATATTCATAGTCAAGAAGAATGAAGAACATGTACATAAGGGTGATAAGCGAAGCCACAATGCTTATTATCAAGTTGGCGGTTTCTCCAAGAATGCTGAACACTTTGGGCATTGCCGTCTTGATGGCATCAGTCACGTCTTTCTGTTTGAAGAAGCGTTGTATCTCTTCGCCGTTTTCCGTCACCCATTGCTGGATAGCAAGCGGATAATTGCTTATGTGCGTTTTTTTGTGCAGATAATGCGAGACAATGTCGCCAAAACGCTCGAACTGGTCGATCATCGGCGGAATAATAAGGTAAAAAATGCCTGTTATTACGGCGATGACGAAGATTAATGTCACAATGATTGACAGCGCGCGGGTGGGCACGTGCATCTTATATTGAACGAATTTGACGATAGGGTAGAGCAGATAGGCAAGAAACCATGCGATGAAAAACGGCAGAAGAACGCTGCTGAGATAGTTGACGGCAACAATGACGGCTATGACCAGCAATGCCGTAAGCGTCCAACGAATGAACTTGTCGAAGGTTATTCTGTCTTCAAACATATCATGGCTCCTTTCTGTTTTACTTGTTCTGCTCTTCCGCCTTGCGGTAACACTCGCGGCAGAGCGGCTCATACTCGCTCTGTTCGCCCAGCATCACGCGCTTGTCATTTGCGACAAGACGGTGGCTGACGTAGGCGAGCGCTCCGCATCTTACGCAGATTGCGTGTACCTTTGTCACGTCGTCGGCTATCGCGCAGAGTGCCGGCATCGGTCCGAAGGGCACACCTTTAAAGTCCATGTCAAGTCCGGCAACGATTACGCGCACACCTTTGTTCGCAAGTTCGTTGCACACCTGCACTATGCCTTCATCGAAAAACTGTGCCTCGTCGATGCCTACCACCTCGATGTCTGACGAGAGCAGGAGTATTGACGATGACGAGTCTACCGGCGTACTGAGTATCGAGTGGCGGTCATGGCTCACCACTTCAAGGTCGGAATAGCGTGTGTCTATCGCCGGCTTGAATATTTCCACCTTTTGTTTGGCAAACTCGGCTCTTTTCAGTCGCCTTATCAACTCTTCCGTTTTGCCCGAGAACATCGAGCCGCATATCACTTCTATGCGTCCCGGGCGGTGTGTCTCGCCTGTCAGATTGTTATTCATAATGGCGCAAAATTACAAAGACGTTTTAAAAATTGCAAAGAAATATACTCTTTTTTTGTTATGGCTGATTATTTATTTACTTTTGCAATAAGTAAGCATTGTCGCGAAAACGGCGTTCCGAACGACAGCTCTTTCGCCGGCAATATAAATGTTTCTGATTATGGGCTTGTTATACATCGTGCCCACTCCGGTGGGAAACATGGAAGATATGACGCTTCGTGCCGTCCGCATCCTTCGGGAGGCAGACTTTGTTTTGGCGGAAGACACTCGCACATCGGGCATTCTTCTGAAACATTTTGATATCAAGACAAGACTTATGGCGCACCATAAGTTCAACGAGCACGGCACTTCCGCCGCAGTTGTCGACCGTCTGCGAGCCGGCGCCACGGCGGCTCTTATAAGTGATGCGGGAACCCCCGGCATCAGTGATCCCGGTTTCTTCTTAATTCGTGAGGCAGTAAATGCCGGCGTAACGGTGCAATGTCTGCCCGGCGCCACGGCTTTTGTGCCGGCTCTGGTATCGTCGGGGCTGCCTTGCGACCGTTTCTGTTTCGAGGGTTTCCTGCCTCAGAAGAAGGGTCGCGCCTCGCGTCTTGAAAGCCTGAAAGATGAAAGCCGCACGATGATTTTCTACGAGTCGCCTTATCGTGTGGTGAAGACGCTCGGACAGTTTGCCGAATATTTCGGTGCCGACCGCCGTGTCAGCGTGTGTCGAGAGATATCAAAGATACATGAAGAGAGCGTGCGCGGCACGCTGGAAGAAGTCATCGCACACTTTAACGAGACGGCTCCGCGTGGCGAGTTCGTCATCATCGTGGCGGGAAAAGATAATAAAGAAAGTAAGAACAAATAAATAAATCATTATGAAAAAGTTACTGTTTATTGCCACATGCCTTATTGCTTTCACAGCATGTAAGAACGAAAAAGCCGGCGAAATGACGCCTGATGTCAATAGAACCGACTCGTTGCAGAAGATCATAGAGCAGAAAGACAATGAAATCAACGATATGATGGGCATCTTCAACGACATTGAAGACGGTTTCAGACTCATCAACGAGGCGGAAGGAAAGGTCAGTCTTGCAAAAGAGGGAGAGGGCGCAGACAAGTCGCAACGTATCCGCGAGAACATCAAATTCATACAGGAACGCCTCGCACAGAACCGCGAACTGATAGAGAAACTGCGCCGACAGCTGCGTGAAAGTTCCGTAAACGGAGAGCAGCTGAAACGCACCGTAGACAACCTTATCAAACAGTTGGAGGAAAAGGACAATCAGCTTAAAGACCTGCGTGCCCAGCTCGAGGCGAAAGATATCCACATCGAAGAGCTTGATATGACGATAAGCTCGCTCAACACGGACGTTAAGAACCTGAAAGGAGACAACGAACAGAAGGCCCAGACGATAAACACTCAGGACAAACAGCTTAATACGGCGTGGTATGTCTTCGGTACAAAATCAGAACTGAAAGAGCAGAACATCCTCGTCAAGGGTAAGGTGTTACAGTCTAACTTCAACAAAAACTACTTCACGAAGGTCGACATCCGCATCGACAAGGAAATCAAACTCTACTCCAAGTCGGCAAAAATCCTGACCATGCACCCGTCAAGCAGCTACACCCTGAGCACCGACTCACAGGGGCAGTACGTGCTCCGCATCAACAACCCGCAGCTCTTCTGGAGCACGAGCAAGTACCTCGTGATACAGGTAAAATAAGACATTTTCCACAGAAAACATACTTATGCCTCGGACATACACCAAGGAAGAGCTTGAAAGACTGCATCTTTGCCTAAAAGACATCTTGCGGGAAATCATACGGGTCTGCGACGACATCGGCGTAAAATACTTCATGGTGGGCGGCAGCGTGATAGGTTGTCACTTCTGGAACGACATCATTCCTTTTGACGACGACATCGACATAGGAATGAAGCGCGATGATTACGAGCGTTTCTTGCGGGAAGCGCCGAGCCGGTTGTCCGACAAATATTTCCTGCAATGGTACGGAACCGAGCCTCACACGCCGTTTTATTTTGCAAAGGTGAGGCTCGACGGCACGTTGTTCGTTGAGGAAACGACGCGCAACATACCGATGCACCAAGGCATTTATGTCGACATACTGCCCTTTGACAGCATTCCCGACGACCCTAAGAAACGGCGCAGGCAGCGCAAACTGGCAAACATCATCAACTCATGTTTCATCAGCAAAGATGTCTGGTTGTACGCTCATTGCGGGCGTTGCGAAGTGGAAAAGCCGTCGGAACACACCTTCTTGAATTGTATTTTTGACCGCATTGTCGTCTCGCTCGTCCCGAAAAGCGTGTTATACCGCCTTCTGCAAAAAGTCATGACGTGGTATAACGGCACTTCAACGAAACAAAGCAGCGTCGTGCCGGCAGGCGTTGACGACGTCAGAACGGAATGTCTGAACCGTCTCGAACCGGCAACGTTCGGCTCGCTCGATGTCTTCGTGCCCGGCGATTACGAGGAATATCTGCATCATCATTATCCGAAACTGCGCAAACATCTTACGCCCGAAGAAATAGCGAAGTACAGTCATCGCCCCGTAAAGTTGGCGTTTGAGGCGTAAGACGTCACCCGTTGATGTTCTGATTGTTCTTATTTTAATAAGGTGTCATAAGACTTTGGTTATCAAACAACCCGGAATAAGACGGCAGTTCCTGTATTCTGCATCAAGATTTATGTTCGCGATGTATCTGTCGGAAATTCCTTCTTCTTCGGCGATGTTATTCAACGATACAATGCTTACGGGCTTGATAAGTCGTTTATACTTACACTCTGTAATTACCTTTCGTTGCGGACCGTATAAAATAAAGTCGACCTCCACCCCTGTTTTAGTGCGATAAAAGCATAGAGCGTCCCCTGCCTTGCGCTTGCGCCAATGTTCAAGCATTATCTCATTTTCAAACAATGCGCCGTTGTCGGTACGGAAAGTAATTTCATTAAAGTTGTTGTAAATGATGTTACGAAGTCCGAGATCATAAAAATAAACTTTGTTCATCTTGCCGATTACTTTGCGCTTGTTCGTGGAATACGGCTCGATAAACCGAATTATATACATGCTCTGCAACAAGTAAAGATATTTTTCACAAGCCACGTAAGTCAGCCCGCTCTCCCTGCTTAACTCGTTTACGTTGACAAGGTTGCCTGTCTGTGCCGCCAAGAGTCTGAGCAGTCTGCCAAATCCTACAAAGTGTTCGTTCGCAACATAACGACGCACGTCGTTCAGCAAATAAGTTTGGTAGATGTCGTTCAGCAATGCAATCTTATCTTCCGAATTATCGGCAAACGTCACACGTGGAAGACCTCCAAAGACAAGATAATCGTTATAAAGTTTTTGAAACGGTTCGGTCAGCGTAGCGTCTTTGCCGTCGGACATGGCGTCATAAAGTTGAAAAAGCTTCGGGTCTTTGAATTTAATGTATTCACGGAACGAGAGTGATAATACTTCGATTATCCTTACACGCCCTGCCAACGACTCTTCAACGTTTTGCAAGATGTCAAGACTTGAACTGCCCGAACATAAAATATGAAGTTTCTCATATTTGTCCGTAAGCAGTTTCATCATTGTTGAAATGCCTTGAATGAATTGAAATTCGTCTATAAGCAGCAGTCCTTCGATTTCGGGATTTAGATATATGCTTAAATATTGCTCGATTGTCGCCAACGACTGGAAACGTTCCGCCACGTCAATGTCTTGCCCGTTCAGGAAGAGAGTGTCCCGATAGTCTTTTGTCGGAAAGCTTTTCATTATTGATGTCTTCCCGACTTGACGCGCACCTATAAGCACCGTTATCGGAAGAAAACGGAAAGCTCTTGATATTTTATCATGATATTCTGTTCTTTGTATCAGCATACGCCCCTGTCTGTAAGTTTGATTTTAATCCGGATAATATCTGATTGCCTATGCAAAAATAATACTTTTTTTCTTATCGGGACAAAAAAGTATAGGTATTTTTTTGCTTGTGAATAAAAAAATATAGGTATTTTTTCGACGACCAAACAAAAAAGTATAGGTATTTTTTGTGCAAACGAACAAAAAAGTAGTATTTTTGACGTCTTAACATCAGGTTTTTGGGATTTTCGGGGCTTACTTCAAGACTCGGAATAGAAGTTTTCGTATGCCGTCTGCATACGTCTTACACCGAAGTGCTCGATGGCGAAAGAGCGTGCTTGGTGGGCAAGATGAGCTTTGTCTGCTGTCGGGATGACGTCCTGCAACAGGCGGACGTAATCGTCGGCAGCGTTACCCGGCACGTTGAGAGCCCAGCCGTCGGGCAGCGTGTCGCCCAGTCCGGGACATCCGCTGCCTATCACGGGCAGCCCTTCCATGCTCGCTTCGAGAGACATGATACTGAGTCCTTCAAACTCGGACGGCATCAGCAGATAGTCGAACGACGAGAGATAAGCCGACAGTCCGTGGATGGGCGGAAGGAGGGTGACGTTTGTCTGGGCGGAGAGGTGCTGCTCGACAAACGGGCGCAGACTGCCGTCGCCAATCACGTGGAAGTGAAAGCGCCGGTCGGAACTCATCTTTTCAATAATTTCGACAAGCACTTTTATACCTTTCTGCGGCTCCATTCTGCCCGCAAAAAGAATGTTTGTTTTGCCTTTCACGATATTTTCAAACGGTCGTTGAGGCGTCTGTGCCACGCCGTTATATATGATAGGTGGCAGAAAACCGTAGCTCTCGGCGTAATTGTCCTGTACCGATTTTGAAATCGCCACGTTCGCATTATGCGTTATGAAGAATGGCTCGACGCGCCTGCCGGTAGACTTCATGCCCGTCCAGAGCCGTGTGTTGTGGATGGTACGTACCAAACGGCAACGGCGCAGCAGTCGTGGGAAGAATTTGAAGAAGGTGTATGTGGCGAGATCGGGCATCTCCGTGTGGCTGTGAATGACGTCGGGGCGGTATTTGATGAAAAGAAATATGAACCACAAGGGGAAGGTGTAAGCCGCCAGACGCTCGAAAAGATAATGAAAACGGATGTCGGGCACTATGCCGCGATGGTATCTTATGCCTGCCGCTTCAAGTTCGTTTATAAACACGGGGGTGAACTTGGAGCGCCCGCGGATCAGCTCAACTATGTGGTATTCGCAGCCTTCGGTCTCCGACTTTGCTATGTTCACCGCCACGCGCTCTGCTCCGCCGACGTCGAAATGTGATATTATGTGGAAAATTCTCTTCAACTTATATTGTTCTTTATGTATAAAACCAACATTCGGTATTTTATGTATTAAATTCAGAAAGGCGGCAGTTACGATTTTAAAAGGTAGCCTTTTGGCGTGTAAAAGGATGCCTTTCGCACGCCAAAAGACGGTCTTTTGCAAGGTAAAAGACCGTATATTGGAAAACGGGTGTTTACCGATGAAAACCGTAAGGAATATCGGTGATAATGTAACAGATTGTAAGCTCGTCGGCGTATTTTAAACGTTTGGGCTTTCTCCTTCTTGCTCTTCCACTTTCGGGAGCCCCCTCACATTGTAACATCTCCTGTCTTCCGTTGTTCCGTCAGTCCACCCTTACCACACGCGAGCCGTCAGGCTCTTCCTCGATGGTAACCTTCACCGCCGTTTCGGGCAGCAGGTCTTCTATCAGTTCAGGCCATTCGATAAAGCAATATCCGCCGCCGTAGAAGTATTCTTCGTAGCCCATATCGTAGACTTCCTCTATCTTCTTGATGCGGTAGAAGTCGAAATGATAAATCGTGTCGCCGCTCTCGGCAGACGAATATTCGTTGACGATGGCGAAAGTGGGCGACGTTATGACGTCTTCCACACCCAGACATTCGCATACTGCCTTGATAAACGTGGTCTTGCCGGCGCCCATCTTGCCGTAAAAGGCAAACACCTTGCCGGCGCCCATATTGTCGACAAACCGCTTGGCGGCGTCGGCAATGGTCTCTATTCCTGATATTCTGATTTCCATTTTTCCGTTTTTCTTTTTATGTTATCTTTTTCTTACCTTCATTGTTACCAGCGGGACAATCATCTCTTCCATCGATATGCCGCCATGCTGGAAGGTGTCTTTATAGTAAGAAACGTAGTAATTATAGTTGTTGGGGTAGGCGAAGAAACTGTCGCCGGTGGCAAAGACGTATGACGTGCTGAGGTTGGGAGCCGGCAACTGTGCCTTCTGCGGCTCCTTGATGACGAACACCTCTTTCGGATTATAGTTCAGGTTCTTGCCCAACTTATAGCGCAGGTTGGTGTTGGTGTTGCGGTCGCCCACCACCTTTACGGGCTTCGAGGCGCGTATGCTGCCGTGGTCGGTGGTCAGCACGACGGTGTAATCGCTCTGCGCAAGCAGTTTGAAGAGGTCTGACAGCACCGAGTGGCGGAACCAGCTGAGCGTTATGCTGCGGTAGGCCGACTCGTTGTTGGCAAGCTCGCGCACCATTTTCGACTCCGTCCGGGCATGACTGAGCATGTCGACAAAGTTTATCACGAGCACGTTAAGGTTGTTGTTGCCGAGCTGATTGAACTTTTGCAGAAAGCGGTCGGCGCCTGTCGAGTCGTTGATTTTATGGTAGGAGAACGTCTCTTTGCGGCGGAAACGGTCGAGTTGAGTCTGTATCAGCGGAGCCTCGTTAAGGTTCTTGCCTTCCTCCTCGTCCTCGTCCACCCACAGATCGGGGAACATCTCGGCGATTTTCACCGGCATCAGACCGCTGAAAATGGCGTTACGGGCATATTGAGTAGCCGTGGGAAGAATGCTCATATACGTCTGTTCGTCGATGTCGAACATGTCTCCTATTTCCTGCGAGAGCATGCGCCACTGGTCAAGACGGAAATTGTCTATGACGATGAGAAACACTTTCTCGCCGGCGTCGAGAAGCGGAAAGATTTTCTTTTTGAATATATCGACGCTCAGCAACGGTTTGTCGTCACCGTCGTTGCTACCCTTCTTGTCCTTCATCTGCTGCTGTTTCAGCTTTGATGCGAGACTCATGCCGGCGGCGTTGATACCGCCCGGCGGCGCCACCCAGTCGAGATAATTTGCCTTGATGTACTTGGCGAAACCGTTGTTTGCCTCCTCCTTTTGCATTTTAAGCATCTCTGTCATGTTGCTGTCGGTGCCGCTCAGCTCCAGCTCCCAGTGTATCAGGCGTCTGTAAACCTCCATCCAGTCATTCCATCCGTCGCAGTCGCTGATCTGCATTGCTATGTCTTGGAAGTTCTGTTGGTATCCGCTTTGCGTCACCTCCGTAACTATCTCGCGGCGATGGATGTTCTTTTTCAGCGTCAGGAGTATTTGGTTGGGATTCACCGGCTTGATAAGATAGTCGGCAATCTTCGACCCTATTGCCTGGTCCATGATGTTTTCTTCTTCGCTCTTGGTAACCATTACCACCGGCGTTGCCGGCGATATGTCTTTGATCTGCTGCAAAGTCTCGAGTCCGCTGAGTCCCGGCATCATCTCATCGAGCATTATAAGGTCGAACGTTCGCTGCCTGCAACGGTCTATCGCGTCGGTTCCGTTGGTCACGGTAACCACCTCATATCCTTTCTTTTCAAGGAACATGATGTGCGCGCGCAGCAATTCTATCTCGTCATCGACCCAAAGTAACAATCCGTTGCTCATAAAAAACTTTGTTTTTTAATTAAGAATTAAGAGTATAAAAATTAAGAATTATGAATTAAGAATTAAGAAAGTGTGCTTTATTGCTTTGAACGATAATGCACATTTTCTTAATTCTTAATTCATAATTCTTAATTTTTTTACTCATAACTCTTGGTTAGTTTAAAATCCGTCGAGGTCGTAATACTCGTCTTCGAGGTCGAAACTGTTCTTCCGGTTGTCCTCTTTCGACTTCGTGGAGTTGTTGTTTTGCGTGCCCGTAGGCATATCGTCAAATTCTATTATGAAGTCGTCCGTCTGCGGTTCCGCCTGTTTCGCAGGCTCTTCGACGGGTTGTTTTACCGGCGGTTCGACCGTTTTCAACGGCTCATTTACCGTTTTCAGAGGCTCATTTACCGGTTTTGACGGCTCCGCTTTTGGCTTTTCAACCTGCGGCAGAGGCTTTTCCGGTTGCACGTCGGGCGTCTTTGTCGGCTCGGGTGCAGGCTTGTCATCCTCCAAAATCACGTCCGTGACCGTCGTTACAGGCTCTGTCAGAGCGTCGTCTGGTATTGTCGTCGTGCCGTTTTCGGGCTTTTCAACCGGTGTGGGAGCGTCGTCGAGCACCACGGTGGTGCCTCCTTGCGGCTCGTCCTGCGGCACTACGGCGTTCGGCTCGTCGATTATCGTTCCGTTCGGCTGCTCATTTGTTACGCCCGGCTCATCGGTCTTTACGCCCGGTTCGTCGGTTATCACGGTCGTGCCGACGTTCTCCGGCGCCGCGTTCTCTTCGTCTTCAAGGTACAAGCCCTGTTCAATCACGCCGCCGTTGTAAAGCTCGTCTGCTTCGGGGGCTTTGCTTTCGGGCTGTTCGTCGTAAACCACCGACTCGGGCTCGGTAAGCAGACGTACCGTGCTTATGCGCAGAGGAACGAAGTGTTGTTCGTAGAATTTGTCGTAATCGTTGTAGCTGTAACGCGTGCCAAGCAGCTCGAGGTTGGCGTCGCTGATGATTATTGCGCGCCCTTTGACAGCCTGACGCATCACGGCGGTATTGGTATAAAGCTGGCGGGCGTACTGCAATGCCTCGTCATAGCTGCGGAAACCGCTTGTGCGCATGCGTCTTACGCCGTCCAGTTCCTCGATGGTTATGTCGAAATTGCGGACGATGAAGTTGGTGAAATTAAATCTCGCAAGCTCGAAGAGCAGGCGGTTCTCGTTGATAGAGTCGGGCGAGTAAGCGATGATGAACGAGAAAGGCGTCACCCGTTCGGCTGTAAACTTGCGTTCGTTGATTGAGTCTTGATCGTTGAGGACTACGGCGCGATGATCCCACACGTCGCCGATGTCGAACTTACCGCCGTGCAGACGTCGTCCGGCTTTCACTCCGTTGATAATCATTCCCGCCATTCCGCTGACACCGCTTTGCGGGTATTTGCTGACCACTTCCTCCATGTCGGCTACACAACCGTCGGCATCTCCGCTGTTAAGTTTGCTCAAACCGCCGATAAAGATGAACTTGTCGCGGTTTGCTCCGAGTGGGAAACGAGATGCGGAAAGCGACGTGTTGTTCTTTACCTCGGCGTATCTGTCAGCCTTGAAGGCGTCATACGTGGCGGCGTAGAGCGAGTCTTCGATGTGCGTTCCGAACCTTGCGTTCTCCTCAAAGTACGGGTCAGACAGCAGTACGGTCCAGCGGCTGTCGGCATGTTTCTGTTTAAGCATGTCGAGATAAGTCTGCGCAAGATCTTTGCGACCTTGTCGGGAGTAGAGCAGGAAGAGGTGATACAGCGCCTCGTCGGTGTTCTCGTAATCGGTGTAATTGTCCGTCAGGCGGCGCAACGCCTTCTCGCTGAGCGCGAGATTGTCGAGCTTGTCCTTGAAGATTACTCCCGAATGAAACAGTCCGTCCTCTATTATCTTGTTGCTTTCAGCTATCTGTTCGGGCGTGAAAGGTATCTGTTTGAGGTAGTATTCGCGTTTGTGCGGGTTGTTATGGGCGCTGTCGAGCGAGTTCTTTATCGAGTCTTGCAGCAACTCCGCCGCAGCGATGGAGTCTCGCTGTTGGTCGGTCAGCTCCTCGGTGGCGGTATTCATCGAAACAACGGTCTTGTTTACGCGCTGCCAGTTGTCCACGTTGTCTCTTCTTCCCCACAGTTTTTGGAATGTCTCTTTTCCCTGACTGACGGTAATCGGGTTGTAAAAGTACCACGTGGCAGACTGGTTTTGGTTGTTTGCCGTGGCGTTGTTGCGGTTGGTAAGAGCCTCGTTGCCGCCCTGTTCCGCCTGCTGTTGCATCGCCTCGGCTTCCGCCTGAGCCGCCCGTTCCTCCTTTTCTTTCTTCTTCAACGCCTCAATCACGCGGTCGATAGCCTTGTTCCGCTCAGCCTCGGGCATGCTTGCCAGCTCTTGAAGGGAGTCTTGCAGGTGTACCGCTTCTGTGTAAGGAACAAGCTCATCAAGTATTTTCGAACGGTCGGAGAGCTGCTTATAATCTTTGCGCTCCTTGTCAAGAAGTCCTATTGCCTCGCCGTAGCAACGACGGGCGTTGGAATAATCTTCGCGCGCCCAGTACAAGTCGCCGAGCGTGAGGAGCAGAACTCCCTTTTCGATGCCGTTGCGCGTCGAGCCGATATTACCTTTTTCGTAAGCCGCGATAGCCGCCGTCGTGTCTTTTTCGGCAAGATAGATGTTGCCGATTGCATAATAAACCTGATCCAGATACTCCTTGTTGTTGTCGGAAGACGCCATGTGTCGCAGCTTCCTTACCATCTTCTTGGATTGTCCTTCGGCGAGGACCTCGGTCATGGAGATGCGTGCATTGAATTCAAGTTCATACGGAGGATGCAGTCTTACCACGTGTTTGAAAGCGTTGTAAGCCTTGTCTTTATGCCCCAGAGCCGCTTCGAGCTGCCCCATAAGATACCACTCGCGCGCCTTTTGCTTACGTCGCATCTCATGACGGATCACCTTCCGCAGGTACGGAATTGCCTCTTCATAACGCCGGGAGCGGATGTAATAGTCGGCAAGGGTGTAGTCCCACTCCTTGCGGGCACGCCAATGGATAGAGTCGCGCCTGATTTTCGTTATCACGTCTTCGGCGTCGTAGAGCCAGTCTTGTTCCACATAACACTTTGCCAGCCATGCTCTTGCGCGTCCGTAGATGGCCGGCTGCGTGGCGTAAAGGCGGCTCATGTAAGCGAACGTTGACGCGGCTTCGTCAAAAGAGCCTTTCATAAACTGCGAACGTCCCATCAACATCCATGCCTTCCACAGGAAAGGGTTGTATTCTTTGCGGTTAAGCCATTCGAGGTCGCGCTCCGTTTTCTTCCTGCTTTTCGTCCATTCGGGACGCCGTTTGATACTGTGCAGTTTGATAGCCTTCTTGCTTTTCTCGATTGCACGGTCGTAGTTGGACGCTCCGAGGTCACGGCTCGCCTTGTTGCCGACGGTGTAGAGCGGTATTATTTCGGTGAAGTTGTCCTTGTTCCCGTTCTCTTTTTCGAGCGAGCCGTCTATGTATGCCACGGCGCCGTTATAATAAGTGTTGTATCTGGCGTTGAAAGAATGCCACCAGCGGCTCTGCGAAGTGTTGTTCTTCGTGGAGCAGCTGATGGTCAGCAGTACTGCTACGAGCGCCAGACCTTTAAGTATATGTCGTTGTATCTTCAAATTCATGGGTGTTGTCAGAGCCGGTATTATTCGCGCCGTGGCTTACGGCGGTCAGTACTCCGCATACTTTCCGGCGTAGCGGATGTTGAGTTTGGCTCCTTATTATATAACTTGCGTCGTGCCGATTTATTGCCTTCGACGGCAGAAGAGTCAGTCGTCGACGAGCATGATAGCCTCGTCTTTCAGCTGGTCGGGCAGGTTTACGCCGCGCAGGGTCAGGCTTGCCAGCCAGTCGGGCACCTCCTCGCGGCGCATGGTGTACATCACTTCGGCAAAGCGTTCAGCCTCTTCGTCGGTGTAAGAGTCGGACGATTTTCCTTTATATTCGTCGAGTTCCTCGTCATCAAAGTATTCCGGTTCGGTGGCGGCTTGCTCTATAATACGGTCTTGCAGGCACTTTCCGCTTCTGCCGTCGCACGACGAACATGAGCCACAATCCTGCGGCTGAGGTTGTGTCGGTGCGTTTTCGTCCTTGCTGATGAACATTCTCAGCAGCGGCACGAACAGTCCGAGAGCTATCAGAATGATGATTATTACCCACATCGGCGTATCAGTTTTCTTCTTCGATGGTAAATCCCGCCGCTTTGAGGTCTTGCCAGAAGTGCGGATAAGACTTGCTTACCACGTGCGGATTGTTAATCTTCAAGCCCGGCAGGGATATCGAAGCGGGTGCGAAAGCCATAGCCATGCGGTGGTCTTCGTAAGTGTCTATCGCTGCGTCGGGCTGCCGGTCGCAGCGCTCCCCGTCCCAACTCAGCTCGCCGATACCCGTCTCGCGCACCACGAAACCTAACTTTCGCATCTCCGTCTTCAAGGCGTTTACGCGGTCGGTCTCTTTGATTTTCAGCGACGACAGTCCCGTAAAGCGGAACGGAACGTCCATCAAAGCGCAGCATACGACGAACGTCTGCGCCATGTCGGGCTGATTGACAAAGTCGTAGTCGAGGCGTGGCGGCTTGCGTCCCATGCGTTTCAGCGTGACGGTGGTGGGCACTCCTTTCTCTTTTGTGCCGAATACGGTCTTGACGCCAAGCATGCTGAACAGGTATCTTATTGCCGAGTCGCCCTGCAAAGAGCAGTCGGTCAGTCCGGTGAGACAGATTTCCGTCTCTTCGTCCTCGCTCAATGCGACCATCTCATACCAGTAAGATGCGGCGCTCCAGTCGTTCTCTATGAAGAAACGTCTTGACTTGTACGGCACCGGTTCAACGCTTATCGTGTCGTTGTCGGTCCATTCCGCCACGGCGCCATAATCCCTCATGACCGAAATAGTCAGGTCGATGTATGGTCGGGAAATGATGTCTCCCGTGAGTTTCAGAGTTATTCCGTTTGACAGCACCGGACCAATCATCAGCAATGCCGAGATGTATTGCGAGCTGACGTTGCCCGGAATTTCCAGCTGTCCGCCGTCGATGTGTCCGCCTCTTACCCTCAGCGGCGGATAGCCCTCTGCGCTCTCGTATGTTATGTCGGCGCCAAGTTTTTTCAGAGCGTCCACCAACACACGTATCGGACGTTGTTTCATACGCTCCGTTCCGGTGAGGACATGCTCGCCGGGCGTTACCGAAAGAAACGCCGTCATAAAGCGCATTGCCGTCCCGGCGGCTTTGATGTCAATCACGTCGGGCATGTTTCGCAGGGCGTTTATTATGACTTCCGTGTCGTCACAGTCGGACAGGTTGTCCGGCGTATCTGCCCCGCCTGCAAGCGCGTGGATAACGAGCGCGCGGTTGCTTATGCTCTTCGAAGCCGGCAGATTTATCGTTGCATGGATGGTCTGCGGAGCTTTAAGTATATATTTCATAATTCCTGTTCTTTCGGTTTGTTGTTTTTGCATGGGCAATCAAGCTTGTTTGAAATTGCCGAGTCGCATCCTATCTTATGCAAAGATAGTGAAAGACGAGCGCAATCAAACTTGTTTGAAATTGCCGAGTCGCATCCTATCTTATGCAAAGATAACGTTTTTCGTCAAAAGAGCGTTAATTCTTGTTTTTTTATTCGTAACTCTTAAATCTTTTACGTACTTTTACGTAATAAAACAAATTACGATGAAAAGCAAAAGTTTATTTATCATTCTAATCTTTATGGTTTGTCTGTCGCAAAACGGCATGGCGCAAAGTGTAATGACGAACGACGGAAACGCACTTCCGGCGGGCTGTATCCGCCACCCGTGGCAGGGCCTGCGCGTGGGCTATCTGGGTGACTCTATAACCGACCCGAACAACAACAGCAACGACATAAAGAAGAAATACTGGGGCTTCTTGCAGGACATGCTTGGCATAACTCCCTACGTTTACGGCGTCAGCGGCAGGCAGTGGAACGACATCCCGCGGCAGGCGGAGGCGCTGAAACGCGAACACGGCGATGAGGTTGACGCTGTAATGGTGTTCATAGGCACCAACGACTTCAACGCGGGAGTGCCTGTCGGCGAATGGTTCGAGGAGCTGACGGACACCGTTACGGCTGCCGTTCACGGCGAAAAGAAGGTTTACACGCGCAAAAGACGCATGCCCATAATGACCGACAAGACGCTGAAAGGACGGATAAACATGGGCATTAGCCGACTGAAACAACTGTTTCCCGACAAGCAGATAGTGTTGCTTACGCCGCTGCACCGCGCATACGCCAAGTTCGGCGACAAGAACATACAGCCCGACGAGAGCTGGCAAAACGTGTGCGGAGAATACTTCGACCGCTACGTCGACGCTGTTAAGGAAGCCGGCAACGTGTGGGCGGTGCCCGTGATCGACCTTAACGCCGATAGCGGTATCAATCCCATGGTCACGGAGCAGTTGCCTTACATACACCGCGAAGACACCGACCGGCTGCATCCGAGCACCGAAGGACAACGGCGCATGGCGCTGACGCTGATGTATAGGCTGATGTCTTTGCCGGGCAGGTTTTAGTTCCGGACGGATAAAATCACGCTTATTATTCCGGCAGGGCTTTTGTCCTGCCGGAATAATAAGATTTTTTTACAATATTGTGTGTGTGAAATATGAGTTAACGGGATTTATCGTTCAGCTTATGGTTTTTCGGAATTTAACGTGCAAAAGCAATGAATCGACATCCAAAATTATTCTCCTTTGCCTCCCGTCTGTATCAGTCGCATGGCTTCTAAGGAATCCAAAATTTCACGTTAGCTCCTATTGTTTTGATACCCTCTGCTTATTCTATCTCGCTCAACTCAGCAAGCTTTGTCTTAAAATCGGTCAGTTTGCCGATTATATCTATATCTTTTTCAAAATATTCAGGCGGAGATGTGAGTTTTAGCTTTATCAATCGGGATTTTATTGCCTGTCTTGCGTATGTAAATCTCCACCTCTGACTGTTGATTTGAGCTATAAACCAAAAGAGTTCTTTTACTGTCATTCGGTATTTGGGAACGAGCACTCTTACCGAACTTCCACCGTTCCCTCTCGCCATATAATTCCAAGGTTGCAGATAAGCCGTGCCGAATGCCGAGACCGTGATACATCCGTCACACAATTCTATGCCGTCTTCTGCCACGAGACCGACTACACCATTTGTATCGTCGCCGCTGGAAACATAAGGCACTATGCCTGCCGAATAACTTTTAAGTCCTTTCGATTTGCCAGTCTTGACATCAAAGAACGTTTCCAAATTGTCTGTCTTGTTCAACGGAAAACGTTTATCCTTATTATATTGCATGAAGCCGTCATCAAGGCTCTCGGTTATTTCGGGATAGCTCGTTATTGTCTGGAAAAGAGACATCAAGGTCTTCTTGTTCAGGTTGTCAACGTCCTTATAGTCAAGCTTTTGCTGCGGAATATATTGCTGTGGACTGTATTCGGCACCGTCTTTGAGTATGTTTGCTCTCACAACTATAATGTCGTTGCTTTCTTTTATGTGCCCTCCGTTCATGAATTTATGAAACTCTTGCAACATGTGGGGTATCTGATTGCCGGAGCATTCCACCCTTTTCCCTTTCAATTTCTCAAAACCGTCATTGTAGAGATGTCCCATAAAGATGTTAGAGTTTTTCGGCTGAGGCACTTTTGCCCTTGCTATCATGATGGATGTTATTGCCGATGCGTTGGGATAGAACAGCTCGTCGGGCAGACTTATCATTCCTATGAGGGTGTGCTTCCGCATGAAATCTTCTCGCCAGACTTTGTTTTCTTCGTCGGCAAAGACGCCGGCATATACCACACCGACAAACAGTCCGCCTTGTATCAGCGACTCCATTGACGCGTCGATAAATTCTCTTTCAGGCTCTCCCTCCTGATGAAATGGCGGATTTAGAAAGGCACGGTTAAACTTGTTACGTACGCTGCTCCTTGCTCCCTTTTCAAGTGAAGATGTGTTCTCGATGTTGCTTTTGCCGTCTCCACGGAAAAACATGTTAAGACAGGACAACGCCCAGACCGTAGGATTGGTATCAAAGCCATACACAGACTCCCTGATAAGGTCTTTGCCCTCATCGTTGTGGCATTCTTTTTTCAGAGCGTCGAATGCCGAAACGAGAAATCCACCTGTGCCGCAGGTTATGTCTATAATCTTATGACCTATTTCCACACCGACAAGGTCGGTACAGAATTTGGTAATGTGTCTCGGCGTAAAGACTATGCCCATGGCGTTGTTGTCGGCTCCGTAGCGCAAGAACGCCTCGTAGAACATGCCAAGGAAGTCGGCGTCCGACTGTAAAACGGCTCTTATGTTCAGTCTTTTCAAGATGGAGATTATCCTGAAAATAAAAGGTGAAAGTCTGCCGAAGTCGTTTAATCCCAACGTCAGAGCCTCTATGAGTTTTGCTTTTTTGGCATCACTAAAATGTTGACTTTCGTTTATTGCGGAAGTCATCATCCTGTTAATATCGCCGAGAATGTCTTTCGTCGTTATGTCTATGTCGCCGTAATATAGTGCCGTCGTAACAGTGCCCACAACTTTCGGACGCAGCGTTGTCTCTATTTTCGCAGTCCTGAGAATGTTGGAGACTTCTATTGCGGCATCGATAAATTCGCGCGTAGAAGGTATTACTACTTCCGTTGTGGCGTCATCCGAAGCCAAAGCGTTAATACATTCCGTTTTTGAAATAATCGCCGTGACGGCGTTTCCGTGAGAAATAAGGTCTTCCCATTTACCGTCTTTCAGATATTTTACAATGACAATATATCCGTTTTCCGGCTCGCCTGCCACGCCGATGGCTATTTTTATTTCATGCTTTTTATTTCTGTTGATTATTTCGCAATACTCCATCGCCTCGTTTATGGCGTTTTTATATTTGCAAAGTTCGTTTTTTGTCTCTATTATTATGACCGGCTCACCGTGTAGGCAGAGCATGAAATCTGGACGATTAAGCCCCAGACCGAGATAGGGAAAACAGTCAGTAATTTCCTGTTCTTCCAGAAAATCACCGCCTTTCGACAAGTGGGCGGTGTTCCAACCTTTCTCACTTGCTACTTTTCTTGTAAAGTATCTTGCTCTGCTTTCAGCTCTTTTTGTTTTTTTTGCCATGTCGAAAGGATGTTTGTTTTTGCGGATATTTCGGCGGAAAGCCGTCAGCCATTATTTGTTATTGCAAATTTAGAAAAAATATTCAACTTCTACAAGTTGCAGACGATTAAACAAAAATAAATTCTTTGATTTGGCTAAT
>CAJMQT010000024.1 GCA_905215655.1 uncultured bacterium | reverse complement strand
ATCGCACCCTTACTATCCCTGCAAGAGCAAGCTCGTCGATACGGCAGGACGCGTGGACAAGTTCATGAGCCGTTACGGCAAAGCCCGCAAATAATACATTCTAAATTAAACATATTAATGCGTTCAAGTGTAGTTGCATATACTCTTGAACGCATTTTTGTCTCAATAAGCGCATAACTTTAAATCAAAACCTTTATGAAAGAACTCAAACGACTACTTTATCTGTTCTCTCTCGTACTTGTCATTGCCGCCTGCGGAGGCGACGGAGATGATGACGGGGGTGGAAATGACGGTGGAAACGGTAACGTGAACAAAAATAACGTGAACAGAAACATCGTCATCAACGAGAAGGCGGTGGGACGATTGGAGTTCCCGAGACTGAAAGGCGGCAACAGCAAGGTGCTTGTTTATCGCGTTACTGACAATTCGTCTTACGATAAAGACAGGGTAAATTACTGCGTCGAGTGGGACTGTGACAAGAAGTCGCAACGCTGGTCGTGCTATCAGCTGCACAAAGGTTACGGCGGAGGTTATAGCCGCGTGATTGAGGGTTACTTGTTTGATACAAATTTGAAAGCCGGTGAATATTGGGACAGAGACTATTTTTACGGCTCCGGTTTCGACCATGGGCACATCTGTCCGAACGCAGACCGTATGTATTCTTACAGCGCAAATTACCAGACTTTCTATCTTACGAACATGCAGCCCCAGTATCGCAAGTTCAACGGTTACAGCAACAAAGGCGATGATCAGGGCGAAGGCTTATGGGTAAGGCTTGAAAACAAGGTAAGGACTTACACCCCGCATTCGGCTTCCGACACGCTTTATGTATGTAAAGGAGGCACAATCGACCGTGAAGATTATATCATTTCAAGAATTCAAGGCAAGCAGATCGTTCCACGATATTTCTTCATGGCTTGTCTGAAAAAGCAGGGCTCGGAGTATGCCGCGGTAGGTTTCTGGATGGAACAAAAGAACGAATGGGCTACCAACGCAAACCTTGGAGACTACGCCGTGACGATAGATAAACTTGAAGAGCTTACCGGCATTGACTTCTTCTGTAACCTTCCTGACGATATCGAGAACAAAGTTGAGAGAAGTTTCGGCAGGAATTTCTGGGGATTGCAAAACTGATGGATGCGTAAGAAACGTTGATAGGGTTTTAGACGGATGCTTATTGTCGTTACAATTCTTGTTTACTTCGCCGTTCTTTATGCCTTCGGCAGACTGTCGGCAGGCTCTTCCGATAACGAGACTTTCTTCCGTGGAAACCGTAAGTCGCCGTGGTACATGGTGGCGTTCGGCATGGTCGGCGCCTCCGTCTCAGGCGTCAGCTTCGTCTCCGTGCCCGGAATGGTGCTGCGGATGGACATGACCTATATGCAGACCTGTCTCGGTTTTATCCTCGGCTACTTTGCCGTCGCGTTCATTCTGCTGCCCGTCTATTACAGGTTAAACCTTACCACGATTTACACTTATCTGCTCCATCGTCTCGGACGCAGGGCTTATAAGACTGGTTCGGCGTTCTTCATGCTCTCTGATCTTGCCGGTTCGGCGGTTAAGTTTTACATCGTCTGCATCATTCTTCAACGCTTTGTGCTCGACGCTTACGGTGTCCCGTTCTTCCTGACCGTGCCTCTGCTCATGCTTCTTGTATGGATTTACACACGCAAAGGCGGCATAAAGACGCTCGTCTGGACTGATACGTTCCAGACATTCTGCATGATCGGAGCGCTTATTCTTATAATAATAAATGTCGTCGGACGGCTTGACATGACGTTGTCTGACGCTGTCGCAGCCGTCATTGACAGTCCGCACAGCCGCATCTTTGTGTTCGACGACTTCAAGTCGACGCAAAACTTCTGGAAACAGTTCGTCAGCGGAGCTTTCATCGTAATCGTAATGACCGGTCTCAATCAAAATATGATGCAGAAAAACCTTACCTGCAAGACCCTGAAAGAGGCGCGGAAAGATGTCTGCTCGTATGGTCTTGCATTCGTTCCGGTCAATCTTCTGTTTCTGTCTCTTGGTGTTCTGCTTGTAATGCTGGCACAACGGGACGGTGTAGCCTTGCCGGCAAGCCCCGACGAACTTATGCCCATGTTCGCGGCAACAGGTCGTTTGGGTGATGTCGTGCTTGTTATGTTCGTCATAGGAGTCGTTGCCGCCTCGTTCAGTACTGTTGATTCGTCGCTTACCGCGCTGACTACGAGTTTTTGCGTAGACATAAAAGGGCGTCCCGAAGACGAACGTTTGCGCCGCAGGACACATCTCGGCATGGTCTTTGCGTTCATCGTTTTCATATTCGTCTTCCACCTCTTAAACTCCACGAGCGTGATAGACTCGGTCTATATCCTTTGTTCTTACACTTACGGACCTTTGCTCGGATTGTTCGCTTTCGGACTTCTTACCAAGCGACGGACCTGCGACCGCATTGTGCCTTACATCGCTTTGGCGTCTCCCGTCTTATGTTTCATCATCGACCGTGCGGTCTTTCATTACTTCGGATACAAGTTCGGATATGAGCTTTTGCTGCTTAACGGCTCCTTGACGTTTGCCGGACTTCTTCTCAATAGGGAGAAAGTATTAAATTAAGAATTAAGAGTTATATAATTAAGAATTAAGAGTTAAGAATTAAGAGAAATACCGAAATGGCATATTTTCTTAATTCTTAACTCTTAATTCTTAATTATATAACTTATGATAAGTTACAACCCGTTTTCCATAAGGTAGTTTTTCGCTTCAAGAGCGGCACGACAACCGTCTGCCGCCGCTGTGATTGCTTGACGGTAATGAGGGTCGGCAACGTCGCCGGCGGCAAACACTCCGGGTACTTTTGTTCGTGGAGTCTTACCCTCGGTGATGATGTATCCCACCTCGTCCGTGTCTATCCAGTCTTTGAAAATGTCACTGTTGGGCTTGTGACCGATGGCGAGGAAGAAACCGTCTATCGGCAGATCATAACGCTGTTCGTCGCTTTCGCCCTTGCGTTTTACCACGTGTGCGCCTTCGACTCCGTTCTCTCCGTAGAGTCCGAGGGTGTTATGCTCGTAAAGGATTTCGATGTTCTCCGTCTCATCAACGCGTCTTTTCATCACATCCGAGGCACGAAGGAACGGCTTGCGGACAATCATATAAACCTTCTTTGCAAGTCCGGCAAGGTATAAAGCCTCCTCACATGCGGTGTCGCCTCCGCCCACAACGGCAACCGTTTTCTTGCGATAGAAGAAACCGTCGCAGGTCGCACATGCCGAAACACCTTCTCCTTTGTATTTCTCTTCGTCAGCCAGACCGAGATATTTTGCCGATGCTCCCGTCGCGATGATTACCGTGTCGGCAGCTATTTCGTGACCTTCGTCAGTCGTAAGTATGTACGGTGCCTTGCTCAGATCGGCTTTCACGATCACGCCATCACGCAAGTCGGCGCCGAAACGCTCTGCTTGCGAGCGCAGATCGAGCATCATCTGATTGCCGTCAACGCCTTCGGGATACCCCGGGAAGTTCTCAACGACAGTTGTCTGGGTGAGCTGTCCGCCTGTCTGCAAGCCGCAGTAAACCACCGGGTTGAGGCTTGCGCGTGAGGCATATATCGCCGCCGTATAGCCCGCTGGACCGCTGCCGATAATCAGGCAACGTATTCTTTCCTGTTGTTCCATCAAATAATTTAATTAAGAATGAATGATTAAGAGTTAAGAAAAAATGCTTGTCATGTTTTAATGTGTTTTGTTCATTTAAGTCATTCTGTTCTTAACTCTTAATCACTCATCGTTGTTTGGTTCTTATTATCCTAACAAAGCCTCAATCTGTTTCTCGATATTGGCTATGCTTTCCGTCGGTTCAAAACGTGCAACGACGATGCCTCGCTTGTCAATCAAGAACTTAGTGAAGTTCCATTTGATGTCCGGCTTGCTCTTATAGTCGGGATCCTGCTTTGAAAGCATGTCTTCGAGAATGGGAGCTATGGGGTGAGACATGTCCCAGCCGGCAAAGCCTTTCTGACTCGTAAGGAACTTGTAGAGCGGGTCGGCGTCTTCTCCGTTCACCTTCAACTTCTTGAAACGCGGGAACTCCGTGCCGAAGTTGAGTTTGCAGAATTCATGAATTGACTCGTCGGTGCCCGGCGCCTGCTGTCCGAATTGGTTGCAGGGGAAGTCTAAAATCTCAAATCCCTGACCGTGATACTTCTTGTAAAGCTTTTCCAGTTCTTCATACTGAGGTGTAAATCCGCATTTTGTGGCGGTGTTTACGATAAGCAACACTTCGTTTGCATACGCTTTAAGGCTTACGTCTTGACCTTTTCTGTCTTTAACGGTAAAATCAAAAACTGTTTTCATCGTTGCTGTTTGTTATAATTTATAATAATAAAAAGTTTCTTCATTTATGTTTTCGTAATGCAAACTTACATAAAAGTTTTGAGATACCAAGCCCTTTAATGAAAGTTTTTAGCTTTATTTATATATGGTGGAATTTCTCCCGGTCTGTTCCCTAAAAATACGGATTTCATACCCAATAATAGGGAATTTCCTACTTCGTAATATGAAAATATCCTTGCCGCTTAGGTATAAATACATTAAATTTGCATCAAAAATACAATTAAAATCAAATAATTATGAAGAAGATTACTACATTATTGGCGTTTATGATGATGTTTTCTGTGTCATTCACATTCGTCAGTTGCGACGATGACGACGACATTGCGGACACTCTTTGGGGCACTTGGGAGGGCGATTTGTACGTCACCGGCATTTACGATGGTTACACCTATCGCGCTGCTTACTCGACTCTTTCGTTCGACAAGAGTTTCTATGACTACGCCTCCGGTTCGGGTTATTGGATTGATTATTACAGCAACGCGCCGTGGGATTACTACGCAAGCCACATCACATGGAGCGTAAACAACGGCGTGATAACGATTTATTCAATCGAGGATGACACATATTATGATATTTACAGCTATTCGTTGTCAGGCAATTATTTCTCAGGAACACTTGAAGACGAGTTCGGCACGAGAATGGCTTTCCGTCTGACGAAGACCTCTTCGCCGTATTGGGATGATTATGATTGGGGCTGGGGACACTACGGTCGCGGTCCGAGATATTCAAATAAGAGAGCCAAGGAGACGGTTGTTCCCTTCGATGACAAATCAGGAGACAAGCCCGTAAGAAGAATTCTGCCGAGAACGGAAAAACAATAAACCGCATTTATAATGCAAAAAGGCTACCTTTTACACGATAAAAGGTAGCCTTTTTTTGATGGATAATTACTTCAACACCGCCAAAATGTCTTCTGTAATCTGCTCATCGGTAAGATGGTTGTCGCGCAGGAGCTGCTCTACGTCGTAGCGGTCGTAAAGAGCTTTGCGCACGCCGAAGTTCAGCACCTTCATCTCCGACGCTCCGTAGAAACGGCTGATGCGTTCGCCGAAACCGCCGTCCACGCATCCGTCTTCAAGCGTTACCACGAGACGGTGGTCGCGTTTCAACTCTTCGAGCATCTCTTCGTCAACGCCCGAGATGAAACGTGGGTTGATAAGAGTGGCGCCGATACCTTTTTCTTCGAGCAGAGACACCACCTTCTCGCCCTTCTGGTAGAAGTCTCCGGCGGCTATCACGGCAACGGTGTCGCCGCGGCGCGCTATCCTGAACGTGTCGATACGGCTGTAATCCGTGTCGTAAACCTCATCGCTGTGAGCCACGCACATCTCCGGAATGCGTATTGCCACGGGGTGTTCGTCTTGACGTATCGCCCAATCTTCCATCGCTACAAACTCTTCCCACGTGGTGGGAGCGAGGTAAACGAGGTTGGGGATATGGCTGAGCATAGAAATATCGAAGAAACATATATGCGTGATATCATTCATTCCGTAAACCGAAGCGCCCACAACGTTGATTACAGCGGCGTTTCCGTTCACGCAGATATCTTGCGCAATCTGGTCGTAAGCGCGCTGGATGAAGGTGGCGTAAGTGGTCCATACCGGTCTTGCTCCGCCCCTGGCAAGTCCCGAGGCAATGGCGGCAGCCTCCTCTTCGGCAATGCCTACGTCGACATATTGTGCTCCCATGGCACGGCGGACGTCGGGAGTGAAGCCCGTTCCTCCCGGTACGGCGGATGATATGGACACCAACTTAGGATCTTCTTTTGCTCTCGCGGCAAGGAATTTGCCCAACATCGCTGGGAAATATTCCGCGCTTGCGTCGCCCGATGACAGCGCTTTGCCTGTTTCACGGTCGAAAGGCATGCTCCAATGGTAAGCCTCTTTGTTCTCTACGGCGGGCGCGTAGCCGTGTCCTTTCTCCGTATGTATGTGCACAACGACGGGGCGTCCGGCGTCCTTTACCTGTCCGAAAGCTTTTATAAGAGCCTGAATGTCATTGCCTTCGGCTACATAAACATAATCAAGTCCCATCGCCTTGAAGAAGTTCAGCTCGGCTTTGCCGCCGGTCTCACGCAGCAGTCTGAGGTTGCCGTACAGTCCGCCGTGGTTTTCGGCGATAGACATTTCGTTGTCGTTCACAACGATTATCATGTTTGTTCCTGCCTCGGCAGCAATGTCAAAGCCCTCGAACGCCTCGCCGCCGCTCAGCGATCCGTCACCGATGACGGCTATGATGTTTTCCCGTCCGCCACGTATGTCGCGCGCCTTTTGCAGTCCTGTGGCGAGCGCCACCGATGTAGAGGTGTGTCCTATCTCAAACATGTCGTACTCGGGCGACTCCTTCGGCGAGCTGTAACCCGACACTTCGTCAAACCGCTTGTCGTCGATGTAGCCGTAGGCGCGACCCGTAAGCATCTTGAAGGGATAAATCTGATGTGACACATCGAAGACAAACTTGTCTTTCGGAAGGTCGAACACGTAAACCATCGCTATCGTAGCCTCCGTTATTCCGAGGTTCGGACCGAGGTGTCCGCCGTGCTTGCTGACGCGGTTGAGCACTCCCTGACGTATCTCTTCGGCAAGTTTTTCAAGTTCGTCTGCCGTAAATCGTTTCACCACATCGGGTGAAGTTATTTTCTCTAAATACATGATAACTGTTTGATTTTTGTTTTACGATTGCAAAAGTACAGCAATGTGACAAAATATTCGCTACCTCGATTGCCTTAAAATGTATATAAACAACAGATTTTTATTTATAAAACGGCAAGGTGGAATGTCGCGGTCGGTAAACCGATATGTAAGGTAAAAGGGAGCCTGACCTTGCAAAGTGTCAAACTGAAAAATGTCGTCGGGACGGAGTAAAATAGGAAAACGGAAGTTGATAAAATGGCTTTTAGGGCATGAAAGACAACCTTCCGGGATGTAAAAGGTAAGCTTTTGCAATCCAATATGCCGCCTTTTACAACGCAAAAGGAGGCATATTGCATCGTGAAAACGGCTCATTGACGATGCAAAAGGCAAGCTTTCAGGTGCATAAACAGCCTTTTTGAGGCTGAAAAAGTTGCACATTTCCGCTCTTTTATGCGTAATGTATTGATAGCATGAGCGCTATTTTTGCACACCATATTTTGCGATATTTCCGGCTGCGGGATAAAAATTTTGAAATATCGCGCCGTACATGCTTTAAGCAAAATCAAAAAGTAAGCAAAATGGAGATTATTCTTTCTTCTTGTCTTCTTCGGGGTTGACATACCTGCCGTCGCTTTTCAGCGGTTCAACGTGCAGCATTATGTGCGTGCTTTTGCCGAAATGGTTACGCAGCCGGCGTTCTATCTCGGTGGCACGGACGTGTGCCGTGTACAGCGAGACGTCGCCCGGCATGCGCAGGTGCATCTCTATCGCTATGCGGTTGCCTATGCGACGGGTGCGCATGTTGTGAATTTCGCTTACACCTTGCTCGCTCTCGGCAATGGCTTTTATCTCATCTTCCACGTCGTCGGGCAGACTTTTCTCCAACAATTCGTCGTAAGCCTGACGTATGAGTGTCCACGCCGTGCGTATGATAAAACAGCTCACTATCACCGCGGCGACAGGGTCGAGCACAGCCCAGCGGTCGCCCAAGAAGATGGCGCCGCCTATGCCGACCAGCGTTCCGATGGAGGAAAAGGCGTCGCTGCGATGGTGCCAAGCGTTGGCGATGACCGCCTGTGAGCCGACACGCCTGCCTACGCTCGCCGTGATGCGGTAAGCAAACTCCTTGGCGACAATACTCAGCAGCGCGGCTACAAGAGCGATGACGCCCGGTTGCGGCAGCGTCACACCTCTATATACGTCGATAATGCTCCCCGTTGCCTTGTAAAAAATCATTATTCCGACAAACAACAGCAACGTGCCGATTAATGATGTGGCAAGCGTTTCATACTTTCCGTGTCCGTAATCGTGGTCTTTGTCTTCGGGTTTGTTGCTCAAACGGACGAAAACAATCACCACAAAGTCGGTTATAAGGTCGGACATTGAGTGTACGGCGTCGGCAATCATTGCCGCCGAACATCCTATGATACCGAACAAAAACTTGATGATGACAAGTCCGATGTTTATCAGACTGCCTAAAAGAGTAACCTTATAAATTTCCTTTTCCCTGTTCATCGCTCAACTGAAATAGACCTGAGAGTCTGCCGAGGCAGACTCTCCAACATGTTAATTATCGTTTTCGCCGTTGTCGTCCGTGTCATGTTTCTTGCCAAACTCGGGGTCGATGTCGATGAAAGCCGTGACAAGGAACGTTACTGAACAAAGGATTACGACGATAAGGAAGAACGTCTGATAGCCCACAAGCTCTTGAAGCCAGCCGGCAACGAGCCCCGGCAGCATCATCGAGAGCGCCATCAGCGCCGTGCAGAGCGCGTAATGTGAGGTCTTGTATTCGCCCCGGCTGTAATAAATAAGGTAAAGCATGTAAGCCGTGAAGCCGAAACCGTAACCGAACTGCTCGATAAACACGCAGACATTTACTATACCGAGACTTGACGGCATGGCGTAACTAAGGTACACGTAGACAAGGTCGGGCAGCGTTATGGCGCACACCATAGGCCACAGCCACTTCTTCAAGCCGTCGCGACCGGCGGCAATTCCGCCGATGATACCTCCCAACGTAAGACCTATTATGCCTACCGTGCCTTGCACAAGACCGTACTCCTGAGGCGACAGACCTAATCCGCCGCTGCTCGGATTGTCGATAAGGAATAGTGAGGAGACCTTGGCAAGCAAGCCCTCGGGCATACGATAAAACAGCATGAAGAGGAATGCTATCGCCACGCTGCGTGCCGGCATCTTGGTGAAAAATGTCTTTATCGAGCTTAAAAGCTTTCCCCACATCACTCCGGCACCGACGTTCCGCACGCCACGGTCTGATGTAGGGCAGGGCAGAACAAGACTGTGCCAAAGCCAGAGGGCGATGAACAAGCCAGTAACTCCGTAGAACATAAGGCTCCAAGAGTATCTTATGCTGCCGCGGAAGAACACCTGCAAGTTGCCCGCAATCATCACAAGAATGCCTTGTCCGAAAATTGTTGCAAGTCGATAGAACGTGCTACGTATGCCCACGAACCACGCCTGCTTGTGCTGGTTCAAGCCGAGCATGTAGAAACCGTCAGCCGCTATGTCGTGCGTCGCGCTGCTGAAAGCCATTATCCAGAAAAAGAACAGCGTGCCTTGGAGCCAGAAACTCGTCGGAATAGTGAAGGCGACGCCACCGAAAGCGGCGCCGATGAGCAGCTCCATCGTGATAATCCACCATCTTTTTGTCCGTATGATATCCACAAACGGGCTCCACAGCGGCTTTATGACCCAAGGCAGATAGAGCCACGAAGTGTAGAACGTAATCTCTGCATTGGTCAGTCCGAGTTGCTTGTAAAGTATTAGTGAAATGGTCATAACCGCCACGTAAGGCAGTCCTTCGGCAAAATATAATGTCGGAACCCAGCTCCACGGGTTCTTGCTCAGTCTTCTTTCAGCCATGATTTTATCTTGTTTGGTCGTTAGGGGAATTAAGAATTAAGAGTTAAGAATTAAGAAAATATGTGTTTTTTCTTCTCTCTTGATTTCATAAATCTTCCCCCTCTTGAATTCTTAATTCTTAATTCTTCCCTCTTAATTCTTAATTCTCACTTCTTAATTCTAATAGATTTTCCTTATCTCGGCACCTCTGTAATAGTGCAGGAGGATGTGGTCGTACTTGCAACCGCGCTCTCCCATTACCGCGGCTCCTATCTGGCAGAGTCCCACTCCGTGACCCCAGCCGGCGCCGGTGAGCACGAAACGTTGCGGCACTCCTGCCGAAATGTCATGTTTGTCTACGACGAACGCGCTGCTGTAAAGATGCGTATCGCTCAGCGCCCGACGGATTTCAAGCTCCTTGCCGATGGTGAACGAGCCTTTCGTTCCCACGATTTTGAGCTTCCATATACGACCGCTCTTGCCGCGAGCCACGGGTTGCAAGTCGATGATTTCACCCAGATCGAGCTTTAATTTGTCGCTTATCAATTTGCTGATGCGTTCCTGCGAGTATTCCACATGCCAACGATAAAAGTCGGAAGTCTCTTGGTCGTAGTCGTTAAGCACCTGCGAGAGAATGTTCTTGTCCTGTGTGTTGCAGTATGCCTCCGGGCTTGTGCGTATCCAGCGCTCAGCCTCCGCCTCGTCCGTCAGGTCGGGAATGTGTCCTGACGGCGTGGCTACGTCATGCAGGGCGACGAGATATGGCTGCGGATTATCTTCCCAACAAAACTGGAATTCCTCTGTTATGCCGCCGCAACATTTGCTGAAACGTGCGTCGCAAATGCTCTCGTCAGACATCAATATCTGTCCGCATGTCTCTCTGACAGCCTGCTCCACGTGCTTGTTATTGGCTTTTGTTATGCCTTGGTAGCGCTGACAATGGTCGTCGGCGCATACGTCAAAGATCGTATGATCGTCTCTGTCGTACCATCGTATCACCTCGTCCTCCTTCTTGATGAATGAGAAGAAACCGTTGCCTCCTCTGCCTTGGCGTTGCCGGCGGTCGATTTGTGCGAGCAGCCAGCTCCTCGATATTACGGCGTGAGCTTTCAGAAATTCGAGTGAAGATGTTGCTTTCATCTCGCTTGAAATGACGCTTACAAGGTATTTTTCAACCGAAAGGATATTTATAGCGCATATTTTGTCAGCCTCGACAACAAGTTTCAGCGTGCCGAGGAACGTCTGTGTCTCTTTCCTCTCCCAATGAAAATTGACACCGATGGTTACGTCTTGCAGTGAGAACGACGCTCCGTTGTCGCACGGAGAGAACGTAAGTTCGCGGTAAATGTTTCCGTTCCAAAGGATCCCTCCTTCTGAGAAGGCGACTTCCTGAGCGCCCGTTATCACTTCGCCTTTTGCATTGTATTCGCCGTTTAGCGAGAAGCGTATGCTCTCGGCGCTGACAATGCCGACGTGAACGTCAGGCTCCGGTCGGTCGAGAGGCTGTCCGGCGGCTGCCGATGTCTTGTCTCCGGCGTTGCGGATGCGTTCCGTCACGCCACGTATATCGTCCTTTGAGAGCGCCACTTCCTGTAATACGGCTACGGCGCGGTCGGCTGTCAGTTTGTTGAAGTCCTCCTCTCGCGGCGTGATGATGAGTCCCGACATGTCGAGAGCGCCCGGACTGACTAACAGACGGCTGTCTCCCTCTGCCGAATAGCAGTCGGGACGGTGCTTGCGACGCGGGAAGACAACGGTCAGGAAGGTGTCGGCGTGACGCCAAGCGACGATGTTCAACATCGGCTCCGTGTCGCCCTCGTTCATGGGCAGAGCGTCGTAAATCCTGCGGAAGAGCCTTTCGCCCGACTCGGCGCTACGGCTGCGGACGAGTAGGGCAGGGCAGAACCAGTCTTCGATGAGGCTGATATCCTCGTCGTCGTTAAGTGAATAAATTGTCGAAAGGTTGCGTGTGAGCCTCTGCCATGACTTCTGCAAGGGTGTTACATCTCTCGAACCGGCTTGGAAATGGGCGTGGTCGGGAGCCGAAGCACCACACTTCGGTCCGTTGTAAAATACCATAATGTCAGAAAAGAGGCAGAGAAGTTTGTGTATTTCGGTGAAATTTTCCTTTATGCTTTGAGGCTTATGGCAGAGTGAAGGTATGGTGTAATGAACAGGAAGGATGGGGTATGGATTGACAAGAATTTCAAAGTTTTCATCCAATCTCTTTATTAATTGCTCCTCCGGACGGTTTTTCTGACAGAGGAAACACGGTCTTTGGCTTATCGATGCTTTGTCGATTTTAGCCCCGGTTGATACCATTCGTGCAGGATTAAACTGTACTGTGAGCGACCAACCGTCCATGTTCAGGTCGCGCGTCAGCACTCTTTGAAGGTCGCGGAAGTTATGTCTTGCAAGGCTCCACGTCTCCATTTGCCGGTTGAAAAAGCGGCTGAGCGAGTTGTCCGAGATGATGTCTTCCTTGCCCGAAGACAGCTGTCTGCGCGCTATAAGCTCCATTGTGCGCAGGCGGTCTTTATACAGATTGTTTGCGTTAACCTTGTCTATGCTCAGTACTGCGTCGCTGTTGCCGCCCCAACGTCGGCAGAGATAGAGCTCATCAAAAATCCTTCCTATCTTGTAACGGCGGCTGAACGCCAGTCCTAAGGCGTAATCTTCGCCGTAACTGGTGTTGGGAAATCGTATCTGTCGGAGCAGAGGTGTGAAGAAAGCGCGTGGAGCTCCCAGTCCGTTTATGCGCAAGGCGTTGTTGCATCCGTTGTTGTCGGTCCATTCGGCGTGGCTTATCAAGCCCGGCGGAAGCGTGTTAAGGTCGAAATCGCACATGCGGTACGAACCTACGATCATAGCCGCCCGCTGACTGTAAAAGGCGTCGACGATGGTTTGCAGCGTGTCGGGCGAAGAGTAAAGGTCGTCGCTATCGAGTTGCACGGCAAAGCGTCCGCACCGCTCGTCGTCAACCGCCTCGTTCCAACAGCCGCCTATTCCGAGGTCCTTACGCTGTGGAATAATATGTATCAGAGGCACATCGGCGTCTTTGCGCCCGGCATATTTTTGAAGCAGAGTCGTGGTATTGTCCGTTGAATGGTTGTCAACGACAATAACGTTGAACGCGAACGACGTCTTCTGTGACAGCGCGCTGTCCACCGCGTCGCAGATTGTCTTCTCGCGGTTGCGTACCGGAATGATGACAGACGCCTCGAAAGCGAAGTCCTGCTCGTTGAAATCCGGGTCGGCGTATGCCGACGTATCCACCAGCGCTCCCACCGCTTTAAGGTGTGCCGTGGCAGCTTTTTCCATCTCGATCTGCACCTCCCGGTTGGCAGGATTGACGTAATCAAACTGTTTTACGCCGCTCGCCCTTAGGTCGCGTTCCTCCTCCGTGTAAAGCAGTTCGTTGATATGAAACATCCGACCGTGCCTACTCAGCCACAACCATAGTTCGTACCATCCCGCAAATTTGTAAGAGTGGGTATCTTGTTCGGCGGCAAACGCACGTAGCAGCGAGCCTTTTATCATTACGACGGAACCGAAGTCGAAGTCGTCGCGCAGGCTTCCTTCCTGCCAGTCGATTACAGGATGCGCCTTCATCTCGCCGTTCTCCACCGACCATCTGTCGGCAAAGACCATAGCCGCCTCGGTTTCTGCCGCTACACGCACCATGCGATGGATGGCATACTGACCGAGACTTACTGTAACAGGCTTGATGAACACCAAGGCATAATCAGCCGTACAAGCCTCCGCCATGTGGCGCATCGCTGCCGAAGATGTAAGGCTGTCGACGGTGAGAAGACGGTTGTTGTCTGTTTCCTGACATCCTGCGGCGAAGTCTTCCGTCACCAACAGGTTTATATTTTTTATCATGCGGCTGCCCCTGAGCTGTCTGAGCGTGTTGCTTACAGCGTTTAAATCGTTGCAGGGCAGAAAGCAGTCTATTGTTCCTTTCATCTTTATCGTTTGTCAATGAGCCGTCCGAAAAATAATCGGTCAGCCATTTTTGATTTTTAATTTTTACCTTTTTATTGAAAAACGTGTTGTAAAACGGTTTTTTCGTCCTTAGGCATTAATACCTGCAAAATTAGCGAAAGTTAGGCTAAATACAAAATAAAAATAGGTGAAAGAGGACTTATTTTCTCACTTTACGATGAAAACTCAGTCAAGAAATGAAGGACAAATAATTTTTAAGGTGACGGAATGATAAGGCTGAAATAAAATATCCGGACGGGCGAACAAGTGACAACCGATATGGCTGTGTCCTTGTCCGTACGTCCGGATGCTTGTCCGTTTACTCCTCAACGGAGTATCTTGAATTTATTGATGCTGCTCTCTTAGCAGGTCGTTGACGGTCTTAACGGGGTTGAATGTTGACAGCGGAACTTCTACGAAGACGGTGTTCCAGTCGCTCATGGCGCCGTTCCACAGTCCGGGCAGTTCGAGAGCTTTCAGTTCTTTGCCGTTCTTGCTCTTGCTACTGATAAATCCGGTGGTCTTGTCGACGTAGCTCGGCAGGTCGAAATGCTCGCCCTTATAGTTCTTCACGGCGCAAACGAGGTCAACGGGGTTGAAGTGTGTGCCCTCGGTAAACATCTTCATGTATTCCGTGTTGCTCTTGTCGATCTGACTGCTTTCAAGTATCTGCAAGCTGACGGTGCCGTCCTGATTGTAGGTAAGGAACGGACCGCCACCCGGTTCGCCGACGTTCTTCACCACGCCGCATACACGTGTCGGGCGATTGAGCTTCTTTCGCAGGTAGATTACCAGTTCGGCGTCTTCAAGTTCCTTGATGTCCGGTTTGCGGCAGCACAGGTCTCGCTGTACGAAACGTATTATTTCTTCGAGCTTTTCGTGGGTGTAGCTGCCCGATTCGAGCACTTCCAGATACTCAAAAATCTTGGATTGCAGCGTGACCAATATGCCGGCAATCAGCTGTTTGTAAGTTACGGTGTCGTCTTTGAGACGATCGGGTACAACGTTGTCGATGTTCTTAACGAAGATTACATCGGCGTCGATGTCGTTAAGGTTCTGGATGAGTGCACCGTGACCGCCCGGACGGAACAGCAGAGAGCCGTCTTCATTGCGGAAAGGAGTGTTGTCCGGATTGGCGGCGATGGTGTCCGTGCTCGGCTTCTGCTCAGAGAAAGAGATGTTGTACTTGATGCCGAACTTGCCTTCGTAAGCCGCTTTCTTGTCGGCTACCTTCTTCTCGAACATCGCCATGTGCTCGTGGCTCACCGTGAAGTGAACGTTTGCCTCGCCGTTGCTTGCCGCATACAGCGCGCCTTCAACCAAATGTTCCTCCATTGGTGTTCTTACGCCGTCTTCATAATTATGGAACAGCAGCATGCCTTTTGGCAGCTGACCGTAGTTCATGCCCTGTTTTTCAAGCATGTTTGCAACCACAGCCTTGTAGTTTCCCGATGCAATGAGTTCTTTAATACCTTTGCCCTCGTTCTTGACACAGGTGTCGTCAAGCTCGTTGTAGAACGCAAAGTGCTCTATTTCGTCAAAGAATTTCTTTTCAAATGCCGTCTGCGGCTCGTTATAATCGGCGCCGAGAAATGCGAACATGTCCTTGAACATACGGCTTGCGGCACCGCTCGCAGGTACAAATTTCACAATTTTCTTGCCTTCCGCCTTGTATTCGTTCCAGCGTTTAACGTATTCCGCACGCTCGTCTTCTTTCGGAGCGACAATTCCGCGGTCGATTGCAGCAGCGGCTTCGAGTTTCAAAAAAGGAAAGCCCTGCTTGAATTCTTCCAACTGATTTGTTACTTGTTCTTCGGTAATGCCTTTACCCGAGATTTGTTTTAAATCTTCCTGTGATAACATAATATTACTTTTTTATAAGGTTTTTGTTGTTCTTCAATAAGATTAGCTTATCATATATGCAAAGATAGTGCAAACCGAGAGAATAATAAAATAAACGTGTTTGTTTTTTATTCCGAGGTGCCGCCTGTCTTCGCTTTATGTTTAATGCAAAGATATTGCTTTTTTCTTAACAAATATAACTTTTACCATTAAAAAGTTATTACATTGATAAAGAAAGACCGTATTTCTTAATTTATTTGAAACAAGAACGGCGAATATCGTAAAAAATGTGTATGTTTGCACGGACGTTGGTGGTTTTCAGCAACGCCGTTTTAAAAACTTCTGATTATGGGCGAAAGGCTTGTTTTTACAAAAGAAGAGCGGACAGAGGCTCTCGAAATTATAAGGTCGCTGCGTAAAAGCGTTGGCGACCTGCTTGAAAAGGATGACGAAAAGAAAGTGTTTGAATGCTTGAAAAACGCTCTTAAAGACAATTCCATACAACGAAATATTTTCGGAAAGAACCCCATTCTGCTGAGTATGCAGACGGCCCGCATAGCAATCGACGAGATAGGGCTGAGACGTGACGGCATTCTTGCTATACTTCTTTATGCCGGAACGCCGTCGGACGCCGAGCAGCTTAATGCCATCGACGCCAAGTTCGGCGGAAACGTGAGTCACATAATCTACGGACTGCAACGCATTCAGGAACTTTATAAGAAAAATCCGGTAATCGAGAGCGAGAACTTCCGTAACCTCCTGCTCTCCTTCGCCGAGGATATGAGGGTCATCCTTATTATGATTGCCGACCGTGTGAACCTGATGCGGCAACTAAAAGACGTTGCCGACGGCGAGGCGAAGATGAAGGCAAGTGAGGAGGCAAGTTATCTTTACGCACCCTTGGCGCACAAACTCGGACTGTATAAGTTGAAGAGCGAGCTTGAAGATCTCAGCCTGAAATACCTCGAACATGACGCCTATTACATGATAAAAGAAAAGCTCAACGCCACCAAGAAAAGCCGCGACGCGTACATAGAGCGGTTTATCGGACCGATAGACGAAAAGCTGAAAGAGGCGGGGCTGCACTTCCACATGAAGGGACGGACAAAGAGCATTCACAGCATCTGGCAGAAAATGAAGAAACAGCAGTGTGGTTTCGAGGGCATATATGACCTCTTCGCCATACGTATAATCCTCGACTCGGCGGTCGATATGGAGAAAATCCATTGCTGGCAGGTCTTCGCCATAATAACAAACATGTACCAGCCGAACCCGAAAAGGATGCGCGACTGGCTCAGCGTGCCTAAATCCAACGGCTATGAAAGTTTGCATATAACCGTGCTCGGACCTGAAAACAAGTGGGTGGAGGTGCAGATACGAACGGAACGGATGGACGAGATTGCCGAGCGCGGACTTGCCGCCCATTGGCGTTACAAGGGTATCAAGGGTGAGAGCGGGCTGGACGAATGGCTTAACAGCATACGGACGGCGCTGGAAAACAAGGACGACATGCAGGTAATAGACCAGTTTAAGATGGATCTTTACGAAGACGAAGTGTTCGTCTTCACGCCCAAAGGCGACCTGATGAAGTTTCCGGCAGGCTCTACCGTGCTTGATTTTGCTTATCGTATCCACTCCAACATCGGCAACCATTGCACCGGAGCGAAGATTAACAATAAGGTGGTTACGTTCAGATATGTCCTCCGCAACGGTGACCAAGTGGAGATAATGACAGCCGGCAACCAGACTCCGAAGCGCGACTGGGTGAACATAGTGAAGACAAGCCGCGCCAAAGCGAAGATACGCATGGCAATAAAAGACCTCTTGATAAAGGACGGCGTTTATGCGAAAGAGATGTTTGAACGGCGTCTGAAAAACCGAAAGATTGACTTGGAAGAGAGCACCGTGTCACACCTTATCAAGAAGTTGGGCTATAAAGAGGCAAACGACTTCTATAAAAGCCTTGCCGACGGCAGTCTCGATCTGAACCAGACGATTGACAAATATCAGGAAATATTAATTCGGGACAACAACGCCGCGCCCGTACTACCGGCTCGAAGCGCAATGGAGTACAGCTTTGAGGACCCGAATAAGGACATAGCCAATGCGAGTGACGACGTTCTTGTAATCGACAAAAACCTGAAAGGCGTTGATTATTCTCTTGCCAAATGCTGTCACCCTATTTACGGAGATGACGTCTTCGGCTTTGTAACTGTAAGCGGAGGCATAAAAATCCACCGTTGCGATTGCCCCAATGCGTCGGAGCTGCGCAAGCGTTTCGGTTACCGGATTGTCAAGGCTCGGTGGAGCGGAAAAGGTACATCGCAGTACTCGACGACGTTGAAGATAATCGGAAACGACGACATCGGCATCGTGAACAACATCACAAGCATCATCTCGAAAGAAGAAAAGATAATGATGCGCGGTATCAACATTGACAGCAACGACGGTCTTTTTCAGGGCAACCTGACCGTAAATGTCGAGGATACGTCGCGGCTTGAACAGCTGATAAAGAAGCTGCGCAACGTGAAAGGAGTCAAGCAGGTGATAAGACTTTGATGAGTCAATCTCCGCCGTAGCCACGTGTCTTTTTCCGGAAATTTTTGTATGACATAATGTGCTGTCATCAAGCACTTTACATGTGCAGGGATCCTTGATGATCTTGCCGGTGCCGCCGCACTTCGGGCATTGCTGGCATCAAGCACTTTACAAAAGGCGGTCTTTTGCATTGCAAAAGACCGCCTTTTACCGTGTAAAAGCTTGCCTTTTGGAAGGTAAAAGGCAAGCTTTTGGAATGTACTTCCTTTCTTCTGTATTTTTTATACCCCTGTAAACGAAAGCCGAACTCACGGAAACTCTTGATTATTCATTCATTCCGAGCACCGTTTCAAGATATGTAAGACCTTTGTCCGTGCAACATCCGCGAAGATAAATGACGGTGAATGTGCGGAAGATTTCTTTTAAAGGATATCGCTGATACATCTTTGTCTTCATGGCAAAGTCGGTAGCGGCCTCGCCCAATCGGCTGACAATGTCATAATTAAGGTCGGCTCTGAAATAGCCGTTCTTGATACCTCTCTTCATAAATTGTATTGAGCTTGTCCTTCTTATTTCGTTCTGTTGTTGCAGGAAAGCTATGATCTTTGAATATTTGTGCATCTCTGAGAAGAACAGCGGGTTGATGGTTCCAAGGTCTTTAAGCCTCATTCGCAGGAAAAAGGCAACGATGTCCATCTCGTTTCCGGCTTTCTCGGCATATTCGGATAATTGCTTATGCTGAACGTCGGCTGCGTGCCTGACACCTTCGAAAAGCAGTTCCTCCTTATTGTTATACGTTTCGTAAAGTGTCCTTTTGGATATGCCAAGCTCTGTTGCGATGTCGTCCATCTTCACAGACTTTATACCATGCTGCTTGAAAAGGGACATAGCCGTCTCCATAATCCGAACCTTCAAACTCTCACGATAAGTCGTTGTGTCACCGTTTTTTCGCATAAATATTCCAATTTACTGCAAAGTTAGTAATTTATTCTAAAAAAACTATTTGCTTTCGTTTATTTTTATTACTTTTGCATGAGTTCTTATTATAATATGTAATAAAAACTACGACAATTCATTAAAATATGTAAAATATAGCACTATTATGGTTAATATCACGAAAGAAGCCGCTCTTGAATATCACCAGAGTGGCAAACCGGGAAAAATAGAGGTCAAACCGACCAAACCGTATCGGACCCAGACCGACCTCAGCCTTGCTTATTCGCCCGGCGTCGCCTTTCCTTGTCTCGAAATACAGAAAGAGCCTAACGACGCTTATAAGTACACGGCAAAGGGAAATCTTGTTGCAGTAATAAGCAACGGTACAGCCGTGCTCGGTCTCGGAGACATCGGAGCAATGAGCGGAAAGCCAGTTATGGAGGGTAAAGGACTGCTGTTCAAGATATACGGAGGCATTGATGTGTTCGATATCGAGGTGGCGGAGAAAGACCCGGAGAAATTCTGTGAGGCGGTGGAGAAAATCGCTCCCACCTTCGGAGGTATCAATCTTGAAGACATTAAGGCACCCGAGTGTTTCTATATCGAGGAGCGTCTGAAGCGCACTCTCGACATTCCGGTGATGCACGACGACCAGCACGGCACGGCAATCATATCTGCCGCAGGTCTGAAAAACGCTCTCGAAGTGAACGGAAAGGATATCTCAAAGGTTAAAATCGTGGTTAACGGTGCCGGAGCAGCAGCAATCTCATGTACCAAACTTTACATGGCGCTCGGTGCCAAGAAAGAAAACATCCTCATGCTCGACTCGAAAGGTGTGATTACAAGCGACCGTGAGAAGCTTACCGAGCAAAAGAAGATGTTTGCGACAGACCGCCGCGACGTGCATACGCTTGAAGAAGCAATTAAGGGAGCGGACGTATTCGTAGGTCTGTCAAAAGGAAACGTCCTGACACAGGATATGGTTCGCTCGATGGCTGACCAGCCGATAGTGTTCGCCCTTGCCAATCCGGTGCCCGAAATCTCATACGAAGACGCCATGGCGAGCCGTCCCGACGTGCTGATGAGTACCGGACGTTCGGATTATCCCAACCAGATAAACAACGTAATCGGTTTCCCATACATTTTCAGAGGTGCCCTCGACGTACATGCGACGGCGATAAACGAGGAGATGAAAATGGCTGCCGTTCATGCCATAGCAGACCTTGCAAAGCAGCCTGTGCCCGATGTTGTGAACGACGTGTACCAAGTTAACAACCTCACCTTCGGTCCGTTGTACTTCATTCCGAAACCCGTTGACCCGCGACTCATCACCGAAGTATCGGCAGCCGTGGCGAAAGCGGCAATCGACAGCGGCGTGGCACGCACACAGATCACCGACTGGGACGCCTACAAAAACTGCCTGCGTGAGATGCTCGGACAAGAGACCAAACTCACACAGAAACTTTATGACACGGCACGCAAGCACCCGCAGCGCGTTGTCTTTGCCGAAGGCATTCACCCGACGATGCTTAAAGCCGCCGTACAGGCTAAGAACGAAGGTATCTGTCAACCGATACTTTTAGGCAATGACGAGCGCATAGAGAAGCTGGCAAAAGAGCTTGACCTCAGTCTGGAAGGTATAGAAATAGTAAATTTGCGCCACGACAACCAGCACGAGCGTCGCGAACGTTACGCCCGCATACTTGCCGACAAACGTCAACGCAAGGGCTACACCGTGGACGAGGCAAACGATAAGATGTTCGAGCGCAACTATTTCGGAATGATGATGGTCGAGACCGGCGAGGCGGACGCCTTCATAACAGGTCTTTACACCAAATATTCGAACACCATCAAGGTGGCGAAAGAGGTTATCGGAATACAGCCGGGTTATGACCACTTCGGTACGATGCACATTCTTAACACAAAGAAGGGCGTCTTCTACATTGCCGATACGCTGATCAACCGACATCCCGACAAGGACGTGCTGGTAGATGTGGCACGTTTGAGTGCACAAACAGTACGTTTCTTCAACGAAGAGCCTAACATCGCAATGATAAGCTACTCAAACTTCGGAACTGACGAAGTGGGCAGTCCGGCACAGGTTCACGCCGCCGTGGAAGAGATGCAACAGCGCTATCCCGACCTCGCGATAGACGGTGAGATGCAGGTAAACTTTGCCTTTGACAACAAGCTCAGAGATGCGAAGTATCCCTTCTCGCGCCTTAACGGCAAGGAAGTAAACACGCTGGTGTTCCCCAATCTGAGCAGCGCCAACAACGCTTACAAGATGCTTGAAACCATTGATCAGGACACGGAGATTATCGGTCCGATCCAGATGGGCTTGAACAAACCTATCCACTTCACGGACTTCGAGTGCTCGGTAAGAGACGTTGTGAACATTACGGCAGTA